>JAZKYQ010000036.1:0-85412 GCA_045612205.1 Acutalibacteraceae bacterium | reverse complement strand
AAATGAAGCTCTTCTTAATCCCTTTGTTGATTCAAAGGGTAACTTCGGTAAGGCATATTCCCGTGATATGCACTATGCCGCACCCCGTTACACAGAAGCAAAGCTTGACAGCATCTGTAATGAGCTTTTCGGTGAAATTGATAAGAACACAGTTGACTTTGTAGATAACTACGACAGCTCAATGAAGGAGCCTACTCTTCTTCCTGTTACCTTCCCGTCAATTCTCGCAAATAATAACCTCGCTATTGCTGTTGGTATGGCGAGCTCAATTTGTTCCTTCAACTTAAAAGAGCTTTGCGAAACTACAATTGAGCTTATTAAAAATCAGGATCACAATTGTATCGAAACAATGCCCGCACCTGATTTCGTCGGCGGCGGTACAATCCTTTACAATCGTGACGAAATGGAAGAAATTTATCGTACAGGTCGTGGCGGTATCAAGGTAAGAGCAAAGTATACTTATGATAAGGAATTCAACTGCATTGACATCAGAGAAATTCCACCTACAACTACTGCCGAAGCAATCATTGACAAAATCATTGAACGTGTCAAGGCAGGTTCAGTCAAGGAAATTACTGATATCCGTGACGAAACAGACAAGAACGGTCTTAAGATTACAATTGACCTTAAGCGTGGTACGGATGCTGACAAGCTTATGCAGAAGCTTTATAAGCAGACACCGCTTGAAGACAGCTTCTCCTGTAACTTTAATGTTCTTGTTGACGGTTATCCCAGAGTTTACGGTGTAAAGGATCTTCTTATTGAATGGATCCGATTCAGAGGTAAATGCGTTTACAGAAGAGTCAGCTTCGATCTTGAAAAGGCAAAGAACAGACTACATCTTCTTAAAGGCCTTGAAAAGATTCTTCTTGATATCGATAAGGCTATTACTATTATCCGCAAAACCGAAGAAGAAAGTGATGTTGTTCCAAATCTTATGATTGGCTTCGGAATTGATGAAATTCAGGCTGAATATGTTGCTGAGATTAAGCTTCGTCACCTTAACCGTGAGTACATTCTCAAGCGTCTGAAGGATATTGAAAATCTCGAAAAGTCAATTGCTGATATGGAGGATATTCTTTCTTCAAAGGCAAAAATCAGAAAGATTATTATCGGTGAGCTTAACGATGTAATCAAGAAGTACGGCAAGGACAGAAAGAGCGATCTTCTTTATGCAAGCGAGATTGAAGAGATGTCAGCTGAGGAGGAAATTCCCGATTATGCAGTTAATCTCTTCTTCACAAAGGATGGTTACTTTAAAAAGATTACACCGCTTTCACTGAGAATGGGCGGTGATCATAAGCTTAAGGATAACGATGAGATTATCCAGAGCTTTGAATCATCTAACAACAATGATCTTCTCTTCTTCACAGATAAGTGTCAGGTTTATAAAGCAAGAGTTTCCGATTTTGCTGATTCAAAGGCAAGTGTTCTCGGTGAATATATTCCTGCTAAACTTGATATGGAAGAGGGCGAAAATGCCATCTTTATGGTTGTAACCAAAGAGTACAAGGGTTATATGATGTTCTTCTTTGAAAACGGTAAAACTGCAAAGGTTAATCTTTCTTCTTATGCAACAAAGACAAACCGTAAGAAGCTGATAAAAGCCTACAGTGATAAATCACCTCTTGTTTCTCTTGTTTATATTGAGGAAGATAAACAGATTGTTCTTGAGACAACAGGCGGAAGATGCCTTCTTGTTGACACTTCTGTTATTTCTCCGAAATCAATGAAGGACACACAGGGTGTCGGATGTATCACCATCAAGAAAAATCAGAAGCTCTCTATCGTGAGAGATTATGTTGAAGGTGAGTTTGTGAAGCCTTCCAGATATAAGGCTAAAAATCTTCCCTCAGCAGGTGCCGTTCTTTCAAATGAGGATGTTATGAAAAGAAATAACATCACCTTTGAAGGATTTGAATAAAGTTATATATTTACCCTTTTTCTAATATTATTTAACGGTGATGTTATGAAAAAGGGTTTATATTTAGTTGTAAAATTAAAGATACTGATGTATTGCTTTTTAGTTATAGCAGCAGCGCTTATTATAACTTTCGGTTATACTGCAAGCATAACAGTTTTGTCAGATGCCTCAATATCGTCAAAGCCTGTTATTATAATTGATGCCGGTCACGGTGGCGAGGACGGAGGAACCCAGTCTTCAGACGGTATTCTTGAAAAGGATATCAATTTGCAGATATCACAAAAATTAAACAAAGTTCTTAAATCAGACGGCTTTGAAACTGTTATGGTGCGGGATAGCGATACGCTGATATATGATGATAATTGTTCAACTATGAGATCAAAAAAATCTTCTGACATACATAACAGACTTGCACTTATGAAGAAGTATCCTAATTGTATATTCTTGAGTATACATCAGAATTATTTTTCTCAAAGCAAGTATAGCGGAGCCCAGGTTTTTTACAGACCTGAGCATGAGGAAAGCAGAATGTTGGCAGACAGTATACAAAAAAGTATTGTAAATTCAATTCAGCAAGACAACACGCGACAAATAAAATCCTGCACATCTGATGTTTATCTTATTCATAATGCTGTGGGTACAGCTGTAATGGTTGAATGCGGATTTCTTTCAAATACAACCGAAGCCGAAAACCTTAATAATGATGCTTATCAGCAGAAAATGGCCCATGCAATTGCAATGGGACTGAAAAATTATCTCAATATAAAAGGAAGCGGATAATTATGGCAAGTAAAACAAAAAGTGTATATATCTGTTCCGCTTGCGGTTACGAAACTCCCAAGTGGCTCGGAAAGTGCCCTGAGTGTAACGAATGGGCCACTCTTGAAGAAACAGTTAAAACTGTTCAGTCTGCTTCTTCTTTGAAGCAAGGGGCGAAGACTCTTAAAAGTATGACATCATATTCTCTTAAGGATATTATGCCAGACAATGAATTGCGTTATAAAACAGGTATGAAGGAGCTTGACAGAGTTCTTGGCGGAGGTATTGTAAAGGGCTCACTTGTACTTCTCAGCGGTGATCCCGGTATCGGTAAATCAACCTTGCTTTTACAGATATGCTCAGAGCTTGGTAAAAAGCTCAGGATTCTTTATGTTTCCGGTGAAGAGTCATACAGTCAGATAAAGCTCAGAGCTGACAGATTAAAGGTAACTACAGAAAATCTTTTCATTCTTTGCGAAACAGACGCTCAGGCCATTAGCGAGCATATAAATTCTGTTACTCCCGATATTGTTATAATCGACTCAATACAGACAATGAATTTTACAGAGCTTAATTCTTCACCCGGATGCGTGACACAGGTCAGAGAATGCTCGAATTTGTTTATGCGCACAGCTAAAAGCCTTTCGATTCCTATTATCATGGTTGGTCATGTAAATAAGGACGGCAATATTGCTGGACCTAAAGTGCTTGAGCATATTGTGGATGCTGTATTGTATTTTGAAGGCGAAAGAAACCTTTCCTTCAGAATTCTTCGTGCGGTTAAAAATCGTTTTGGTTCAACAAATGAAATAGGTGTATTTGAAATGATGGAAAGGGGGTTATGTGAGGTTGAAAATCCCTCTGAAATGCTGATTTCGGGAAGGCCTAAGAACACTCCGGGCAGCTGTGTGGCTTGCGTTATGGAAGGTACAAGACCTCTTCTTGCCGAAATACAGGGCCTTGTAACCTCTACCGGCTTCGGTAATCCTCGCAGAATCTCAAACGGCTTTGATTATAACCGTTTTGCGATGCTTATTGCAGTGCTTGAAAAGCGCGGCGGATATTATTTTTCAAATATGGATGCTTATATCAACATTGTCGGCGGTATGAAGCTTGATGAACCTGCACTAGATCTTACAATTGCAATGGCTCTTGTTTCTTCTTTGAAGGATTATGCTTTAAGAGACGATGTACTTGCCTTCGGGGAAATCGGACTCGCAGGTGAAATACGAGGTGTTTCCCATTGTGAGCAGAGAATCAAAGAGGCATCACGACTCGGCTTCAACAAATGTATAATACCAAAGAGTAATTACAAAAATCTTTCTGCTTCGGTCCGTAATGAAATAGAAATTGTCGGTGTTAAAAATATCAGAGAGGCATTTGAAGCAATAATTTTATGAGTCATTTTATAAAATATCCTAATCTGCCCGAAGGTAAGGTTGAAAGTATAATTTGCGGAACAAAAGACAGAAAAATCATTGATTTTTTTCAAAGACGCAACATTCGTGTTATCACTTCGTCGCCTAACAAAAATATAGAAGACTCGGTATCTTTGCACGCTGATATGGCAGCTTTGCATATCGGAAAAGATGAAATTGTCATTGATAAAAATCAGACTGTTCTGTATGAGGAACTTATTAAATCAGGTATGACTGTGTATTTGACTGAAAATGCAATTGTCGGAGAATATCCTTCAGATGTTGGTTTGAATTTCACGTTAATTAATGATTTGTTGGTTGGTAAGCTCAAGTGTGCCGATCCTGCAGTTAAAGGATTACTTGATGGTAAGAATATGATTAATGTTAATCAGGGCTATTGCAAGTGCTCTATGCTCGTTGTTGATGAAAATTCAGTAATAACCGATGATGAATCAATACACCGTAAAATTCAGAATTACGGCATAGAAAGCCTGCTGATCTCAAAAGGTGACATTACACTTAACGGACATGAATATGGCTTTATAGGCGGTGCCTCGGGTAAAATTTCAAAAGAAGAGATAGTGTTCTTCGGGGATATCCGAAATCACAGTAATTATGCAGAAATTGCATCGTTTATAGAAACTCACGGTTGTCGTTTTTGTTGTACCGATGAAGATAATCTCAGGGATATTGGCGGATTTATAAGTATAACCGAAGATTAATTCAACTGCGCTATTGATTTATTGTATGAATTAATATATAATTGAGTTGACCTGACATGAAGACGGATTTTCCTTCTGAGGATAAGGCAACAGTTTAATATAATAGCTTTTATAAAATTCTGTTGCCGCGCCTTTTTATAAGGTTGCGGCAATTTTTGTTTGGAGGTAAATTTATGGAAACGCGTGTTGCTGTTATGAGTATAATTGTCGAAAAAGGAGAAACAGTTGAGCAGCTTAATCATATCCTTCATTCTTACGGTGAATACATAATAGGCAGAATGGGGATTCCCTACAGGCAAAGAAATATAAATATTATAAGCATTGCAATTGATGCTCCGCAAAATGTTATTTCAACTTTATCAGGTAAAATCGGTAAGCTTGACGGCATAAGCGTCAAAACTGCTTTTTCAGGTGTGATCAGCAATGACTGATAGAATAAAGATAATCATAGATAAGCTTTTATCTGAGCGTTCTTTGAAGGTGGAAGAATATGAAGAGCTTATAAAGGAACGGGACAATCAGGCTTTTGAGCTTCTCAGAAGCGAAGCTTTACGTTTGCGTCATTCAATTTACGGGAATAAAATATTTATCAGAGGGCTTATTGAAATAAGCAACTATTGCAAAAACGATTGCTATTATTGCGGAATACGCAGAAGCAATAAGAATTGTGTTCGTTACAGATTATCAAAGGATGAAATTCTTTCATGCTGTAAAAACGGATATGAGCTTGGTTTCCGCACCTTTGTATTACAAGCAGGTGAAGATGCTTTTTTGACTGATGATTTTATTGTCGGTATTATCGAAGAAATAAAAACATATTATCCCGATTGTGCAGTTACACTTTCTTTGGGAGAAAGAAGCAAGGAGTCATTTGAAAAGCTTTTTGCTGCAGGCACAGACCGATATCTTTTAAGGCATGAAACAGCTGACAAGGAACACTATTCGAGGCTCCATCCTGAGAGCTTAAGCCTTGAAAGTAGAATAAATTGTCTTAATGAGTTAAAGGAAATAGGCTATCAGGTAGGTTGTGGAATGATGGTAGGTTCGCCTTATCAGAGTGAAAAGACTATTGCAAAGGATTTAAAGTTTATCGAAGAATTCAAACCTGATATGTGCGGTATCGGCCCGTTCATACCTCATAAAGATACTCCTTTTGCTCAAAAAAGTTCAGGCTCGGTTGAGCTTACTTGCTTTCTTCTTGCTATCGTTAGAATCATTTACCCCGAGGTTCTTTTGCCTTCTACGACGGCTCTCGGTACAATCGGCAAGAACGGAAGGGAACAAGGTGTCCTTGCTTCGGCTAATGTTGTAATGCCGAATCTTTCACCGGTTAATGTTCGCGACAAATATTCTCTTTACGATAACAAGCTTACCACAGGTGCAGAATCTTCCGAAAAGCTTGACGAGCTTAAAGAAAGAATGAAATCCATCGGTTACGAGGTTGTTGTTGACCGAGGAGATATAATTTATAAATAGGAAAGGAATAATACAATGGCTATATATAACCCTGAATCATTGAAAGCTGAAGAGTTTATAAATCACGAGGAAATTCTCGAAACTCTTGAATTTGCAGAGAAAAACAAAAATAATGTTGAGCTTATAGACAGCATTCTCGAAAAAGCGAGACCAAAGAAAACCGAAAACGGTACAGTATGCACGGGTCTTACTCACCGTGAGGCGTCGGTTCTGCTTGCTTGTGATATTCCTGAAAAAATCGAAAAAATTTATGAAATTGCCGAAGAAATCAAGCTTGCTTTTTACGGAAACAGAATAGTCATTTTTGCACCCTTGTATCTTTCAAATTATTGTGTGAACGGCTGTGTATATTGTCCGTATCATTTGAAAAATAAAAACATTGCAAGAAAAAAGCTTACTCAGCAAGAGGTAAAAGCTGAGGTAATAGCACTTCAGGATATGGGTCACAAGCGCCTTGCAATTGAAGCCGGTGAGGATCCTGTAAACAATCCTATAGAGTATATTCTCGATTGTATTAAAACGATTTACAGCGTTCATCACAAAAACGGTGACATCAGAAGAGTAAATGTAAATATCGCTGCTACCACTGTCGAAAATTACCGTAAGCTTAAAGAGGCCGGGATCGGTACATATATTCTTTTCCAGGAAACCTATCATAAGGACAGTTATCTGAAGCTTCATCCCACCGGCCCTAAGCATGATTATGCTTATCATACAGAAGCTATGGACAGGGCTATGGAGGGCGGAATAGATGATGTAGGACTCGGTGTTCTTTTCGGTCTTGAGCTTTACAAATATGAATTTGCAGGACTTATTATGCACGCTGAACATCTCGAGGCGGTCCACGGTGTCGGTCCGCATACA
Source organism: Acutalibacteraceae bacterium (assembly GCA_045612205.1). GTDB lineage: Bacteria > Bacillota > Clostridia > Oscillospirales > Acutalibacteraceae > UBA6857. Next base: position 78,249 of record JAZKYQ010000036.1, on the reverse strand, counting down.
ATAAGCGTACCGAGAATTAAAAAGGCGGACGATATTGACCCTGATGCTTTTGATAATTCAATTTCTGATGAAATATTTGCTAAAATTACCGCTTGTATCCGACTTGCAGTACCTTATACGGGTATGATTATTTCAACAAGAGAAACTGAAGAGGTGAGAACTAAGCTTCTTAGGCTCGGTGTATCTCAGGTCAGCGGCGGATCTAGAACCTCTGTCGGCGGATACACGCAGGAGGAAAGACCTCACGACACAGAACAGTTTGATGTTTCCGATCAGAGAACTCTTGATGAGGTCGTAGCATGGCTTATGGAAAACGGCCACATTCCTTCATTCTGTACCGCTTGCTACAGAGAAGGCCGAACAGGCGACAGATTTATGTCTTTGTGTAAAAACGGACAGATTCTTAATTGCTGTCATCCGAATGCTCTGATGACTCTAACTGAATATCTTGTTGACTATGCATCTGAGACGACTAAAAAAATAGGGTATGATATGATTGAAAAAGAGCTTGATCGCATCCCGAAAGAGAAGGTAAGAAAAATAGCAGAAGATAACATCAGTGATATCAAAAATTCAAACAGAAGAGATTTACGTTTCTGAGGTGATTAAAATGAGTATAAATTCTACTGCCTCTGCAGAAAGAATTCACATTTCTTTTTTCGGTAAACGCAATGCCGGCAAATCAAGTCTGATTAATGCAGTAACCTCTCAGGAAATCTCTGTCGTTTCCGATATAAAAGGGACGACAACGGACCCGGTACGAAAAGCTATGGAGCTTTTACCTCTCGGTCCTGTTGTAATCATTGATACTCCGGGCTATGATGATGTAGGCGAGCTTGGTCAGCTGCGCATAAAGAAAACAATGGAAATTTTGCGGCAGACGGATATTGCAGTGCTTGTTATAGATGCAACAATCGGAATTACGGCTGAGGATATTGAGCTTGCTGAGATGTTCAATGAGAAAAAAATCCCTTATATTGTCGCTTATAACAAATCTGATGCTATTGACAATATGCCTGATATTAAGACTGATGAAATTATTGTAAGCGCTTATTTGAATAAAAACATTGATGAATTAAAACGCAAAATTATAAAAGTCGGAAAGACTTTAACAAAAAGCAAACCGATTATTGACGACATTGTTAAAGCCGGAGATCTTGTTGTTCTTGTAACACCGATAGATGAAGCGGCTCCGAAAGGACGCCTTATACTCCCGCAGCAGATTACCTTAAGAAATATTCTTGACAATAGCTGCACGGCTGTTGTTTGTAAGGAAACCGAACTTGAGCAAGTTCTGCTATCTTTCAATAAAAAGCCCGATCTTGTTATAACCGACTCGCAGGTGTTCGGATATGTAAACAGAATTTTGCCTTCAGATGTGAAGCTTACATCCTTTTCAATTGTGTTTGCAAGATACAAGGGGGATCTTTCTGAGCTGGTTAAAGGTGCCTGTATGCTAAAAAAATTACGTGACGGTGATAGGGTTCTGATTTCGGAAGGATGCACTCATCACAGACAATGCAACGACATCGGAACGGTAAAACTTCCCGAGTGGATAAGGAATTTTACAAACAAGGACATAAGCTTTGAATTTTCAAGTGGCGGTGAATTTTCAGAGAATTTAGATAAATACAGTTTAGTTGTTCATTGCGGCGGCTGTATGCTTAACGAAAAAGAAATGAAAAGCAGAATAGAAATCTGCCAAAAGGCTTCAGTTCCGATTGTTAACTATGGTATTGCAATTGCGTTGATGCACGGCATATTAAACAGAAGCCTGGAGGTTTTTCCTGAATTTCACGAAATTCTTGAATGAAACGAGTGATTTTTTTGTTTAAAGATAGGATACATAAAATTTCAAATAAGCTTATTAGGTGTGTTTATCCTGAGCATTGTCCTGTTTGTGACGAAATTATACCTCTTATGGAGGATTATTGCTTTTGCTCTCGGGATGAGAGTAAAAAAATAAGTAAAGATTACTGCAGGCATTGCGGACAAAATTCCGATAATTGTACTTGCGGTGCTGAAAACTCTGTTTATCTTCCCGATATAGCTGCTGTATATTACTATAGCGGTAAAATCCGTGCAGATATATTGAATTTTAAATTTAATAATTGTAAAAAAATGGCGGTGAAACTCGGTGAAGCTATGGCTGAACGTTGCGCAATCGTTTATTGTGATGTTGATTTTGATTTTGTCACCTTTGTGCCTATGACCAAAGAATCATATTTAAAAAGAGGTTATAATCAAAGTCAGCTTTTGGCTGAAGTTCTCGCTGAAAAATTTTTCTTGCCTGTGGAAGATTTACTTGTTAAAACAAAAAATACAGCCTCTCAACGTGAGCTTGGAGGCAAGGAAAGAATTGAGAATTTAAAAGGCTCGATAAGGCTTAAGAAAGATGTGTCTGTAAAAGGCAAAACAATCCTTGTATGTGACGATGTAAAAACCACAGGCTCAACATTAGGTCAATGTGTGAAAGCTCTTGAAGAAGCAGGCGCTCACAGGGTTTGCTGTTTAAGTATTGCTGTCACAGAATTTCTCGGATAAAATAATAAATCACCGGTTTATGCAAATAATATAACCGGTGATTTTTTTATGGAAACTTTTTGCGATAGTTATTCTGAAAATCTGCATAAAATCAATAAGGTTCTCAGAACAGGGGAGAATTTTGATGTTATCGTTAAACGTATACTTGTCGGCGGCAAAAAAGCGACATTGTTTTGCATTGACGGTTTTGTAAAGGATGTAATGCTTGAAAAAATGCTTGAATATCTTACAAAGCTTACAGAAAAAGAAATGAAAACTGCTGAGACCGCTCAATTGTTGGTTGATAATTATATCACTTATATTGAAGCGGACACTGAAGATAAAATTGAAAATTTTGTCACGCTGATTCTTACAGGTGCAGTCGGAATGATAGTTGAAGGCTACTCTTGTGCGATTATAATTGACAGTCGTACTTATCCTGCCCGTGGTGTTCAGGAGCCTGAATCCGATAAGGTTCTCCGAGGTTCTCACGAAGGCTTTGTTGAAACGATTATTTACAATACAGCACTGATAAGACGGAAAATAAGAAATCCTAACCTTACAATGAAAAGCTTTCAGGTAGGTAACAGTTCAAAAACAGATATAGTAATATCCTATCTTGAAGATAAGGTTGATAAAAAGCTTCTTAAAACAGTCGTAGATAAGCTTAATTCAATTGATGTAGAGAGTCTGTCAATGAGCCACGAAAGCCTCAAAGAATGTCTTGTTCCGGGACAACCCTTCAATCCTTTTCCGAAATTCAGATATACCGAAAGACCTGATGCTGCTGCAGCGTGTATTTATGACGGTAATATAATAATACTAACCGACGGATCTCCTACGGCTATTATTTTGCCGACAGGCATATTTGATTTTGTTCAGGATATAAATGATTTTTATTTTTCACCGTTTATAGGATCTTTTCTGCGACTTATAAGAGGTACGGTGTTTTTTCTCACGCTTTTTCTTGTTCCTGTGTGGTATCTGTATACCCTTTACCACGAAAGTCTGCCGGGACATTTTAAATTTATGCTTATTGAAGAGCCAAACTCTGTTCCTATTATTGTTCAACTTCTTATTGTTGAGTTTGTAATAGATACCTTGCGCCTTGCTTCATTAAATACCCCGAATGCACTGAGTAATTCTTTCAGTGTTGTAGGTGCTTTGGTCTTGGGAGAATTCGCTGTAAAATCAGGGTGGTTTGTTTCAGAGGTTGTGCTTTTTATGGCTTTTGTTGCTATTGCGAATTTCACTCAGCCAAGCTATGAATTAGGATATGCGATAAAAATATCGCGTACATTTATATTGATATTGTGTGCCTTTTTTAAGGTGTGGGGACTTTTAGCAGGAGCAATAATCATTTTTGTTATTATTGCAACAACAAAAACGGTTAATGGCTACACCTATCTTTATCCGTTGTTGCCGTTTGATAAGGAAGCTTTTAAAAGCCTTATATACAGAAAACCCTTAAAATGCAATTATAAATAAAAAAAGCAGGGAAAATCCCTGCAAATTAAAGCTCAAAATCCTCCGGTTTGAAGTCTGTGTTAAGCACTGGCTTTGCCGGAATTCTTTTTAACGGGTCGTATTTATAGTGTCTGCAATGGCTTTCCGGATCAACAACACCTTTTTTTTCGCAAAGAACAGATGTCTTTTCGAGAGGAGTACGTCCGTAAAAACAATTTGCACATTTTTTAGGATAATTTTTCTTGTCTATTATTTTCTGTTTCATTTTACTTCACCTGTCTGTCAATATATTTTAATTCTATCACAAAACAACTGTAATTTCAACAATAATTTATAACTGATAAAAAATCTTTCTTTTTTCTTGCTTAAGGTGATATTTTATGTTAGAATATACTAACATTAAGTGAGGTAAGTATTATGAAAGAAGTAACTATATATACAGACGGAGCTTGTTCCGGAAATCCCGGTGCAGGCGGATGGGGGACAATCCTCGACTATCAGGGCAGACGCAAGGAGCTTTCGGGCGGTGCTGCAGAAACTACAAACAACCGAATGGAGCTTACTGCTGTGATTGAAGGGCTTAAAGCTCTTAAGGAGCCCTGCAGCGTAACTGTTGTAACCGATTCACAGTATGTGTCAAACGGTATAACTCTCGGATGGGCGAAATCCTGGAAGGCTAACAACTGGCGTAAAAAGGATAAGAAGCCGGCGTTGAATCCTGAGCTGTGGGATGAGCTTTTGATGCTTGTTGAAAAGCACGATGTGAAATTTAATTGGATAAGAGGTCACGCAGGCCACCCGGAAAACGAAAGATGTGACGAAATGGCAGTAGAGCAAAGTCATAAGTATATGAAAACTTAATAAAAAGATAACAGGCATTTTCAGTGAAAAAACTGAAATACCTGTTATTTTTATTTAATTATATCTTTAATAACTTCGCCTGCGATTATCATACCTGCAACGGGAGGTACGAAAGAAATACTTGAAGGAACTCTCTCTTTCGTGTTTTTTACAGGAGTTTCTTTAGAATAAAGAACTTTCAATTTTTTGATATTACGCTTTTTTAATTCGTATCGCATAACACGGGCCAGGGGACATACGCTTGTTTTATTGATGTCGGTTATTTCGAACATCGTAGGGTCAAGCTTATTTCCTGTTCCCATAGAAGAAATTACAGGGATATTTTTTTCGTGGCACTTTTCGATAATGGCAAGCTTTCCCGATACAGTATCAATAGCGTCAACAACATAGCTGAAAGATGAAAAATCAATTTCATCGATATTTTCAGGTAAAACAAAGAGATTTAACTCATTGACCTTTATCTGAGCATTAATGTCAGTCAGTCTGCTTTTAAAAGCAGTGGTTTTAAGCTGTCCGATTGTAGAGCTTAACGCTATAATCTGACGGTTTGTATTGCTTTCTTTCACTGTATCATTGTCAATAAGTGTTATTTCGCCGATACCGCCTCTTGCCAAGGCTTCAACAACATATCCGCCGACTCCGCCTACACCGAAAACAGCAACATGCGACTTATTCAATTTATCGAGTGCCTGATTGCCGATCAGCCTTTCAGTGCGTGAAAATATTTCTTGCATAGTTATTTCCTTTTAATCGGGCCAAAGCCGAAAAATATAAACAAAGTGGCGGGTATAATGCTTAAAAGCAAGATTACGGCCATGAGAATGTTTTCGCTGAAGTAAAGATACATTGCTTTGAACGCTTCGGGTTGATACAGAAGTACAATTCCTGTTATAACTGCAAATATTGCACAGACAAGAACAGCCCCTGCAGCTGCATCCTTAGAAATCTCTGCATATCTGTTGTATCCGTCAGTTGCCAGATTTACTGCGTTTTCAATTGCCGTATTTACAATTTCAGCAGCAATAACCGTACCGGAGGTTACAACGAGGATTGCAAAATCTGCTCTTGAAAGCACAAACCAATCGGTAAAACACAAGATGCTGAACATATAAGTCAGACAGGTGATATGTATTCTCAGATTGCGTTCTGCTTTTATTGTACGTGCAATACCCTTGAATGCGTAAAGGAAGCTTCTGAATAATTTTTTATAGTTGTCCATTAAAAAATTATTCCTCCATTGTGTAATAGCTTCCGCTTCTTACAAGACCGAGCTGAGTAAGAACAGCTTCTTCTTTTTCTCTCATTCTTACAAGCTCCATTCCGCCGGGCTCATGATCATAACCGAGAAGGTGAAGCATTGAATGAACGGTAAGGAAAGCAATTTCACGATCAAAGGAATGACCGTAAAGCTCAGCTTGTTTTATTGCATGCTCAATTGAGATGACGATATCTCCGAGAAGGAAAGCACCAGTATCCTGGTTAATGTCGTAAACGCCATCGGCACCTAAAGGAAATGAGAGTACATCTGTAGGTCTGTCAATGCCTCTGTGTTTAAGGTTGAGCTCATGGATGGCTTCATCGTCAACGATAGTCACGCTTATTTCAACAGAACCCTTGAAGCCTTCAGTTACAAGCACAGCGTTACAGCAGCGTCTGATAAGCATTCGTACGCCTGTGGGGATTTTGATTGCAGTCTGATCATTGGTTATAATAACCTTTATTTTGTCCTTCATTTTTTCTTTTTAACCTCCTCATATTTCTCATATGCCTTGATAATATCCTGCACAAGTCGGTGTCTCACGACATCCTTTTGTGTGAATTTAATTGTTTCTATATCGTCAACATTTTTAAGAATTTTGATTACTTCAACAAGACCTGAGCGCTTACCGTCGGGTAAGTCAATCTGCGTAATATCACCGGTTACAACGATTTTTGAACCGAAGCCGAGTCTTGTAAGAAACATTTTCATCTGTTCGGGAGTAGTATTCTGAGCTTCGTCGAGGATAATAAAGCTATCGTCAAGGGTGCGTCCTCTCATGTAAGCCAAAGGTGCGACCTCAATGTTTCCTCTTTCCTGATATTTCTGAAAGTTTTCAGGTCCGAGCATATCAAACAGGGCATCATATAAAGGACGAAGATAAGGATCGACCTTCTGCTGGAGGTCGCCCGGGAGAAAGCCCAATTTTTCACCTGCTTCAACTGCAGGTCGGGTAAGTATGATTCTGTTGACCTGTTTATCTCTGAAAGCACTTACGGCAAGTGCAACAGCGAGATAGGTTTTGCCTGTACCTGCAGGTCCTATGCCGAAAACAATAGTGTTATTCTTTATTGCTTCGATGTATTTTTTTTGCCCCAAGGTTTTTGCTTTTATCGGTTTACCTTTAGCACTTATGCACACACAGTCTGAACCGATGCTTGCGAGCTTATCGTCGTTTCCGTCTCTTACAAGAGAAATGACATATCTGATGTTTTGCTCGTTAAGGCTTTCACCTTTATTTATAAGCAGTAGAAGATTATTGATAGCTCTTTTTGCTTTGTCAACGTTTTCTTCGTTGCCTTTAATTTTTATTTCGCTTCCTCGGGTGATAAAAGATACTTCAAACTCTTTTTCTAATAATTTAATATTTTCATCAAAAGAACCGAAAAGACTGATTGCATGCTCCATTCGGTCGATACTGAATATTTCTTCTGTCAAAGAATAGCACCTCGTTTTGTCAATTTATACATATCTTTTCTGATAATCTATTAAATTTTAGCACATATTTTCAAAAAAGTGAATACTTTTTTGAAAAAAATAATGACATATTTTCAATTTTCTTTTACAATTTCCGATTTTTCACCAATAAAATCAATGCATTTGTAATTTGCAGTGACAGAATAATTTTTTCGGGTAGAGTTTATTTCGTAGTCGAAAGTAATGATTCTGCTGTTTTTTAATTGTGAATACTCCTGTGTTGAAAATGCATCAACAATATTCAATGCTTTATGGTCTGTTTCTGCTTGTTTAAATTTATAAACTACGTTTTTTTTGATACCTACAGGCAGAGCATTTCCGCTGAAGTTCGGTTGACAGGTATATGAAAGCTTTTCACCGTTATAAGATGCTGACTTTAAATCAAGGGGAATACTTATTCCGAAAAAATATATCGAGTAATAAATATTGATTTCATCAGGGATTTTTACCTGTTTTTTGATAGTGAAGCTCTTTTCTGAATTGCGATTATGAACGGCGGTAAATATTCCGTCAGAATGAAGATAACTAATGCTTCCGTCTTCATTTTCTGATACTCCGCTAATAAGAAGGTTGCCTCTTTTTACGCTTGATCCCGAAACAGCCTTTTGCACACCGGAAAAGGTATATGCATCTACAATTAAACCGTCAAAGTCGGCTATATAATTACACGGCATTTTATCAACTGATATTTCTTCTTTCTTTTCAAAATCACGCACCTCGACGGTTGCTTTGCTTCCTTTAGTATTTATCGCTAACCATGAAATCCTTCCGTCAAAATTATTTACAGCCTCTCTTCCGGCTTGATTGCAATCAAAAAAAGGAGCAAATGTGCCTGTTTTCAAACCGAGCTTTTCTGTAACCTCAAGAATCTGACTTTTGCTTAACGTTTCAGAGCCGATAACCTCGATATTCCAGATAAACATGTTCAATAAAAGCATTATAAGAACAGAGACAACCAGTCCTGAAATTAGAAATCTTCGTTCTTTGTGTTTTCTGTACAGATAGGTAAGTCCGTGCTTTTCAAGAACCTTGATTTTTGTGCCCGATTTTTTTCTGATAGCTTTTAGCTTTTTGAAATCCTTGCAGTAAACTTTTGCTTTGATGCACTTAGCTTCGTATGTTACATCCCAAAGCTGAATTCTTTCTCTTGAACAAAGGTTTACAAATCTTTCCGTGAATCCGTCATAAACCTTTATGACTGCAAAGCTCTTAAAATATCTGAATAAAAGCATAAAACTCATAACAACCTCATTTTGATGCGAATTTAATGTCGGTTATGCAACCTGATACAGTTATACTATCTTTTGAATTTGAGCGGATGGAAAGATTAAAACCTTGTAAATTAAAAATATAGCATCTGCAATTTATGCTTATTAAGTTATCGGTGTATTCAACAATACCGTCAATGCCTTCTATTGTTGCTTCACGATTTGAAATAAGCTCTATCATAGGCTCAAGATGCGAATTAGGTAAGGTAGGTAAATTATTTTTAAATTTAAGATAATTTTTGCTCATTTTCTCACACCTCTTTTGATATTTTATGTTTTTGTGTTGAGTAAAATACTAATATTTGTTCATTAGTCAAAATAAATATTCTTAAGGTGATGATTTATGAAAAATGTTGCTATTGCTAAAGCTTATATAAAACAGAATTCTTATTTTTGTTTTGTTTATCTGCCTTTTGTTATGCTTGTATCGGTAATCATAATGTTACTTTTGCGTTACCCGTCAATTGCGTCGAAAGGTGTTGTGGCCGGTATAAGAATCTGTATGGATACTCTTTTACCGTCAATGTTTCCGTTTATGTTTTTTTCGACGCTGATGTTGAATTTAAAAATATCAGATAATTTTTTCGATAAGCTTTCAGCTGTTTCAAATTTTCTGTTTGGTTTACCGGGAATTTCTTTGCCTATTATTCTGGTTTCTCTTGTCGGAGGTTATCCTGTAGGTGCTTTTTTAGTAAAAGATGCCTTTGAAAAAGGAATGATAACATTGATTCAAGGAAGACGAATGCTGTTGTTCTGCGTTAATCCCGGACTGGCTTTTACATATTCAATGATCGGTTCTCATTTGTACGGTTCTGAAAGAACGGGCGTTATTGTTTTTTGCGTTTCGGTGATAACATCATTTATTATTGGGGTTTTATCAAGATTTTATGAAGACGGTGAAGATTATTGTGAAAAGCGGATTACAGCAAAACAGAAGAGAACTGTTTCCGAAACCGTGATTTCCTCGATGAATACCTGTGTTGTTAACACGGTAAACGTGTCTGTTTGGGTGATAATGTTCTCATGTATATCGTCTTTGGTTGATGTTATGCCTTTTAAAAAATCTTCATCAGATTTCATTAAAATGATAATTGAAGTAACAAACGGAGTCATAATATCCAAAAACTGCTATTCACTTCTTGTTTTATGTGCTGTTGTGGGATTTTGCGGCTTTTGTATTCATTTGCAGATTATGCCGTCTTTAACTAAGCTGAAAATGCGCTACAGTCATTTTTTATGCTCGAGAATTCTGTGCGCAGCTTTAAATTGCGTATTTTGTTTTTTAGCCTTGCAGGTGTTTCCTGTCGAAACGGATGCTTTATCCCTGGGTCATCTTCCGAGTCAAACAAGGCTTAGCTCGTCTGCTATACTTTGTGCTTTTCTGATGCTTATGTGCGGATTATTCGTTTTGGGCGACGGATATTCAGCTGTTATCAAAGAAAAAAATAAATCGGCAAATAAGGGGAATAAGGCTGATTTATATTGATTTTTTTATTGATCTGAGATATAATAAACAGAATACAATTCTTCGTTTTCGGAGGTATAGTTATGGACTTGAAAAAACTGTGCTTTGAACTCGCAGCACCTCACGGTACACCGGGATCGGAAGGTGAAGCTGCTCGTGTGATTTCAACGTATCTTAATGAATATATGCAGGTAAAGATTGACAGACTCGGTAATGTAATCGGAACTTGCGGTGAAGGCAAAACTCACATTCTTCTTGATGCTCATCTTGATCAGATTGGTCTTATTGTAAGAGGTATAGATGATAAAGGCTTTTTACTTGTTGACAGAATAGGCGGAACCGATATCCGAGTTCTTACCGGAGCGGAGGTAACCGTTCACGGAAAAGAGGAGCTTTTCGGAGTCATATGTTCAGTACCGCCGCATCTTTCTAAAAGCGATGACAGTAAGAAGCTTGACATCAGGCGTATGGCTGTAGATATAGGCTGCAATAAGGCTGATGCCGAAAAGATAGTCAGCATCGGTGACAGAATAACTCTTCGCAATTGCCAGCAGGAGCTTCTCGGGGATAACATTTCGTCAGGTGCTTTTGATGACAGATGCTCTGTTGCGGCAATACTTTATGCTCTTGAGATTATAAAAGGAAAAACAGAAAATCTTAAAATTTCTGTCATGCTTTCCTCTCAGGAGGAGACAGGTGGCAGCGGTGCTAAAGCAGGTGCATTTTCTCTTATGCCTGATTACGCTGTTGTTGTTGATGTTGGTTTTGGCAATGATCCTTATACAGATAAAAGTCAGACAATTAATCTCGGCAAAGGTCCGTCTGTAGGCATTGCTCCCGTTCTCGACAATGATTTTACCAATGAAGTTATAAATATTGCAAAAGAAAAAGCTATACCTTATCAGCATGATGTTATGGGCCGTACAACAGGTACAAATGCGGACAGCATTACAATTACAGGAAGCGGAGTTAAAACAGCTCTTCTTTCAATTCCTTTGAGATACATGCATACTGCAAACGAAGTTATCAACCTTAAGGATATTGAATACACAGGAAAACTTATTGCTGAAATTCTTCTTAAAAAGGAGGCAGAAGCTTATGCTTGAACATCTTAAAAATTTATGTCTTCTTGACGGAATTTCAGGACGGGAAAAGGCTGTAAGGGATTACATCATCAATGAAGTAAAGGATAAGGTAAGCTATACTGTTGATCCTATGGGTAATCTTCTTTGCTTAAAAAAAGGAAGAAAAACGCCAAAAAATAAAGTTATGATTTCTGCTCATATGGATGAGGTCGGATTTATTGTAACCTATATTTGTAATAACGGCTTTCTTCGTTTCACCTCTGTTGGCGGAGTGGACAGTAAAGTTGTATGCGGCCGAGCTGTAACTGTCGGCGAAAACAAAATCAGCGGTATCATCGGACAAAAAGCAATGCACCTGACAGAAGGTGAAGAAGGCTCTACCTGCAAAGAATTAACCTCGCTTTACATTGATATCGGTGCATCTGATAAAGAGGAAGCAGAAAAATATGTCAACATAGGAGACGGTGTATATTTTAAGTCTGATTATGTTCAGTTTGGTAAAAATAAAGTTAAGGCTAAAGCTATAGATGATCGTTTCGGTTGTGCAGTTATGCTTAAAATGATTGATAGTGAGCTTGAATATGATGCGCATTTTGCGTTTCTTGTTCAGGAAGAGGTTGGTTGTAGAGGTGCAGGCCCCGCGGTGTTCTCAATAAGGCCTGATTATGCAATAGTCCTTGAGGCAACTACAGCATCTGATATTGCCTTTGTTGACGATGAGGACAGAGTTTGCGTCCAGGGTAAGGGTGCTGTTGTATCCTTTATGGACAGAAGCACTGTATATAATCCTGAGCTTTTTAAAGGTGCTTTTGAGCTTGCAAAGAAAAATAACATTAAAATTCAGCCCAAAACTACAGTTGCCGGTGGAAATGATGCCGGAACTATTCATAAAAGCTGTGAAGGGGTTAACACAATAGCTGTTTCTCTTCCCTGCAGATACATTCATTCAGGCACTTGTGTTGCTGATACTGAGGATATGTCTGACTGTTACATCCTTGCAACGGCACTTTACGAGGAGTATGCCGATGCTTAAAAGAGCTGTATTTGATGATTTTAAAATTATAGAGCAATTTTGTGATAATGATATATGCGGAATAAAAGCTCTTTGTCAAATTAAAGCTTACGGTTTTGACAGGGATTTTCTTGAGATCTGGTGTATGAAAAATGAAAATGAAATCTGTGCTGTTGTTGTCAGATTTTTTGATGATATAACCGTCACAGCTTCCTGTGATGCTGATTTTGAACAGCTGAAGGTATTTCTTGAGATGTTTTACTGGAAAACAGTAATGTGCCCGTCTTGGCTTTGTGAGAAGCTCGGATTTAATGAATATGACACCAAGAAGGGTTACGAATATATAGGCTCAAGCGGTGCCTACAGTGCAGACAAGCTTTCTGAGGATGATTTTAGTAATGCTTATTCACTTGTAAGCCGTGAAATTCCCGGCTCATTTAAAGCTGACAGAGATTCCTACCTTGCTTTTCTTTCCGATTATACCTTCAGAGAAAGAAGAGGACTTGCCAGAGGTGTTTGCACACATTCGGATGGAATACTCAGCTCTATTGCAATTACTTCCGCTGAAACAGATAAAAAAGCCATAATAAGTGCAGTGGCTTGTGACAGTAATCTTCGCAAGAAGGGATTAGGAAAAGCAACTGTTCTTTCCATAGCGCAAAGCTTAATAGAAGATGGTAAAAGGCCCTTTGTTATTGCACTTAACAAAAGCGCTGAAGGCTTCTATGAGCATATAGGATTTACGTTTAAAGAAAAAATTGCATTTATCGAAAGGAATAAAGATGTTTAATTTTGATGATAAATTGAAAAAACTTGCAGATGATGCCCTTTTGAAAGCAAAAGGGGAATTTGAATATATTGATGAAGTAACAGAATATAATCAGCAGAAGATGCTCAAGGCATTTATTGATAACGGTGTGTCTGAAACAGCTTTTGCCGAAAGTACAGGCTACGGCTACAATGACAGAGGTCGTGAATTAATAGACCGAGTTTTTGCACAGGCTGTTGATGCAGAGGACGCAATGGTAAGACATAATTTTACCTGCGGCACACATACTCTTGCCGTTGCTCTTTTCGGTGTTCTTCGTCCCGGAGATACTATGCTTTCCGTTTCAGGTAAGCCTTATGACACTATTCTTCCCGTTATTGGCATCAGCAATAAAAATGAAGAAGAAAACATGGGTTCACTTAAGGATTACGGCGTCATATATGATCAGGTTGATCTTGATGAAAAGGGAAGACTTGATTATGAAAAAATAGAAGCTCGTCTTAAAGAGTCGGAAGTGAAAATGGTTTACATTCAGCGTTCAAGAGGCTATAGTCTCAGACCTACAATTTCCGTTGATGAAATCAAGAAGGTTGTTGAAATTACCAAGCGTGTAAGTAATGCAATTGTTATGGTTGACAACTGTTACGGCGAATGGACCGAAAAAATTGAACCCACTTCTGTTGGTGCTGATCTTATGGCAGGCTCACTTATAAAAAATCCCGGTGGCGGTATTGCAAAAACCGGAGGTTATATCGCAGGCAGTTATGAGCTTGTTGAAAAATGCGCTTACCGACTTACAACTCCCGGCCTCGGAAGGGAAGTAGGTGCAACTGTCGGTCACTCAAGAGAGCTGTTTATGGGAATTTTCAACGGCCCTCATGTCGTTGGTGAAGCGCTTAAAACGGCTGCTTTTACCTGTGCTCTTTTTAACATTCTCGGATTTGATACAACTCCCGAATCAGGAGAGATACGTCATGATATTATTCAGGCTGTAAAAATGAGAAAGCCCGAATATCTCATAGCTTTTTGTCAAGGACTTCAAAAGGGTGCTCCTGTAGATTCCTTCGTTACTCCCGAGCCCTGGGAAATGCCCGGATATGACAGTAAGGTTATTATGGCTGCGGGTGCTTTCACTCTCGGTTCCTCTATTGAGCTTTCAGCTGATGCTCCTTTAAGAGAGCCTTTTGCTGTCTGGCTTCAGGGCGGACTTAATTTTCATAGCGGCAAGGTGGCTGTAATGTTTGCTGCGAAGGAAGTTATGAAGCTTCTTCAGGAGAGTGGAGACAATGAGTGAGTTTAAAGGCTTCGACAGAAACATTTTCACACTGCTTGAAATCAATAAATTCAATGACAGTAAAAATTTTTATGAATCTGTAAAGGAGGAAATCAAGCAAGGTGCTATCGTTCCTATGAGACAGCTTTGCTCCGATCTTGCAGATGAGCTTTTTGCCATCGATGATAAGATGAATCTGATTCCTACAAAGATGGTCTCCAGAATACGACGTGATACAAGATTTTCAAAGAATAAAGATCTGTACCGAGCAAATGTCTGGTGTATGTTTATGAGGGACAAGCATTTGTGGGAAAGACAGCCCTGTATGTGGTTTGAGTTTTACCCTGAATGCTACAATTACGGCGTAGGAACATTCCGAACAGATTCCCTTTTTCTCGAATACTTCAGAGAGTATCTCGTTGAACATCAGCAACAGTTCAAGGAAGCCTTGCGAATTCTTTCTCCTACCGGTGCTACTCTTGATATTGAATGCTTCAAAAAGGACAAGCCCGGATTTGAAAGAGTTGACAGCGAGCTGAGAAAATTTTACAACTGCAAATATTTTTACTTTATTTATTCAAGCCCTGAAATGGAAAAATTAATTGACGGAACAATTAAAGAGGAATTAACCTATGCTTTGAGAGCTTTTGCTCCGATGTACAGATTCCTTGCGGAAATTACGGATAAAATTGTTGCACAAGGAGTGGAATAAAGTGAACATCAATCCTTATAAATCATTGAAAAGCGGTTCTGATATCCGAGGTACAGCTGCAGAAGGTGTACCGGGAGAAGCAATTGAGCTAACAGACAAGGCTGTATTTGAGCTTACAGCAGGCTTTTGTCGTTGGCTTGAAGCTGATTGCGGAATAAAAAACGGAAAAATTGCAGTCGGACATGATTCAAGAATTTCAGCTGAGAGAATTAAGAAGCAGGTTATTGCTGCTCTTTCGGAATTTGATTTTGAAATTATTGACTGCTCCTATGCTTCGACTCCTGCTATGTTCATGACTACTGTGGACTTAGGTTGTGTTGCATCTGTACAGATTACGGCAAGTCATCATCCGTTTAACAAAAACGGACTCAAATTCTTTACAAAGGAAGGCGGACTTAACGGTAGTGATATTGAAAAAATCATAGAATATGCCGTTGAGCCTTTCGATAACAAAGGAAAATCAGCAAGAATTGAATCCGTTGATTTTATGTCCATGTACGCAAAAAGGCTTCGTAAAATGATTTGCGAAGGAGTCAATGCTGATGATTATGATAAACCTCTCAAGGGTTACAGAATAATTGTTGATGCAGGTAACGGTGTAGGCGGATTCTACGCTACAGATGTTCTTGCTCCTCTTGGCGCTGATATCACAGGAAGTCAATTTCTTGAAAAGGACGGAATGTTTCCAAATCACACTCCGAATCCCGAAAACAAGGAAGCAATGAAATCAATCTGTGATGCAACCGTCAGGAACAATGCAGATTTAGGCATAATCTTTGATACTGATGTTGACAGAGCCGGCTGTGTTGATGAAAACGGAAAAGAAATCAACCGCAACAGACTTGTTGCGCTTGCCGCTCTTATCGCTCTTGAAAATAACGATGGCGGTACTGTTGTAACTGACAGCGTAACCTCAACAGGTCTTACTGATTTCATAAACAACACTCTCAGGGGTGTACATTACAGATTTAAGAGAGGTTACCGAAATGTAATTAATGAACAGCTCCGACTTGAAGCTGAAGGAATAAATTGTCCTCTTGCCATTGAAACTTCCGGTCATGCTGCTTTCAGAGATAATTACTATCTCGATGACGGAGCTTATCTTATTACAAAAATTATCATTAAAATGGCACAGATGGGAAAAGAAGGAAAAAAGCTTGATTCACTCATCTGTGAGCTTAAGGATCCTGCCGAAGAAAAAGAGCTCAGATTCAAAATCAATGAAGATGATTTCAAAGCTTACGGCAATAAAGTGATTGAAGAGCTTGAATTGTATGCTTCAAAAAATAAAGATATGAGAATAGCTGACGACAACCGAGAAGGTATCAGAATTTATTTTGATTCCGCTAAAATGAAGGGTTGGCTTTTGTTACGACTGAGTGTACACGATCCTATTATGCCTCTTAATATCGAAAGTGATGTTGAAGGCGGAGTCAGACTGATAGCTGAAGAATTTTATGAGTTTATAAAAAATATGGATAAGCTTGATGTTTCATCTTTAGAAGCTTATCTCAGATAAAAAACAAGAAGTAAAACAGGAAGGAGGATTTTATGAAAAAGAATTTAACTGCAATGCTATTGCTGGGATTTATCTGTCTGCTTGGCTTTGTGCTGACCAAAATAACCTACGAGCCTGTTGACAGTCTTATCAGACCGCCTAAAATAGAAGGTGAAAATTCAGAAATTCAGACAGCCTTTGAAAAAAGCGTTGAAAGCGGTTATCTTCTCAAATCTCCTCTGGCAGGTGAATACAGATCCTCCTTTATACGTAAAGATATTGATTCGGATTCAAGCGATGAGGTTATAGTTTTTTACTCAAAAACAGATGCAATTGATGTTATCAGAATCAATATACTTGATAAAGTTAACGGTAATTGGGAATCAATTGCTGATATTGAAAGCACCTACAACGATATTTATCAGATAAATTTTGCTGATATTGATAATGATACTGTCAATGATTTGATTGTTTGTTGGCGTAATTTTGAAAACGACCTGCTTAATACCTTGAATATTTATAAGCTTTCCGAAAAAAACGGTGAAAACAAAATCGAAAGCATTTTTTCAAGAAATTACAGTGAGTTTCTTGTGTGTGACGTAAACAGCGACGGAAAAACAGATATTTTAATTTTTGATAAAACAACAAGCAACGGAAGCTCCGAAATAAAAGGAACCTTCTTTGACTTTTCTGCTGAAGAGGCAATTGCTTTAAGTGAGTTAACTCTTGATCCTGCAATTTCTTCGATAGGCTCTGTTTGCTATGACTATTCGTCAGAACACCTGCGTGTTTATGTTGACGGATATAAAACCGATACAGGCATCACCACGGATATTTTATATTGGAATGAGTTTGATAATTGTCTTGCCCGAATCGGAAACAGCGATTTTCCTTCAATCACTACCGTTGCAACGAGAAATAAAAATATATATTCTTGTGATATTAACGGTGACTCTGCAATTGAGATCCCTGTTGAAGCTTATATACCCTTCAGTGAGGTGCATACTGATAATTCTGATGAAATTAAAGAGCAGAACTATATTATCTGGATGCAACATGACGGTTACGGCTTGAATAAAGTTCAATATGAAATTTTCAATTCAGAATATGGATACAGTATGAAAATTCCTGCAGATCTGTTTGAAAATTTCACTTTGAAAAATAATCTTTCGACTGGATTAATGACTTTTTATAACATTTACTATGAAGAAGCCGGCGAAGGTAAAAAGCCGAAAAAGAAAGATGAAAAGAAAAAAGAACACGAAAAGAATAACGAAGCTGTATATAAAGAGTCAGCAGAGAAGCTTTTTTCAATCCTCGCTACTTCAGAACAGAATTATGATATCTATGAGTTTGACGGGTACCGTCTGATTGCAACTGACAACGGATTCGATTATTACTATAAGATTTTTCAGTCCGGTAAAGATTGCGGTATCACAAAGGAAACTATAAAATCAATGTTATCAACCTGAAAGGTGATGTGAAATGAGAACGGTTCTAATTGTTGAAGACGAAAGCTCGATAAGAGATTTTATAACTGTTAATCTTAAAATAGCCGGCTACAGAACCCTTGAGGCTTCTGACGGTATACAGGCTATTGATGTGTTTGAAAACAACTGTGATATTATCGATATTGTCCTTCTTGATATAATGATGCCGGGATGTGACGGCTTTGAGGTATGCAGAAAAATCCGAGAGTGTTCTCCGGATGCAGGAATAATATTTCTTTCTGCAAAAGCACAGGAAGAGGATAAAATCAACGGTCTTACAATGGGAGCAGATGATTATATCACAAAGCCCTTTTCCACAACGGAGCTTCTTGCGAGAATTGATACGCTTTACAGACGTGTTGAATACGGAAGACAGCTTCTTAAAAGTGTACCTAAGGATGTTATTACTTTAGGTGAGTATGAGCTCGATCTTAAAAAGCACAACATCCTTAAAAGAAAGAATCCTATTGAGCTTACTCAGATTGAGTTTCAGATTCTTGAGTGTTTCTTCAATAAACCGAATGAGTCAATTGACCGTAATTCAATTCTGTTGAAGGTTTGGGGTAATCCCTATTACGGTGACGATAAGGTTGTTGATGTAAACATCAGAAGACTTCGACTAAAACTGGAGGATGATCCATCTAACCCTGAACATCTTATAACCGTATGGGGTCAGGGTTACCGATGGGTTGAATAAATTGCAAGGAGGGGATATAATGAGTCCGAAAAGAACCAGGTCCATTAAAAGCAGATGGATTAAGAGTATTCTGACTTTCACCGTTGTCATACTTGTCGGTCTTGCCTCTGTTATTCTTTATTCGGTTTACACTCGTTATATCTCTGCTGCAGAAATGACTATAAGAGCTCGAATTTCTCCGTCGGTTGATCATTATTTCAGCTATTACAATACAGGTGATGATGACTTTTTCGCTTTGGGAGCAAATGATTTTGTTGAAAGCTTTGCATATAAAGATAAAATCGAATTATGGGTGCTTGACAAAAACGGAAAAATCGTTGCTTCCTCAAATGCTTTCGGAGCAAGCTCGACAAGCGGCTTTCAGGATTATTCTGATGCGCTTATCAGCTATAATCAAACAGGAATAAGCCGCAGTAAAACGGGAACAGGAGAAAACGTTCTCGCTCTGACTTATATTTTAAGAGACAATAACGGAGAAAATTACGGTGCTTTACGTTATCTTGTTTCTCTGGATGAAGCTTATGAACAGTTTTTTATGATAACGCTTCTTGTAGTTGTATCCTTCAGTCTTATTATTTTTCTCATTTCCGTCCTTGGTCGATATTTCGTTTCATCTATAGTACGGCCTGTTGAAAAAATCAATCAGATTACAAAAGAAATCGCAAAAGGTGATTTCAATGTTCGTAT
Organism: Acutalibacteraceae bacterium; assembly: GCA_045612205.1. Taxonomy (GTDB): domain Bacteria; phylum Bacillota; class Clostridia; order Oscillospirales; family Acutalibacteraceae; genus UBA6857. The sequence goes on along the minus strand of JAZKYQ010000036.1, from coordinate 58,708 downwards.
TGAAACGGATACTGATGATGAAATAGGCGAGCTGTCAGATTCGATTAACGAAATGGCCAGTCAGCTTAATCAGATTGAACAGATGAAAAATGAATTTATATCAACTGTTTCTCACGAAATACGCACTCCCTTGACCGCAATCAAGGGCTGGGGTGAAACATTAAAAAATGTGAAAAATGATCCTGAAATAGTAAATAAAGGTCTTGATATAATAATCAACGAAACTTCAAGATTGTCTGATATGGTTGAAGAGCTTCTTGATTTTTCGCGCATGCAGAACGGAAATATGAAAATCATATATAACACCTTTGATTTTTACGAGCTTGTATATGATGTTTATTTCGGTTATAAAAAAAGAGCGGAGGCCGAAGGCAAAGAGCTTTACATAAGGCCGAAGAACAACAGCAATTACGTTATTGATGCTGATGAATCGAAAATAAAGCAGGTCATCATCAATCTGATTGATAATGCTTTAAAATACACCTTCGAAGGCGGAATTATTGAAATTTCCTTTGACAGGGATCAGAAATATATTACAGTATGTATTGAGGATAACGGAAAAGGTATTTCCGAAGCGGACCTTCCTCATGTAAAAGAAAAGTTCTATAAAGCAGATAACACTGTCCGTGGTACAGGCATAGGTCTTGCTGTTGCAGATGATATTGTTATAAATCATGGCGGTGTTTTGAATATAAGCAGTGTTGCAGGCGAGGGTACAGTTGCTCAGGTTACGTTGCCTGTTTACGCAGTGGAGGTATAAATATGTCAAATAACGAAATTAAAAATCAAAAGGCTTCAGTGGGCGGACAGGCTCTAATTGAAGGTATAATGATGATGGGACCTGCTGGTGCTGCAGTTTCCGTGAGAACTCCGGACGGGACAATTGACACGGAAAAGGTTCCCGTAAAGCATCTCAGAGACAAAATTAAATTTTTGGGCTGGCCTATTATCAGAGGTATTGTAAATTATGTTGAATCAATGACTTTTGGCTATAAATGCCTTATGATGTCAGCGGAGAAGTCAGGTCTTGAGGACATAGAAGAAAGTGATGAAAATTCATCGAAGCTTGACAAATGGCTCAATGAGCATCTTAACAAAAAAGTTATGGGCGTTCTGACTGCCGTTGCATCTGTGCTCGGAATGGGACTTGCATTCCTTTTGTTCTTCTATCTGCCTACAGTTTCGGTTAAGTTTATCAATGAGCTTACCGGTGGTGCTATCGAAAACCTCAAGGCTCTTTTTGAAGGCATCATCAGAATGTGCATTTTCGTTGCCTATATTGCCCTTGTCTCTCTTATGAAGGATATAAAGCGGACATTTATGTATCACGGTGCTGAGCATAAGACCATTTTTTGCTATGAGAGCGATCTGGAGCTTACGGTTGAAAATGTAAGAAAGCAGTCACGCTTCCATCCGAGATGCGGAACAAGCTTTATTTTTGTTATAATAATTATCAGCGTAATTATTTCATCCGCAATCTCTGTTACATTTAAAGGCGTCCATGATAACACTGTGCTTTGGATGGTTATCAAGCTTATGATTTTACCTCTTGTTGCCGGATTGAGCTATGAGTTTATAAAATACGCCGGCAAGCACGATAATGTTATTGTAAAAATTCTTGCAGCTCCCGGATTATGGATGCAGAGGCTTACAACAAAAGAGCCTGACGATGCTATGATTGAAGTTGCGATTGAGGCGTTCAATGCAGCTCTTGGCGAAAAATCAGAGGATGAGACTGTCTGATGAAGGTATGTGAATTATATAACAAAACTCTTGATACATTCAGAGAAAATAAAATAGATTATCCTGAAAGTGAAGCAAGATTTCTTATTTGCGAGCTTCTTGAAATGACATCGACAGATTATTTTCTGAAGTGTGACAATGAAGCTTCACAGGATGATTTAAGACGCATAGAAAGAGCTGTGCAACGCAGAGTCAGCGGAGAACCGCTTCAGTATATCATCGGCTCATGGGATTTTATGGGAAGAACCTTTAAGGTTGGTGAAGGTGTACTCATACCAAGACCTGAAACGGAGCTTCTTTGCCTGAAAATTTTAAAGGTGCTGAAAGACAAAAAAAATCCTGTAATTTATGATTTATGCTCAGGCAGCGGATGTATAGGTCTTACCCTTAAGTGTGAGCATCCTGTTTCAGAGCTGTATCTTATAGAGAAAAGTGTTGATGCTCTTTCTTATCTTGAGAAAAACGCCTCCGATCTTTGTCAGGAAGGTTCATACAGGATAATTAAAGGTGATGTTCTTGATTTTGACAGTTTCAAGGATTTACCTGCCGCCGATATAATTGTGAGCAACCCGCCTTATATCAGAAGCGATGAGGTTCCTCTTTTACAAAAGGAGGTTACATTTGAACCTTCAATGGCTCTCGACGGCGGAAAAGACGGACTTATGTTTTACAGATATATAACCGAAAAATGGTCAGGCAGCCTTAAAGCTGACGGTGAAATGTTTTTTGAAATCGGTGATGAGCAGGGCGAAGACGTCAAGGCTATGTTCACAAAAATCGGTTTTGACAGTCGTGTGATTAAAGATTATAATAAGCATGACAGAATAGTTAAAGGAAGGAAGGCTTCATATGATATTTGATCTTTTAAGAAACGGATTATCATTTGATCTTATTATAAATGTCGGTGTAAGATTATTGTTTATAATCTTCCTCTTACCCGTTCATGAGTTTGCTCACGCCTATGTGGCAACAAAGCTTGGTGATCCTACAGCTAAAAATATGGGCAGGCTTACACTTAATCCGTTGGCACATGTTGATCCGTTAGGTTCATTGCTTATGCTTTTTGCAGGCTTCGGATACGCAAAGGCTGTTCCTGTAAATATCCGCAACTTTCGTTTTGAAAAGCGCAAGCGTAATATGGCGCTTATTGCTTTTGCAGGGCCTTTGTCAAATGTACTCATGGCTTTTGTTTTTGCAACAGCTTACTTTATTGTTATTAAAACAACAAATGGTTATCCTGTAGGTTTTGCTTCAAATCTTGCAGATATTTTTGTAATTGCTACACAATGCAATGTTTCTCTTGCTGTATTTAACCTTCTTCCTATTCCGCCTCTTGACGGTTCAAGAATTATGAGTATAATTCTTCCTGATAAGTATTATTATAAAATTATGCAGTACGAGAGATATATTGTCATCGGTGTATTTGCTCTTATCCTTACAGGTGCACTTGATACTCCCTTGTCTCTTATTTCGGGTTTAATACTCAAAGGAATTTATAATATACTAAGTTTGATTTTCGGTATTGGTTGATTATGGAAAAAATACAGTATAAGCTTGATGTGTTTGAAGGTCCTATGGATTTGCTTTTACATCTTATAAACAAACATAAATTGAATATAAACGATATTCCTATTTTTCAGCTTGTAGAGCAATATATTGAATATGTCCGTCTTATGGAAGAGGCTGACATGGAAATTGCCAGCGAATTCCTGGAAATGGCGGCAAGGCTTGTTTACATTAAGTCTGTTTCCTTGCTCCCTGTTCACGAGGAGGCTCAGGAGCTTAAAAGAGAGCTTACAGGTGAACTGATAGAATATCGTGACTGTAAGATAATGGCCGGTAAAATTGCAGAACAGACGGACGGCTTCAATTATTTTTACCGTGATACAATGGAACTTGAAAAAAGCTCTAAGTATGAAAGATTACATGAAAGCGACGAGCTTCTCAGATTTTATCTTTCAGCCGTCGGTAGGGGTAAGAGAAAGCTTCCTCCGCCCTTTGAGGCTTTTACTGCAATTGTTACTAAGAAAATAGTGTCTGTCGGATCCAGAATAGGCGGCATTTTTTCGCGCCTGAAAAAGGGGAGAAAACATAGCTTTAAAGAGTTTTTTACCGATGCGAAATCCCGTTCCGAGATGGTTGCAACCTTCCTTGCAATGCTTGAGCTTATTAAAGCGAACAAGATTCAGGTGGGGGATGACAGTGAAAATCCCGATGTTGTACAGACCGGCGAATTTTTAAATGAAGAAGAAATGATATTTGAATACGGTGGTGAAGAAAATGGTTGATAAAGAGCTTCTTTCCTGTCTTGAAGCTGTTCTTTTTGCAACAGGTGAACCGATTGAAATCGAACGACTTGCTCAAGGGCTTCAGGAGGATGAAACAATACTTCAAAATGCTCTTAATATGCTAGGCGAAAAATACGAAGCACAAGAAAGCGGAATTTGTCTTTTGAAGCTTGATAATAAGTATCAGATCTGCACTAAAAAGAAGCACGCTGACAGCATACGTGCTGTAATTGAAGTGAAGAAGAATGCACCCTTATCACAGGCTGCATTTGAGGTCCTTGCTATTATTGCATACAATCAGCCGGTTACCAAGGCTTTTGTTGAACAGGTAAGAGGTGTTGACTGTTCAGGTGTTATTGCTAATCTGTGTCAAAAATCACTCATTGAAGAAAGAGGCAGACTTGAGCTTCCAGGCAGACCTCTTGTTTACGGTACTACCTCAGATTTTCTTCGCTGTTTTTCATTGTCCTCTCTGGATGACCTTCCTGCCTTACCGCAGAAAAATGATGAGAATGAAAATAAAAGTGAAAAAACTGATGATGATTTACAATTAACAGTTGACGAAAATAAAAATTTAGAGTAAAATATACAGAGACATTGTGAAAGGAGTGAAAGAATGACGTTTTTATATATGTTATTGGGAATGATTGCATTCTTTATCATAATTCTTTCAGTTCCGGTTCACATTATAATCGGTTACGACGATAAGATTCGCGTCAGTATCCGCTATCTTTTTATAAAGCTGAATATTTTACCGGCAAAGCAAAAGCCGAAAAAAGAAAAAAAGCCCAAGGAGCCTAAGCCGGAAACCCAAGAGCCTGAGAAGCCGAAGCCTCAAAAGGAAAAGAAGCCTAATCCTATTGTTGAAATGGTTAAAGCAAACGGCTATGACGGTATGATGACTGTTCTTTCCAATCTCGCCCATATTCTTAAAATTTACGGCGGCAAGCTTTTCAAAAGCGTTGTTTTTGATGAAGTTGATTTTTACATATGCGTAGGAACAGGCGATTCCGCTGCAACGGCAATCAAATACGGTCAGACCTGTCAGAAGGTTTATCCGATAATGGGTTTCATCTGTTCAAACAATGTAGTAAAAAAATATGACGTGAATGTCGAACCGGATTTTCTGGCAAACAAGACTGAAGGTGAATTTTATTGTGACCTTCACCTTTGTATCAGAAAAATCATCAATGCATCAATCGCAATGGTAGTAAGACTTATATTCGGAGTTGTTATCACCTTTATAAAAGGCGGCAAAAAGAAGACTGCTTCCGAAGAGTCTGCAGATACAGTAAATAAACAACCTAAGTAAACACAATGAAAGGATGAAAATAAAATGGCAGAAAAATCAGCAGGAGCAATCCTCTCTTCAACAATTGAAAAAATCCGTGATCTTGTTGACACAAGCACAATCATCGGTGAAGCAATTTACGCTGAAGGCGGCACAACAATTATCCCTGTTTCAAAGGTAACCTACGGCTTTGCTTCAGGCGGCGCAGATTTCCCTTCAAAGGGTTCAAAGGAGCTTTTCGGTGGCGGCGGTGGAGCCGGTGTAACAATCACACCTGTTGCTTTCCTTGTTATCAGTGGCGGAGAAGTTACTCTTAAGCATATTACAGCTTACGATAACGCTGCTGAAAGAGTTGTTAATCTTGTTCCTGAAATGTTTGACAAGGTTACAGGTCTTATCAATAAGACAAAGGCAGAGCCTGCAGCAACTCCCGAGGCTGAAGCATAATTTAATAATTAAAACACAACCGCCTGCATATAATTTATTGGCAGGTGGTTGCTTTGTTAATTATAATCAGAAAAACAGTAATAATATTTGCATTAATTGCAGTGTTTTCCTTTAGCTCTTATGCAATAAAAGATTGCGAAATAAGTGCATCCTCTTGTGTACTTATCGATGCGGATAACCTTGGAATTCTATATGAAAAGAATGCAAATGATATTCGTTCAATGGCTAGCACAACAAAGATAATGACAACCTTACTGGCGGTTGAGTCGGAGAAACTCGACAGCGTTGTAACAGTGAAAGATAAGCTTAATATCGAAGGAACAGCTATAGGCTTTGCTAAAGGAGAGAAAATAACTCTCGAGACACTTTGTTACGGAATGCTCCTTGAATCGGGAAATGATGCAGCTGCTCTTACTGCTTGCTTTCTTGCAGGTAGCGAAGAGAAGTTTAGTGTAATGATGAACAGGAAAGCAAAGGAAATCGGTATGAATAATACTAACTTTGTTACTTCCTCCGGCCTTGATGCCGAAAATCATTGCACGACCGCTTATGATATGGCGCTTCTCGGTGCCTATGCCGTAAAAAACGAAAAATTCAGAGAGATTTGTTCAACAAAGATTTATAAAGCACACTTTATCGAATCGGGGGTCATTCGTAATTTTTCCAATCATAACAGACTTCTCAATTATTGTGAGGGCGTTTATGGCATTAAAACCGGTTTCACCAAAAAAAGTGGTCGTTGCCTTGTAACGGCCTGTGAAAGAAACGGTAAGAATCTTGTTGCCGTGACGCTTAATGCTCCGGATGATTGGAATGATCACGAAGAGCTTTATGATTACGGCTATTCACTTTACGAGTGCAGAGAGCTTGATTTCGAGTTGCCTGAAACGGTAAAGGTTATTGGCTCTGATAAGTTCACAATAAAAATCAGTGCTGATTTCTCGAATATAAAATATTCAGTAAAAAAAGATAAAGAGCTAAAAAGTGAGATCTATATCAGCGGAAGTGTTTATGCTCCTGTTAAGAAAAATGATTTCTTAGGTTGGGTTTCGGTTTACTGTGACGGATTTGAAGTTGCTAGTTTGCCGATTGTTTCAACAGAAGAAGCTGAAATAACAAGCAAAGCCGCTGATTATAAACCGGGATTTTGGCAGCGCCTGGTTGATTTTATATGCCAACTTCTATAACAGAAAGGACATTATTATGACAGACGGAAAAGTCAGGCTTCAGAAATACCTTGCAGAATGCGGTGTTGCATCAAGAAGAAAGAGTGAAGAGCTCATTGAGCAAGGCAAGGTAAAAGTTAACGGAAACAAAGCTTCTATCGGCGATAAGATTAATCCTAAGAGAGATACTGTCACTGTAAACGGCAAGAAAATTGTAAAGCAGAAAAATTGCACTTACATTCTTCTTCATAAGCCCAGAGGCTTCATCACCACAATGAGCGATGAAATGGACAGAAAGTGTGTTGCTGAGCTTATTAAGGATGTGCCTTCAAGAGTTTATCCCGTGGGCAGACTCGACAGAGACTCAGAGGGCATGCTTCTTTTTACAAATGACGGTGAATTTGCAAATGCAATGACCCATCCTACCCGTCATGTGCCCAAGACATATCGCGTTACTGTTCGCCCCTCAATCACTGAAGAACAGATTACCAAGCTTACAACAGGCGTTATCATTGAAGACAGAATGACGGCTCCTGCAGAAGTGCGTGTTATCACAAAGCAAGAGGGCAGAGTAGTGCTTGAAATCATTCTTTATGAAGGCAGAAACAGACAAATCAGAAAGATGTGCGAAGAGGTTGGTCTTGAGGTTGCCAGACTTAAAAGAACTGCAATCGGCTCAATTAAGCTCGGCATGCTCAAGCAGGGTGCATACCGAGAGCTTACAGAGGATGAAGTCAGAAAGCTTATGATTGCTGCCGGTATGGACAGGAAAAAGAAATGATATATTTTAAGCCTGTAATAAATGCAGAAACACCTGCACAAGTAAAATTTGAAGCTATCGAAAATGATAATGTCAACGGTGAGTGCATATTGTTGCTTGAAAATCATAAAGCAACACTTACACATCTCACTTTTGATGAGGACAAGCCTTATCTTGTTGAAGGCCTTATCAGAAGTGCGTTTAATTACGCGTCCTTGAAAAATTATTACATGGGATACTGTTCTTGTGAGAATGTATCATCTTTTTTTGATAAAATGAACTTTCATAAAGAAAACGGCATCTATTACAACGATATTCCGTCAATTCTTATGGGAAATTGCTGTAAAAGTAAGGATAATATTTGACAAAAGCTTCAAAACAATATATAATTTATCAGATATAAACATTCGTCCGTAAAAGGATTGGAGGACACATAAATGATCAGAAGTATGACAGGCTTCGGAAGAGCTCAGGAAACGGTTGACGGTATTACCGCCACTGTTGAAATAAAAAGCGTAAATCACAGATATTTTGATTTTTCCTGCAGAGTTCCCAGAAACTACGGTTTCCTTGAGGAAAAGCTTAAAAATTTTGTTCAGTCAAAGGTTGCAAGAGGCAAAATCGAGTGTTACGTTCAGATTGAAGCTCAGGAAGCAGAAGAGTGCATTGTTAAAGTAAATCATTCACTTGCAAAAGGATACATTGATGCTTTAAATGAAATTGGAGCACAGTATGGTCTTGAAAATGATATCACAGTTTCTGCAGTTGCAAGAAATCACGATATTTTTTCAGTTCATAAAAGTGACGCAGATGAAGAGCTTATATGGAATGCTGTTAAGACTGTAGCTTCTCTTGCTGTTGATTCATTTATCGCAATGAGAGAAAGAGAAGGCGAAAAGCTCAAGGATGATGTTCTTTCACGCTGCGATCTTATTCTTGAAAAGGTTGCTTTCATTGAAGAAAGGTCTCCTCAGACAGTCGTTGAATACAATAACAAGCTTCTTGAAAGAATGCAGAATGTTCTTTCGGATGTACAGGTTGATGAACAAAGACTCCTTACCGAAGCTGCTATTTATGCTGATAAGATTGCAGTTGCAGAGGAAACAGTACGTCTGAGAAGTCATATCGATCAGATGCACGAATTTATGAACAGTGAGGTTGCTATCGGCAGAAAGATGGACTTCCTCGTTCAGGAATTCAACAGAGAAGCAAACACTATCGGTTCAAAAGCTCAGGATGTTGAAATTGCTCGTAGAGTTATAGATATTAAATCTGAGGTTGAAAAAATCAGAGAACAGGTTCAGAATATTGAATAAAACGGAGAAAAAATAATGAAACTTATTAATATCGGTTTTGGTAATATGATCAATGCACAGAGATTAGTTGCAATTGTAAGTCCTGACTCTGCACCGATAAAAAGACTCATTCAGGAATGTAAAGAAAGAGGAACCCTTATTGATGCCACTCAGGGGCGACGCACAAGAGCAGTGATAATTATGGACAGTGACCATGTTATTCTGACCTATCTTCAGTGTGAAACCGTTGCCAACAGGCTTGACAGTGAGCAAGGGGAAATTTTGGAGGATTGTGATGATGAATAATAAGGGTATGCTCGTTGTTATATCTGCACCTTCAGGTTGCGGAAAAGATACAATAATCAGCAAGGTGCTTGACAACCTCGGTGATCAGGCGGTTCTTTCTGTTTCAATGACAACAAGAGACATGCGCCCCGGTGAAGTCGAAGGTGTAAATTACTACTTTGTTTCCACTGATGAATTCAATAAATGCATCGAAAACGGTGATATGCTTGAATATGCACGCTACGGTTCTAATTTTTACGGAACTCCAGTTAAGCCTGTAAAGGACAGACTTAATGAAGGAAAAATTGTTTTTCTTATTATTGAGGTTGAAGGCGGAGGAAATGTAAAAAAGATATTCCCCGAAGCAAAAAAGATATTTATCGTACCACCTTCAATGAAAGAGCTTGAAAACAGACTCAGAAAACGCGCAACTGATTCAGAAGAAGCAATCAGCTCCAGACTTAAGATTGCTGAAACAGAGCTTGAAAGAGCTTGCGAATATGATTATGTAATTGAAAATGATGTGTTAGAGGATGCTGTGAGTGATGTTATGTCAATTATCAGAGCTCATCAGCTTGAAATAACAAATATGCAAAATAAAATAAGAGAGGTAATAACAAATGCTTAATCCCGATTTAAGAGAATTACTCAAAGACAACACAAGCCGTTACTCACTTGTTACAGCTGTTGCCAAAAGAGCAAGAGAAGTAATTGAAACCCCCGAGCTCAACGAAAAGTGTGGTACAGAAAAGCCTGTTACTTTTGCACTTGATGAATTTCTTACCGGTAAGCTTGAAATCAGCGAGCCCGAAGAAATCAGAAATATATAACTTATAAGGATGTGAAATGATATGGAACAATTTCTTGCTATGGTTGCAGTTGAAAATGTTGCATATCATTTTGATATTTTTTACGGTTATACTTTCAGTGCGGATATAAAAGCTTCCGTAGTTCCGGGAATGAGAGTTCTCGTACCTTTCGGCAGAGGAAAAAATGTAAAACGACAGGGTGTAGTTTTTGATATATGCCGTTGTGACGACTCTTCGGCATACAAGGGAATTATCTCAACCTTAGATGATAAGCCTGTAATAACAGCCGAAATGCTCGAAATAGCTAAATTTCTGAAGGAAAGAACCTTCTGCACATATTTTGAAGGTGTAAAAGTTCAGATGCCTTCAGGCCTTTCGTATAAAACCACAATAAATTATTTCGCTGTTTCGCCTGAAAAATTACCGTCTCTTTCAGAGCAGGAAAGAGAATTATACGAGCTTATGCTTTCATGTGAAGCCTTTTGTGATAAAAAGACCTTGTATGATTCACTCGGTTTTTCTTCTGATTGCGGCGCTATGGAGAAACTTGTTGACAAAAAGCTTGTTTTTAAAAATTACGATGCTTTTTCAAAAATGGGCAATGCTACTCATAAGAAAGTATATCTTAATATGTCAAGGGAAGAAATAGACAATGCTTTCCCTAAGTTAACCGCAAAGCAAAAAAGCGTAATAAAAGTGCTTGAGGATATCGGCAAAGCTGATCTTAATGAAATATGCTATTTTACCGGTGTCACTTCTTCTGTTGTTACAAACCTTTGCAAAAAAGGTATCGCTGAAATAATTGACGAGGAATATTATCGCATCCCTCAGAGTCTGACAGAAGTTAAAAGCGACGATAAAGAAATAACGCTTACGGATAAACAATACAATGCTTTCAGACATATGCTCGATAAATATAATAACGGCGGGGGAGTATCGCTTCTTTACGGAATAACCGGAAGCGGAAAAACATCAGTTTTTCTTAAGCTTATTGATGAAGTGATTTCTGACGGCAGACAGGTCATTGTAATGGTTCCGGAAATAGCACTCACTCCACAGATGATGAGCATCTTCAAAGGCAGATACGGTGATAAAGTAGCAATCTTTCATTCGGGTCTTTCCGCCGGCGAAAGGCGCGATGAATATAAACGTGTCTGTGATAAAAAAGCCGAAATTGTTGTCGGTACACGCTCTGCTGTTTTTGCGCCTTTTGATAATATCGGACTTATTGTAATCGATGAAGAACAGGAGCACACCTATAAATCCGAATCTTCTCCCAGATATCACGCAAGAGATGTTGCAAAATTCAGAGTCGCTAAACATAATGCTCTTCTTCTCCTTTCTTCCGCAACCCCTTCATTATCTTCTTTTATCAGCGCTGATAACGGCAAATATTCTCTTGAAAAGCTTGATGAAAGATATGGAAATGCGGTTTTGCCTGAGGTTCTTGTAGTTGACATGAAAAACGAAAGGAAAAGCGGTAATAAATACAACATAAGCTCAGCTTTGTTGGAGCTGCTTGAAAAAAATCTGGAGGATAATAAGCAATCTATTCTCCTTATCAACCGCAGAGGCTTCAATACTTTTGCGGTCTGTGATGACTGTGGTTCGGTTATAAACTGTCCGTCTTGCAGTATATCTCTTACCTATCACAGTGCAAATAACAGATTAATGTGCCATTATTGCGGCTATTCTACACCCTTTACCCGTGTTTGCTCCGATTGCGGTAAAGACAGTGTAAGATATGCAGGCTACGGAACACAGAGAATAGAGCAGGAGCTTTCAGAATTATTGCCCGAAGCAAGGGTTATAAGGCTTGATACTGACTCTACCTCAACAAAGCATTCTTTCGAAAAAGCACTTTTAGACTTCAGCTCAGGTAAGTATGATATAATGCTCGGTACACAGATGGTTGCAAAAGGGTTGAATTTTGAAAATGTTACTCTAGTCGGAGTTATTAATGCTGATCAACAGCTTAATAATGATGATTTCAGAAGTCAGGAGCGCACCTTTGATTTGCTGACTCAGGTAGTCGGACGCTCCGGCAGAGGAAAATACAAAGGTAAAGCAGTTATACAGACACTTAATCCTGAAAATAATGTTATCAGACTTTCTGAAAAGCAGGATTATGAAGGCTTTTACAATACCGAAATAATCATAAGAAAGGCTATGATTTATCCGCCTTTCTGTGATATCTGTACAGTTAATTTCATATCGCAAAAAGAAATTGAAGCGCTGAATGCTTCAAAGGATTTCCTTGCTTGTGTCAGAAATAAAACAAGTGAGCAATATAGCAAAGAAAAAATTATAGTTCTCGGACCGATGCCTCCGAGAATCTCAAAAATAAACAATAAATACAGATACAGACTTATAATAAAATGTAAAAACACAAAGAGCTTTCGAAAAATGATTTCCGAGCTTTTGGTTGATTTCGGAAAAAATAAAAAATACAGCAGTGTGAGTCTTACTGCTGATATCAATCCGGAAAGTCTTATCTGAGGAGGAAAAAACATGGCAATAAGAAATGTTGTTACATCAGAAGATCCTATTTTAAGAAAAACAAGCAGACCTGTTGAACGATTCAACGACAAGCTTTTTCAGCTTCTTGATGATATGAAGGAAACAATGTATAAAGCTCAGGGTGTCGGCCTTGCAGCGGTACAGGTAGGTTTTCTTCGTCGTGTTGTCGTAGTTGATGTAGGTGACGGTTTTATTGAGCTTATCAATCCTGAAATAGTTGAATATTCAGGCAGCGAGGTTGCGGAAGAGGGTTGTCTTTCTGTTCCGGGCGAAAGCGGTATGGTTGAACGCCCTGAATATGTCAAGGTTAAAGCACAGAACCGTAACGGTGCCTGGAGAACCTTTGAAGGTACAGGGCTCAAGGCTCGTTGCTTCTGTCATGAAATTGATCATCTTGACGGTATTCTTTATACCGATAAAGTCATCAGCGATGTTACTGCTGATGAAATGCTTAAAGAAAGAAACGTAAAATAAAGTAGGTGAAATTTATGAAAATCGCTTTTATGGGTACTCCTGATTTTGCAGTTGATTGCTTAAAGGCTCTTGCAGAATCAAAGCATGAGGTTGTCGGTGTTTTCTGTCAACCGGATAAGCCTGTAGGCAGAAAGCAGGAGCTTACTCCTCCCGATGTTAAGGTTGAAGCACTCAAACACGGATTTGAGATTTTTCAGCCTGTTTCTCTTAAAAACGGAATAGGTGTTGAAATACTTGAAAAAATCAAACCTGACCTCGTTGTTGTAGTTGCTTACGGCAAGCTTCTTCCTGCTGATTTTCTTGAATTCCCCAAGTATGGTTGTGTTAATATTCACGCTTCAATTCTTCCGAAATACAGAGGCGCTTCTCCTATACACTATGCGGTGCTCAACGGTGATAAAATTACCGGCGTAACTGCTCAACAGATGGATGAAGGTCTTGATACAGGTGACATTCTTCACGTTGGTGAAATTGAAATCGGAGAAAATGATACAACGGAATACATGTATGAAGTTATGGCTCCTCTTGGCGCAAAAGTGCTTATGGAAACAATTGACCTTATTGAAAAAGGTGAGCTTAACCCTGTAAAACAAGACGAATCCAAAGCAAGTAAAGTGGGATTATTGTCAAAGGATATGAGCAATATCGACTGGAATCTTACCGCATTTGAGGTCCACAATAAGGTAAGAGGTCTTTATTCGTGGCCCGGAGCATCAACAAAGCTCAATGGAAAAACTTTAAAGATTCATAAAAGCATTTTAAGCGACAAAAAGGGAAAAAATATACCCGGAGAGGTTGTTGAAAACCGCGGTAAGTTTATTGTTTGTTGCGGTGACAATAACTGCATAGAATTACTTGAAGTACAGCTTGAAGGAAAGAAACGTATGGAATCTGTGGCTTTCCTTAACGGTTGCGGAATCGAAAAAGGGACTGTACTCGGTTAAAGGATGTGTCTATATGTTTTTTTATGATTATTATTACCTGATACTTGTTGTACCTGCACTTATTCTTTCATTGGTTGCGCAGGCTAATGTTAAAAGCACTTATGCTAAAATGGCTAAAATTAACAACACAAGAAGAATTACAGGTGCTGAGGCAGCAATGAGAGTTCTTTCTCATTACGGGATTAATAACGTTCAGGTTCAGATGACTCAGGGTAAGCTTTCCGATCATTATGATCCGCGCAGCAATGTAATCAGACTTTCACCTGAAGTTTTTTCGGGTTCATCAATTGCGAGTGTAGGAATCGCTTGTCACGAAGCAGGTCATGCTGCTCAGCACGCACAGAATTATGCACCCATAAAAATGCGCAACGCTGTTTTACCTGTTGCTAACTTCGGCTCATCAATGGGATTTACAATTGCAATTTTAGGTTATTTCCTCGGCATGGAGATAATTGTAAATATCGGCATTATTCTTTTTGCCGCTGTTGTTCTTTTTCAGCTTATAACTTTACCCGTTGAATTTAATGCAAGTTCCAGAGCTCTGAAGGTAATCAGTGAAACAAATATGCTTTATGAAGATGAAATTCCTAAAGCTCGCAAGGTTTTAACAGCGGCTGCAATGACTTATATCGCTGCTCTTATCGTTTCAATGATGTCACTTTTAAGGTTGATTTTACGCACAAACAGAAGAAGATAAGGAATTTAATATGCAAAATTTCAGAGAAATCGCTTTTACGGCATTGAATAAAATAGAAAAAGAGGGTGCGTATTCCAATATCACCCTTGATTCATTGTTATCAAAAACAAACGCAGACACAAGAGACAGATCTTTTGTGTCCGGTTTGTTTTACGGTGTAACTGAAAGAAAGCTTACTCTTGATTATCAGATTTCTCTTTATCTTGCAAAGCCGATAAATAAGCTTAAGCCTGAGGTTTTGACTCTTCTGAGAATGGGTGCTTATCAGATTTTATTTATGGATAAGGTGCCCTCATCAGCAGCAGTGAACGAGAGTGTAAAAATAGCCAAGAAGCACGGTTTAACCTTTGCTTCGGGATTTATCAATGCTGTCTTAAGGAAAATAGATCGAAACGGGCTTAAATTGCCTGAAAACGAAAACTCAAGTGAATATTTATCCGTTAAATATTCCTGTCCTGAATGGCTGATAAATAAATGGATTAAAGAGTACGGAAAAGAGGACACTGTCGGTATCTTAAACAGTTCGTTAGGTGCCGGTAATAATTACATAAAAATCAACAGCATCCTCACAGATGAATGCTCTCTTATGGAAATCCTTGAGACTGAAGGTATTAAAGCTGAAAAAACTGACATAGACGGTTGTCTCAAAATAGATTTTTGCGGTAAATCCGTTGAAGGTCTTATTAGCTTCAAAAAAGGTTTGTTTCACGTTCAGGATGCTGCTTGTCAGCTTTGCGTAAAAGCACTCAGAGCTAAGCCGGGAGACAGAATTTTTGATCTTTGTGCCGCTCCGGGAGGAAAGAGCTATTCCATAGCCGAGAATATGAATAACGAAGGTGAAGTTCTGAGCTTTGATATTCACGATCACCGTGTTGAGCTGATAAAAAACGGTGCAAAGAGACTTGGACTTTCATGTGTGAAAGCGACAAAAGGAGACGCAACTGTTTTCAACGAAAAGCTCGGTCAGGCTGATGCTGTTTTGTGTGATGTGCCTTGTTCCGGTTTTGGTATAATCGGTAAGAAGCCTGAAATAAAATATAAAGATCCTGATGAAACCAAATCTTTGCCGCAGATTCAGTCAGCGATACTTTCCAACGGATCTAAATATGTTAAAAAAGGCGGCAGGCTGGTATATTCTACTTGTACCTTATCACACAGTGAGAATCTGAAGGTGTGCAAAAGATTTATTGAGCAGAACAATAACTTCAAAGTTGTAAAGCCTCTTGATGATTACTGTGATGATTTTATCACTCTGATGCCGCACAAAGACAGTACAGACGGCTTTTTTATCGCTTGTTTTGAAAGGATAGACTAAAAAATGGCTAAAGATATAAAATCTCTGAGCCTTGCTGAATTAAAAGCGGAAATGGAAGCTCTCGGTGAAAAAAGCTTTAAGGCTAAACAGATTTATTCATGGTTACATAAACGCGGTGCTGAAAGCTTTGACGAAATGACTGACATTTCCAAAAATCTCAGAGAAAATTTGAAAAAAAACTATGATATTTATAATTGTACTATTGAAAAAAAATTGGTTTCGATGTATGATAATACAGTTAAGTATTTGTTTAAGCTTTATGACGGAGAATTGATTGAAAGCGTTGTAATGAAATACAAATACGGTTATACAATCTGCGTTTCAAGTCAGGTTGGTTGTAAAATGGGGTGCACCTTCTGTGCGTCGGGAATAGCAGGATTTGTCAGAAATCTTGCACCTTCCGAAATTCTTTCTCAGGTTTATAAGACTCAGAGAGATCTTGATATCAGAATTTCGCACATTGTAATGATGGGTGTTGGTGAACCCCTCGATAATTATGACAATGTAATGAAGTTTTTATCGATGATTTCAGATGAAAACGGTGTAAATATAGGTATGCGAAATATTTCTCTGTCAACCTGCGGTGTTGTAACAGGGATATATAAGCTTCTTGAAAAAAAGCTTCAGCTTACACTTTCAATTTCTCTTCACGCTCCCAATGATGAAATCAGATCACGAACCATGCCGGTCAATAATAAATGGAACGTGGACACATTATTGAAAGCCTGCAGAGACTATACTAAAGAAACTTCACGCAGAATATCCTTTGAATATGCTATGATAAGCGGTGTCAATGACAGTGACGAATGCGCAAAGGAATTGGCATCTAAGCTCAAGGGAATGCTGTGTCACGTGAATCTGATTCCCGTAAATTCAGTTAAAGAACGAGATTATGTAAAAAGTGACACAGGCAGAATAAATTCATTTATAAAAATCCTTGAATCAAGAGGAATAAATGTCACTGTCCGAAGAACCCTCGGAAGTGACATAAACGCTTCCTGCGGTCAGCTTCGCAGAGGTGAAAACAATAAGGAAATCAACACTTAAGGAGATGTGCTTTATGCAGATTATCGGTAATACAGACGTCGGAAGAACAAGAATCGCCAATGAAGATGCTTTTAAATTCGGAACCTTTGATGACGGAACTTCATGGGCTGTTGTTTGTGACGGAATGGGCGGAGTTCATGGCGGAAAAATTGCTAGCTCAACTGCAATAGATATGGTTAGTCAGAAGCTTCGTAAATGCTATAATCCTGCAATGAAGATCGGTTCAATCGAAAATCTTCTTTTATCTTCAATCACAACAGCTAACTGTATCGTTTACGATCGAGGTACAGGTGACAGAGAGCTTGAGGGTATGGGCACAACTATTGTTGCCGCAATTATAAAAAACGGTGAGGCTTGCATTGCTCACGTCGGTGACAGCCGAGCTTATCATATAACAGGTGATGAAATTTCACGCATTACAAAGGATCACTCACTTGTACAGGAAATGCTTGATTTAGGGCAGATTACTGAAGTTGAGTTTGAGCACCATCCGAGAAAGAACATAATCACAAGAGCACTCGGTGTGGACGACAAAATTGAAATCGAATTCAATACCGTCGAATTTAAAGAAGGAGATGCTTTGCTTCTTTGTTCTGACGGCTTGAGCGGCCAGATTGAAAAAGAGGAACTTCTTAAGATATATAAAGAGAATGACTTCAGTATCCTCACTGACAAGTATATTGAAGCAGCTAACGACAACGGTGGTGCAGATAACATTACCGTAGTACTTATGAAAGGGTAAAGGTAGACAGAGATGGAAAATTCAAATTATGTCGGAAAAAGACTTGATGGCAGATATGAAATTATGGAAGTCATCGGCGTTGGCGGAATGGCTGTTGTTTACAAAGCCTTTGATAATATGGATCAGCGTACGGTTGCAGTGAAAATTCTCAAGGATGAATTTATTGCAAACGAGGAATTTAAAAGACGCTTCAAAAATGAGTCCAAGGCTATCGCTGTTTTGTCCCATGAGAATATTGTAAAGGTTTTCGATGTCAGCTATGGTGACAAGCTTCAGTATATCGTCATGGAATATGTTGACGGTATTACTCTTAAGGAATATGTTCAGCAGCAGGGAAAAATCGACACAAGAGAGGCTATTTATTATATTTCTCAGATTCTCCGTGCCTTGCAGCATGCTCATGATAAGGGTATTGTTCACCGAGATGTTAAGCCTCAGAACATAATGCTTCAGGAAGACGGAAGCATCAAGGTAACAGATTTCGGTATTGCCCGTTTCAGCAGAAGTGAAACAAAAACAATGACAGAGTGCGCAATCGGTTCTGTTCATTATATCAGCCCCGAACAGGCAAAGGGTAATGTTACCGATGCTAAAACTGATCTTTACGCTGCAGGTGTAATTCTTTATGAAATGCTTACAGGCAGCCTTCCTTTCCAGTCAGACAACGCTGTTTCTGTTGCTCTTATGCAGCTTCAGAATGAGCCTGTTATGCCTCGTGAGCTTAATCCTGATATCCCTGTAGGTCTCGAACAGATTATTATGAAGGCCATGCAGAAGAATCTTGTTGACAGATATCAGTCAGCTTCTGAAATGCTTTTTGATATTAACAGATACAAAGAAAACCCGAATGTAAAATTTAACTATGCGCTCGATTCTACAGGTGGTGAAAAGGCTGCAGAGCCTGAGGAAATTATTCCTGTTGCTCCTGTTGAAAGACCTGCTCCTCGAGCTCCTCGAGCTCCGAGACAAAGACCTGCAGCAAAACAATCCGAAAATAAAATAACTGCCAGGGAAAGTGATGAATCTGAAATTGATGCTCAGACAAAAAAGAAAACACTTATGATGCTCAGCGGTGCTCTTGTTGCGCTCATTGTTTTTGCAGTAATTCTTATCGGTGTTTTCAGCTCCGGTAATAAAAACGCTATTGAGGCTCCGCTTCTTGAAGGTCTCAATTATTACGAGGATGTCATCAACAATCCTGTTTACGGCAGCTTCAACATTCAACCCGAGTTCAGACCTGAAAGCCAGGAGCCGATGGGTACAATTCTTGAACAGACACCTAAAGCAGAAAAGAAGATTGAGCCCGGTACTGTAATTACTGTATATATTGCAGGTAAAGCTGACGGTGTTGAAATTCCTGCTGACATTATCGGTAAAAATTTCAGCGCAGTTGAAACAGAGCTTAAGGCTCTCGGTCTCACAGTTTTAGAGCCCGTAAAGGAAAAGAACAAAAAGGTAAGCGTCGGTTCAGTAATCAGAACTGATCCCAAGGTTGGTGAAACCGTAGCAAAGGGTTCAACCATCACAATTTATGTTGCGACCAACGAAGATGTTGAGCCTGTTGTGGTTCCTGATCTTATCGGTATGACAGTGAGTGAAGCAAAGACAGCGCTTGAAAAAGTCGGTCTTAAGCTTAACACAACAAACAGTGAGTACCGTGCAAGCACTGTTAAATACGGTACGATTATCGGCCATGAAAAAGTTGGTGAAAAGGTTCTTCCCGGAACAAGCATTGCTGTTTATATAAGTAACGGTGTTGGTGTTACAACAACATCCGCAACCACCGAATCAACAACAGAGTCCACCACTGCAACAACTACTGCAACTACAACCGTAGCGACAACTGTGCCGACAACCGTTATAACAACTACCGAAGAAGTAACATATTATGAGGATCCCGACTATGGTTACGAAGAGGATGATCCCGGCTACGAAGATTATCCCGGATATGAAGAAGACCCTGGTTATGAGGATCCCGGATATGAGGAAGAGGATCCCGGTTATAACACTACAACTCCTCCCGAGGATGTAGAAGTTACACTTCCGTTTTAACTCGGTAAACTTAATATGACTCTTGAAGGTATAATTTTAAAAGGTATCGGCGGCTTTTATTATGTTGAAACATCTGAAGGTGTTTTTGAATGCAAAGCCAAAGGTAAATTCAGAAAAGAAAAAATCACACCCCTTGCCGGTGACAGAGTTACTGTCACCGTGAGGGATTCTCAGGAAAACACCATCGATTGCATACACGATCGTAAAAATATGCTTATCAGGCCTCCTGTGGCAAATATCGATAAGCTTATGATTATTGTTTCTGTTGCATCTCCGTTGCCGAATCCGCTGATAATTGATAAGCTTACTGTCATTGCTGAAAGAAACAAGATTGAGCCTGTTATTGTCATAACAAAAGCCGATCTTGATGAACAAAAAGCTGTAGAGTTATATGATATTTATAAAACGACAGGCTACAGGGTTTATATTTTTTCAAGTAAGGACAAACGAAATATCCTTGAAATACGCAACGAATTCAAGGATTGCATGACAGCTCTTACAGGAAATTCAGGTGCCGGTAAATCTACTTTACTCAATTCAATTGATGATAATCTTTCACTTGCTACAGGTGAAATCAGCGATAAGCTCGGCAGAGGACGACACACTACACGTCAGGCTGAAATTTTTCATCTAGCAGACGGTCTCGTAATTGATTCTGCCGGTTTTTCAAGCATTGAATTTATCGGAAAGAATGTTTTTCTTGCAACAGATATACAGTATAGCTTCAATGAATTTGAAGCGTTTCTCTCTGATTGTCGCTTTAACGGATGTACACATATTAATACAAAGGGTTGTGCCGTAATCGATGCCGTTGAAAAAGGCATAATAAGTCAAAGTCGTTACGAAAGCTATATTTCAATGTTTAACGAGCTTAAAGATATAAAAAGCTGGCAAATCTGAACTTTTAATCACCAAAAGCTCCCTTTATCGTATACTGTTAAAGATGACGGTTCAAAAAATCCGTTAAGCTTTAACAGGAGGATGATTCTTCATGGTGCATCGTCACGGGTGTCCTAAGGGATTGGTTTTCACCGCTTTTGGTGCCGGATTACTTCTTGCGCTTTGTTTCCCTGTAAAAATGATGATTTTCATCCTTGCGGTAATGTTGGTCATCTTAGGGTTGATTTCATGTCAGAAATGACAGAGCATGTCAGGAGGTAATTGGTTTGAAGGTTGTTGTTTTCAGAAGCCCCAAAGCATTGAAAGGTATTCTTAAGCTTATATTTAAAATAAGCGATAAGGACGGATAAAAATAAAAAAACTGTCCATCTACGGCAAATGTTGATGGGCAGTTTTATTTCTTGTGAAAGGCATTATTATGGAAAAACACATAGAAGTTGAAAGAAGTATATATAAAAAATATAGAAAGAACATCTGGAAAAGATTTATTGCAGGTATTAATGAATACGAAATGATCAAACCGGGTGACTGCATTGCAGTCTGTATTTCCGGAGGCAAGGATTCTATGCTTCTTGCAAAATGTATCGAGCATCTTCAAAAGCACAGTGACTTTCCCTTTGAAGCTAAATATCTCGTGCTTGATCCGGGTTATTCACCTGAAAACAGACAAAGAATTATCGACAACGCTGCACTTCTTAACCTGCCTGTTGAAATATTTGATGCAGGCATATTTGATTATGTTGATGATATCGAAAAGTCTCCGTGCTACATGTGCGCCAGAATGAGAAGGGGATACCTGTATAAATATGCGAAGTCGATCGGATGTAACAAAATCGCTTTAGGACACCATTTTGATGACGTAATCGAGACGGTTCTTCTCAGTATGATTTATGGGGCGGAAATTAAAACTATGATGCCTAAGCTTCACAGCACAAACTTTGAAGGAATGGAGCTTATAAGACCACTTTATATGGTAAGAGAAGCTGATATTATTTCCTGGGCACGTTATAATGATTTGCATTTTCTTCAGTGCGCATGCCACTTCACAAAGAAAACCGAAGAAACCTCAGACAAAGAAATGGAGTCAAAGAGAAAAGAAATGAAGGAGCTGATTTCCTCTTTCAGAAAAATCAACTCCAACATAGAAATGAATATATTCAGAAGCGTGCATAACGTAAATCTTGAAACCGTAATCGGTTACAGAAAAGGGGATAAAAAATATAATTTTCTTGATGATTACGATAATAAATCAGATGAGCTTTTCCTTTAAATCATCAAGATAATACTTTATGTAAGCGTCACAGATTTCATCAATGCGCCTTTCAAAAAAGGTGTAGATATCTTCAAGCGGGCAAATATCATAATTTTTAACATACCACTTGATTACACCGATTACCGAGCCTGAATAAAAATTTGAAAAAAGCTGAGCCTTGTGAGGAGGTACACCCTCGAGCACCTGAGTTAATTTAAGAGCACAAAAATCGGTGATGACATTAATCAGTGTGGTATCAAACGAAAGTGAATGCTTATCTGAAAAAACAGCCGCAAAAAGAACCTTGTTTGCATCAATAAAGGAAAAGAGCACTTTCACGAATGACATACAGCTTTCTTTGACATTTTCAGGAGACGGATATATAAGAACTTCCGTAAAATCAACACCTGAAAGCAATTGCATCACACAAAAATTAAGAAATTCTGTTTTATCGTTGAAATGCTTATAGAAGGTTGCACGATGCACGTCGGCGTTATCACAGATTTCTGAAATTGAAATCTCATCAAAGGATTTTTCGTTAAGAAGCTTTAACAAGCTTTCGATAAGCTGTCTGTAGGTTCGTTTTACTCTTACGTCAAGTTTTTTATTGTTTTCCATTACGCTTCTCCTTTTTTAATGCATTTCATCGCCTTCATATATATCGGCTTTTATTTCATCAATAATATTTCTGAGCTTTTCAAGCTTAGTTTTAGTGAGTCTTTCGAATATAGGATTGTTGTAAAAAATCCTGTTCGAAAGATTTTTCATTTTCTGAGTGCGCGTGTCTTTACCGGTTATTTTATCAAAACGCTTTTCAAACTGATTGTATAAATCCTCGGTCTGATGACGAAATTCGATAACCTTGTCTGATTGCTTTTCTACGATATCCCTTAATTGAGCATATCTTTCACCGACTGAATCCTTTGCCTCGCTGTAATACGAATTGAGGGTATTGATTGTTGCTGAGAGCTTACGTTGAAGCTTTCGTATATCACTTGCTTTTATGACCGCATTAATAAGATCAATTACAAAAATTATGAGAATTACAGCAAATATCCAAACAAGATAATCACCGTTTATTTTACTGTAAAGCCTGTCAACAGCAGGGTGGATAACCCTTACAAATACGACCGAAATAACACCCCAATATAAAGAGTGTTTAAGACAAATTCTGCCTTTTATGTTTAAAAATTCATAGGTGTAATCCCACCATCGTGCGGCAAAAAGCTTCTCCATTACATAGCTGGTGATATATTCAACTATATCGCAGAAAATTATACCTAAAAGAAAAACAATCAGCGGCTTATCCTTGAAGGGATTATAAATGAGAACAGTAAGAACAATTGCAGCTGCACCGTAAATCGGACAAACAGGCCCGGTGAGGAACCCTCTGTTTATCAGCTTTTTTTCGCCGATTGAGCAGTAAACGGATTCAAGAAGCCAACCGGCAGAACTGTAAAAGAAAAATAATAACGAATATTTAATAATTGCTTGCATAACTATATTCCCTTAATTTCATCAAGAAATTTCTTTTTATATTTTTTACTCAGTGAAAAGATCACTTCTCTTGTTGCGCAATACTTATCACAAAAGGTTACAACAAGACCTTCTTTAGAGCCTGACGGTTTAAGTGTAAGCGGCCACATATGACATCTGATGATATCTTCTTCCTTAGCTGAAAGGGCAGGGTATAGTTCCTTTGCATTAAGGCAGGCGTAGTTAGGATGCTTATAACCGTGAAGTCTGTGCCAACCACCTGTTTCACCGTCTCTCCAGTCGTAGTAAACAAGGTCATGCATAACCGCAGCTCTTGAAGCGGCGGTATAATCAAGAGAAAGCTTTTTACATATTTTATAACTCATAAAAGCAACAGTTGTTATGTGCTGTAATCGGTCAATCTCCAGATGCTGCTCATATATTTTTAAACCTTGAACTTCATCGGAAAAGTAAACTTCAGATACTATATCAAAAAAGCCTTCATCATTTTCCTTGGTGAGCTTATAACTTTTACAGTAATCTTTGTACAGGTTTCCCATTGTTGACCTCCTTCAGTTGTTATAGTGATTACGAATAAATTCGGAAACAGCATCTTCATCGTTTGATTTTATTACAGCTGTAGCCATTTCTTTTACCGTCTGATGTGCATTAGCGACTGCATAGGCTTCATCAGCAAATTCCAACAAAGGAATGTCATTGAGATTATCACCGAAAGCAACTACTTTATCTGCACCTGTGATTTTTTTTATTTCAGAAGCCGCTGTACCTTTGGATATGCTTCCGTTCATTGTTTCAAGGAAATTACATTCGGTGTAATTATCACTGTAAAAATTAGAAAATACAGAGCTGAAACATTGAATTTCATTATAAATAGGCTGTAGCTCATCAGGTTTATCAAAGCTGACAATATATAAAAGATCTTCAGGAATGTCGAGGTTGTAGTCGTCAACTTTAATGAATTTTTTCAGCTTTTTATTTTTCCTGTCAGAAATATATTCCTGCTGATGAACATTATCTGCTTGGGTATAATGAATTTCCAGATATTCACCTTTATCAATATATAACATTGGATGCTTATTGTACTTTTTATATACATCAAGAATATCTCTTACGGTGTTTTTGTCTATTGCATAATTGATAATCGTTTTGTTATTTTCGGTATCAAAAACTGAAACACCGTTCATAAGAGCAATGGGAGTGTTCAGTCCGATATTTTTGAACATATCAAGAACAGTTGCCTTTGTTCGTGCTGTTGCAACCGAAAAAACAGCACCGTTTTCTATTAATTGCTTTATAATTTCGGCTGATCTATCAGATATTTCACCTTTTGAATTCAAAAATGTACCGTCAAGATCGGTAATATACAGTGTTTTCATAAAATCACCTTGAAAATTTATTATACACATTATAACACTTTGTAATCTAAAAGACAACTGTATATTTTAATGTTTTTGATATTTATTTTTTAGTAAAAAAACAATAACATTTAAAAAAATTACCGGATTTGCCATGATTTTTTAGCTGTTTATGCTTTGTTTTTTATAGAAATGTATTGAAATATCAGTTTAAAAGAAGTATAATATAAACTATATTATTCTGTGTAACTGTATAAAGGGCTAACCTTGATTGTTCAGCAGTTGCATTTTGTTAAAGGGGACACACAATGTTAGGAAAATTTGTTAAAGTGCGTGTAACTGCCCCTATGCATTCTTATAACAGCAGATTCGGGTTCAAGTATGAGCTTAATTACGGTGTAATCGAAGGCTTTAAAAGCAAGAAAAATTTACCGCAATGCGCTTATATTATGGGAATCGATCATCCTGTAAGAAATTTTGACGGCAGAGTTATTGCTGTTGTTAAAAGACATGGCGGTAAGGGCATAGTTTGGGTTGTAGCACCTAAAAGTACAAGATTTATTGTCAATGACATCAGAAGTGCAATCGATTTTGCAGAAGGCAAAAACAACTGTACAATTGACTGCCTTTATGAAAGCTCTTGCGGTGCAGTCGTTTACCGAATGGAGCAGGGTAGACGAAAGTTTCTTCTTATAAGAAACAGACGAAGTGCTCACTGGGGATTCCCTAAGGGACACGTTGAGCCTGGTGAAACAAGTGAGCAGACTGCAATCAGAGAGGTTCTTGAAGAAACAGGTCTTCATATAGAAATACTTCCTGATTTTGTGAAAAAATCAGATTATACTATTCAGGGAAAAATCGAAAAATCCGTTCAGATTTTCCTCGGACGCACATCAGAAATCAATTACACTCTTCAGGAAGAAGAAATCGAAGAGTGCGGATGGTTCTCGTATGAAAAGGCTCTCAACGTTCTTAATTACGACAATGATAAAACCATCCTTAATGATGCAATGCAGTATTTCATCGTTAACAGAGATTAAAACAAAAGGAGTGTAAAAATGACAGAGACCTTAGCCGAATTTTTTGTAGAAACACTTGGCGGTAAAGTCTCATCGGAAATAATAGCGTTTATTGTTTCGATGTTGCCTGTACTTGAATTAAGAGGCGGACTTATTGCTGCTAAGTTTATGGATATTGAATTTTTCAAGGCTTTTGCAATTTGTTTTATCGGTAATCTTTTGCCGATTCCGTTCATATTGTTTTTTATAAGAAAGATTTTTGATTTGCTCAAGAAGATTGAGAAGCTTGGTAGGATCATCAACAAGCTTGAAGAGAAATCTCTTGCCAAGGCAGATAATGTAAGAAAATATAAGCTTTGGGGACTTTTCCTTTTTGTTGCCATTCCACTTCCCGGAACAGGTGCATGGACAGGTGCTCTTATTGCTGACCTTCTTAACATTCGCACGAGAGATGCATTTTTTGCAATTATGGCGGGGGTTTTTGTTGCCGGATTGATTATTTCTGCTCTCTCTTACGGACTTATAGGTTTGATTCAGAACGCATTTTAATATATGTCTTCAAAAAAATCGCAAAATCCTGTAAAGATCAGATTGTGTGGAGGGGATACAATCTTACTCTTGAAGGACATTTGGAGGACGTATGAAAAAAAGATTTAATTTTATTCTGATTTTAATTGTTGTTTTTGCTTGTCTTTACACAAAGCTTAATGACGATTCTCACGTAATACCAATTAATTCATCTTTTGCTGATGTTGTAAACGAAAATGACAGCAAAACAGAAAATGATATTAATGATACCAAAGTATTTAAATACAAATTCTCTAAAAAGCCGGTTGAATTGCCCAAAGATATTAAAGAAGCTGCAGATAAAATCAGTAAGGATTACGACGCCGTAGGTGTTCAGATTGCTGTGATGAAAAATCATGAATTACTTTACACATATGAATATGGTCATTCAAATCTCGAAAGCGGTAAGTTGCTTACCTCTGATAATAAGTACAGAGTTGCTTCTTTAGCTAAATTCGTTACTGATGCAGTTTTTATGAAGCTTTGCGAACTCGGAAAGGTTTCTGTTGATGGGGATATAAGTGATTATCTCGGCTTTGAAGCAAGAAATCCCTATTATCCCGATGTAGTTATTACTCCGGCGATGCTGATGTCACATTGCGGAACGATTGTTGATTCTGTAACCTTTGACAACTCTCTTTACAACAATTCGTCCTTAACAATTAAAGATGTGCTTCTTGCGCCGGGCACCTTTTGTCAGGCTGAACCCGGAGAATTTTATTCATACAGCAATTTCTCTGTTGCAGTAATTGGTGCAATCTGCGAAAATGTTACAGGTAAGTATTTTTACGAGTTAGCAGAGGACTATTTCTTCGACCCGCTTGATATTGATGCTTCTTATCTTGCGAGCGAACTTAAAAATACTGATTTGATTGCAAATATTTACGGTGGAGGAGTCTTAACAGCTTCTACTCAGCTTTCAGCGCGTTTTCATCCTACAATAGGTCAGACTCATCACATTGTTCAGGGAAATCTCATTTCATCTGCTAAGGATTATATGAAATTCATTGCAATGATTGCTGCAGGCGGTGTAACCGAAAAAGGAAAAAGACTCTTATCTGAAGACAGTATAAATGAAATGCTTAAAAGCAGAATTTACGATGCATACGGTCTTGGCTCGGGATTCGGGTGTGAAGAAAATAAAACGCTTATGAAAAACCGCACCTTATATACTCATACAGGTGATGCTTATGGCATGTACTCATCCTATGTGTTTGATCCGGAAACAGGCGACGGCATAACTATCCTTACTTCCGGTGCCGGTGCAACCTATCTTGATGCTCAAGGAATTTATGACATCTGTTTTGATTATATGAAAATTATGTTTCCGCAGTAAAACTTAATATCAATTATATGAGAAACACACTGTGCAGTTTCGCACAGTGTGTTTTGTCATATAATATCTATTGATTAATAAGCTCAGAAAGGGCCGATTCTGCCTCTTCCCATTCTTCCATGGCGATCATCAATTCTTCTTCCAAAACGGCTATTTTGCCCTGTAATTCCGAAAGTAAAACATAATCAGAAAAATTCGACTCATCAGAAAGCTCTTCATTAAGAGCTTCAAGCTCCGTCTCAAGCTTGTTTACCTTTTCCTCCGCTTTTTTCAAAGCTCTTTCACGCTTAGATTTTTCTTTTGCGGGAGTGGTGTAAGTTGCTTTTGTGGTCTTTTTTTCGGAAGGAGAGGGGAGTGATGCTTCCAAAGAGGAGACATTTTGCTTTTTAAGTTGATATTCTTCATATTCTTCAAAGCCGAATTCAAACCACTTTACAGTTTCTTTGCCTTCAAAGGATAAAATATGCTGAGCAATCTTTTTTACAAAGTATCTGTCATGTGAAACAAAGAGGAGAGTACCGCTGAATTCGCTGAGCATTGTTTCAAGAGCCTCTTTGCCGATAATGTCCATATGGTTTGTAGGTTCGTCAAGAATAAGGAAATTAGGCTTTCTTTTGAAAATTTTGCACAGAGCAAGCCTTACTTTTTCGCCACCGGAAAGTACATCTACATTCTTAAAAACATCTTCACCGCTGAAAAGAAATGCTCCGAGGGCACTTCTTGCTTCAAAATCAGTCAGCGAAGGAAACTCATCGAGAAAATCGGCAAGAACGGTTTTGTTGCTCGTGTATTGAGCCATTTGCTGATCAAAGTAACCGATTTTTACATTTCCGCCAATAATAAAGCTTCCTGAAAGAGGTTCAACAGAACCTGTAAGGGTTTTTAGAAGTGTTGACTTCCCGAGTCCGTTACCACCAAGGATGCCGACATGCTGACCTTTTTTTATATCAAAGCTTACTCTTGAAAGCATTTTATTGTACCCGATTTCAAGATCTCGAACAGTAAGAACATCGTTCACAGATTGAAAATCAGGCTCAAAGGCTGCTCTGAAAGCTTTTGAATCGTAGCTTTCAGGCGGTTCAACAAGCTCCATACGTTCAAGGGCTTTTATCTTTGATTGAGCCATTGCTGCTTTGTTAGCTTTATATCTGAAGCGTTCAATAAGTTCTTCAAGTCGGGCAATTTCTTTTTGTTGAGCCTCGTATTCTTTTGCCTGTCTTTCTCTCAAAAGCTTCTTTTGCTCAATAAAATCAGAATAGTTTCCGTTATATTTATGAGTTTTTCCTCTTTCGATTTCGTATATCGTACCAACAGTTTTATCAAGAAACATTCTGTCGTGTGAAACGATTACAACAGCCTTTTTATAAGAGGAGAGATATCCTTCAAGCCATTCTACGGCATCGATATCAAGGTGATTGGTCGGCTCATCAAGAAGCAATAAATCAGGCTTTGACAACAAAAGCTTCAGGAATGCAATCTTAGTGCGCTGACCGCCCGAAAAAGAGGAGAGGGGACGGAGCTTCTCCTCATCTGAAAAGCCGAAGCGTTTAATCGCTGCTTCATATTCTTTTTCAAAATAGAAGCCTCCGTTATTTGTGAAAACATCAAGGAGCAGGGTGTATTTTTCGATAAGCTCATCTGAAGGTGAATTTTCAATCTTGATTCTTAACTTCTCTATTTCATCCTTCATATTTATTATCTCAGAATAGGCATCTCTTATTTCACTGAGCAAAGAAACAGAATCATCTTTAAAGGCAACCTGGCTTAAAGTTCCGATAGTTGGCTTGCCTGAGATAGTGAAAATGCTTTTCATATCAGGATCATCTTTTGAAAGCTGAAGTTCACCGGAAAGCAATCTTAATAATGTTGTTTTTCCGCAACCGTTTCTTCCGATGATTCCTATTTTACTTTGCGTGTTTATTTCAATGTTAATTCTTTTCAGAATCGGTTGACCTGAAAGATCAACAACTCCATCCTGGATTTTTATCTGCATAACGCACGTCCTTATCAAATTAGTTTTACTGTTGTATATACTATCACATTTTAACAAAAAGCACAAGAAGTGAATGAAATACTTTTTAATGTAAAAAATAGGGTATAGTTAATTTTGCACAATCAACTATACAAAATAAAGAAATTGTTTACTAATTCTGTTGTTAAAATTACTAAATTGAGGTGCTTTAAATGGATTGTGGTTATGTTATTTATAAGTCTGGTTCTTCTGATGAACCTGCTTGTTTGGAACTTACTAATAAAATTAAGGGTTCTATGTATAATATTGCTAAGGAATTTGTTTATATTGGTTTTCTTCTTGCTGAGTGTGATTATTATGAAACATATAAAGAATGGGGATATTCTTCTATACATGAATATGCTTCTAATCAGTTAGGATTTAAAAAGAGCTCTACATATAATTTTATCAATGTTTGTAAAGCTTTTTGTAATCCTACCGAAGCTTTACCATTTTCTTATTTTATGAAAGACCCTTACACTAATTTTAATTATTCTCAGCTTGTAGAAATGTTATCAATGAATGAAAAGCAACGTTCTCAGGTTACACCGGATATGACTGTTAATCAGATTAGAGAAGTAAAGAAAAATGATATTGATTTTGAACATTACTTTTATTGTAATGTGAAACATGAAGAATTTGAGTTTTCTATGTCTAAAAAAGTAGGAGGTAAAAAATATATTTTAAAAGTTTCTGGTGTTTTGGTTGAGCCTTCTGATGTGCATCCTGAAGGTTATTTTATTTCTTTTGACGGCTCTTTAGGCTTTGATAGTGGTTTTGGTTCTTTTTCTAAACCTTTTACAGTTATTGATGATTTTGTTGATTGTATCCATGATTATTTTAATCGTTATGATAAGCTTGACGATTCCAGACGTCTGGAAAATGCACCTGTAGAAGTTCCAGCTCCTTGTTTGCCGGAAGAAGCTTCTGCACCTTCTTGGGTTCCTGTTTTTAAGGTTAATGGTTGGTATATGGTTTGCTCTTGTTGTGGTGCTCGTTGGATGTTAGATAGTGTTGAACATATGTGTATACAGACTCCATATTGTTATAATTGTGGTGTTAAGTTAAATTCTGTTTCTAATCATAATATTGTTTCTAAATCTACATAAATAATCAAAACCCGCCTTAATGGCGGGTTATTTCTTTACTTCTGACTTCTTAATCTATCTCTTGTTTCTTCATCTTCTATCGTTCTTATTTGTGAGTTAACGTATTTGTTTATTGCTTTAATTCTGTTGTCACCGTATCCAGTTCCTATCGATACAAGTATCATTCCACCAAGCAATGTATATAATGCGTATTCGCTGTTTATGAATGTGTACAGCACTAACATAAGTCCGATTAGAGCTATTATACCGCCTCTGAGCTTTATTTTATTCAGCTCTTTTTTTCTCATTCTCAATAAATTATCAATTTCTACATCGTACTTGTTTGGTTTGTAATTGTTCTTCTTCATTTTTTACATCTCCTTTTTGTTCTTACTTATATATCCTTGCAAACAATAAAAAGTAACACAATTTTTTAAAATTATTTTTTCTTTAATGGTTTTCTTTCGTCTGTAAGACCTGTAAGGTAGTCAAGTGATATGTTATAAATTTTTGCAAGTTCTATTGCATATGAAAGTTTAAGATCATATTTATCGTTTTCGTATCTATTTACTGTTGCTCTACTTATTCCTAGTCTTTTTGCTATGTATTCTTGTGTTAAATCTAAATCTTCTCTTAAATTTTTTGCTCTTTCGTTAAAAATCATAAAAATCACTCCTTTGTTTTTGTCTGATATGTAGAATTGTAGCATAAATGTTACTTTGATATTGACTTTTGTGACACAAGTGTTATATACTCTCGTTGTAACATAAGTGTTACACGAAAGGATGATAAAAAAATGACACCTGAAGCTGAAGCTTTATTTTCTTATTTGGCGGATATGCCTTCTATGATATTAATTCCTACTTTGTTTCTCGGTTTTTTCTGCGGCTTGTTTTTTTCTTATGTATGTGGTCTTTGTGAAGAATTACGTTATATTCTTCGTGAATTTCGTCATAGAAAACGCCTTGAAAAATCATCCAAAGAGCTTGAAGAAGCATTTGAAAATGTTATTAACCGTCAAGACGGTTGATATATTTCATTCATTCATTTTTGAAACCACTACCGACACCGGGAAAGACTGGGCGGAGTTGTTACCTCGCTTAACAACCTGAGGAAACCAGAAGACACCTGGCAGCTGGAACAGACGGCAATGTTATTTTCATACGTAAAATCCTGATTCCTTTCTCAGGTTGGCGGCTCGGAACAGACGAGCACTATATTAAAAAATCCTACATAAAAAAAGAAAGGTGGAAAACACAATGGAAAATGTATTTGAACTCGTAGGTATGCAGAAATTCAATTTTAAGGACAAGGACGGTAAAGATGTAAACGGTATGAACATTTACTTCATCATGGAACCGTCAGCTCAGCAGAAGCAGAACAACTTCTTTGGCAAGGTCTGCGGTAAGCAGTATTTCCCTGCAGGCTCAAATGTTCCTTCACAAATTAAGTGCGGTGAATATTACGAATTCCTTTTCGGCTATGTTAAAGGACAGCCTAAGGTTACAGGCTTCCGTGCAGTAAACAAATAAGCTTTTTAAAACACATTTTTTTATAAGGGAGGGTAAAACACAATGCAGATTATAAGACGGTCAATATTGATTGTTGTATGTATTGCTGTTTTACTCTCTTCTTTTATTGTTCCGTCTTTCGCGGTTTCTACTGAACCTGATCCTAATATGCTTGATATGGGTTGGCTGTATGATAATGGTGATTATTATCTTCCGGGTGATTTTCAGTTGCCTTCTTTTTTAGTAAGTGATGAACCAAATTACCCTGATTTTGACCCAAATGATATACCTTGGGAAGAAGCTCCTGCTGCTGTAAAAGAAATTTTATATAATACTCCTTTTATATCAACTTCCACTATGGATTATATAAATCCCTGGAAAATTCCGTTCGTTCTTGTTATTACTAACGGAACTGTTGTAAGAGTTTTTGTTGGTATTAATCTTATGCTTGCCACTTATTATTCTTCTAATGATGATTTATATAATGGTATTCCTACCGGTTCTTATGTTGTTTGTGAAGTTCTTACTTCTTCCGGTACTGTAAAGACTGGCGTTGATTTTGCTTGTTGTTATGAGGCTGTTTTTGATTATGATACTATGAATATGACAACTTCATGGCATACTCCTGAAAAGTTTTCGGTAGGAGATAGATTTACACGTTTTTCAGGTAATTTTATTAGCCTGACTTCTGCTTATGATTACTATTGTTACGGCGGTAATAATATTGGTCCCGGTAAGAGCTCTGTAGCTATTCATATTTACACTTCTAATAATTCTTCTTATAATTCATCCGGTTATCCTCTTCTTTTTGCTGTTTCTAATGCTTCAGGCGGTTTTACTGCCGGCTCTGGTTCATTTATATATAATGAATTAATTTATTTTAATTCTTACTTTGAAGCTTTTGTTCCTGCGACTGCTGAACAAAGACAACATGAAACAAGTAAAGGAATATGGGAAAGCATTAAAAGCTTACCCTCTGCTATAGCTAATGCTATTAAATCCTTTTTTACTAATCTTGGTGACCGTATCAGTGGTTTTTTCGATAATCTGAAAAATTATTTACTTTACTTTCAGCCTACTGAACCTGAACACATTAACCCTTTTGGTGATGTTCTTAAGAATATAAAAAGCTTTTTTGATGATCAGATGTCAGATGTAGGTGACTTTAAAAAATCGCTTAATTCAACGTTAAGTAACGTTGTTCAATATATTGAATCGGGAAGCGGTATTATAAATTCATTTCTTACTGCCGTTCCTTTGCTTTCCGCCTTTGTGACCTTCTTTGTTGTATTTTGTATCGTTAGGAAGGTGGTCGGCAGATGATTTTAATTTGGTGGTATATATCAGATTTCTTCGGATTTATATTTGATATTATAACTTCTGTTATCAGCTGGATAACTAACGTAATTTCGCTGATAATGTCCTGTATAGGCTTTTTAGGTAACTTGTTTGTTGCTTTGCCTGCAGTGTTCAAAATCTCGCTTATTGCCCTTGTAGCGGTCAGCGTGATATATAAGCTACTCGGAAGGGAAGGGGATTAAATGGATACATTGGTAAATTTGTTTTCTACAGTTTTTAATCTTTTGCTTGAAACAACTATTTTTGAAATTCCTATTCTGATATGGCTTATTCTTCCTGCAATTATTACAATTGTTGTTAAATTTATTCAGGGAAAGAAGTGATAAATTTTGAAACGTTTTTTATTGTTGCTTTTATCATTGTGCTTAATGCTTTCTTGCTTCACATTTGCCACATTTGCGGCAGATTATAATACGACAATGCCTTCATACGTTCCTTATTCAGGAGGTGCATTCTTTGAGGTTTTCGATTCCACTCTGGGGAAAGTTACGTGTATCTTTCCGATTGACTTTCAAAACGGTGCTTTTGGTTTTAATAATAGCGGTACTAATATTTACAATCTCACTAATAGCACAATTAACGGGTACATCGTTACCTCAGGCGGTGCAGTATATACTGCAAGAGCTAACAGATTTACTTATGTCGAGTACAGGACATCTTCAACTGTCTCAACTTATACCGCATTAAACCCTGATATGAGTACTTTGACAAGTACCAATATCAACTTTATTACAGATGATCCTGAGCTTTACAATGATTCATACTTTGACAAAGATAATTTAATTATTGCTTTGCTTTCAATTCTTTGTATCTGTGAAGCTTCAAATGTATTGATATCATTATTCAGAAGAGGTTACAGACTATGATTATTTTTGATTATGTCCGTCAGATAATCGGACAGGCTCCTCCCGGCTTTGGTTTTCTTGAATATATATTCGGATTTCTGCTTCTTTGCTTTATGCTGTTTATAGTTTATAAGGTTTTTGAAGCA
Organism: Acutalibacteraceae bacterium; assembly: GCA_045612205.1. Taxonomy (GTDB): domain Bacteria; phylum Bacillota; class Clostridia; order Oscillospirales; family Acutalibacteraceae; genus UBA6857. Next base: position 23,947 of record JAZKYQ010000036.1, on the reverse strand, counting down.
TTTATATCAATATTCAGATGAAAGGGGGATTATTAAATGCTGAATTTTCTTAGTGTTGCAACTATGGCGGAAATGGAAGGCGGTATAGACAGTCTGATAACAACATTTTCAACTATTTTTACTGCTGGTTGGAATATGATTTCTGGTAACTGGTTTCTTCTTGCATCTGTCGGACTTCCTCTGATTGGTGGTTTGCTCTTTGCTGTTGTCAACCTTTTCAAAAAAGGAAATTAAGGTGATTATATGTCTGCAATAGATTTTTTTATCGGTCTAATGGGAATGGCAGGCTCTGCAGGTAAGTATTTTATATCTGTAATTCTTTCTGTTCCGGCGTTTATAATCCCTTTTTCGATTGTCTTTGGTACCGGGTGCATGTATTTTGTTTTTAGGTTTTTTAAGAGGTGATAGGGGATGACTTATGATGAAATCTTTGATTCATTATCACAGGTTTTTAGCAGTTTTTTTAATGAAATTCTTACACCTTTTTTTAATTTTATCCTTAATACTCATTTGCTTTCTGTCGGTATTATGGTGTCAGCTCTTCCTGTGGTTTTGGTTGTTATAAATTTCTTTTTTAAAGTTTCAGGTAATGTTGATTTTATTTCAGTTGAATTTAAAGATAAGTTTTTTTCTGTATTTAATTTTACACGTACATCTGTATTTAAAATACAAAATAAGCTTTTATATAATAAGCGTTCTGAAAGTTTAAAACTATTAAAAGAAACTCGTGAGAGTTCTTCTTCTCAATCGCAAAATAAATAAAAATATGTGTTTTAAAAAAAAAATAAAAAGAAAGGGGGATAATTTATATGGAACCTACTTCTATTGCAAGTATTGTGGGAGTAACTGGTGATGATTTCATCAGTGTTTTTGAAAGTTTTGGCAGTGCTTTTTCGGGTTTAGTTGATTTTATTACTTCTGAACCTCTTTTAATGTTCGGCTTGACATTTGCTGCTGTTGCCGGTCTTTGCGGTCTTGTTTTTAAAGTTTCTCGTAAAATCGGTTTTAAAACTCACAGATAAACAAACAAAGCGTGAGCTTGTTTGTTTATCATGATTATTTAATATTAAAAAAAGGTGGTGAATTTTTTATGGAAATTTTTATTGCAAATATTTCTGAATTTCTTAGTCTTTTATTTGGGCTTTCATCTGAAATTCTTGGTTATATTACTGAAAATCCGGTTCTTTATTATTCTGTCCTTTGTGCCCTTGTTGGCTCAGTTATACTTTTTGCTGTCGGCATTATCCGCAAGTTTGGTATCAGAGGCATTGCTTCATCCGGTCGCAGACGTCGTATCAGACGTTAAATATTTAAACGAAAGGGGGCATAGAGAGCTTAGTTTAAAGTTTGATATGCTCTCTTTTTGTCTATGGAAATTATAACAAGTATTTTTGATTTATTTTTGTATCTTTTAACTGTTTCAACTGTTTTTGATTTCTTCTTTTATTCGCTTGTTTCTCTTCTTCTTTTATCAATAATTTCTGCAGTTTTCAGAAAGGTGATGTATCGTAATGGGTAAGCGTTTAACTCGTCATTTACTTGGTACTACCTGCGGTATAGTTACAGGTGATAAGGGTGCAGGTAAAAGTACATTGTTCGCATATATTGTTGATGCGTTTCAGAATGAAGGATATCCTGTTTATTGTCAGTATCCTTATAAGGGTTGCTTTCAGATCCCTATGACTTCATCTGTTGTTAATGGTATACATAGATATGACGTTGATAAAGAATGGCTGTATTCAACTAATCTTTCTGGTTGTTGTATTCTGATAGATGAAGGTAAAACTGTATGGCCTGCTCGTTCTTATGCTAAATGGACTGTTGCTGATGAAGATTTCTTTAACTATTTACGTAAATGCGACATTCATTTATTTATAGCTACTCAGGCTTATGACGGTTTAGATCTTAATGTAAAAAGAGCCGCTGACCAAACATATTTTCTTACTCCAGGTTTTTGGCATTTTACACATATTGAAGCCTCTCATACTACATTAGCTAAAGTTGCTGATAGAATGACAGAAGTTCAGGGAAGAATGTTCCGTAAAGGTATGCAGAAAGTTGTTTGGGACATTTGTGAAGTTCCTTCCGGTGATTTCTTGTTTTGGCGTAAGAAGTGGTATAACAAATTTGTATCTACTCATACCTTCCTTGATAAGCCTTTTAAAGAGTCTCCTTATTGGGATGAAGTATTTGATTTTGATAAAGCTCAGGAAGAGCAAGGTTATATCTCTTCAAGTTCTCTCATGGATAAATGGAAAGAATATTTTTCTTCCGGTTGTGATGTAGAAATTGATTCGGAAACAAATGAAATTCTTTCTGATGAAGAGTTTTTTGAAAAGAAGAATTTTGACGAAATTATCACAGATGAAGATATCGTCGCTGATAGTATTCCTCAAAATCTTGTCCGTTTTGTAGGCAAAATGACAAGAGAAACAGAAAATAGTGAAGGTATATTAAGTAAACTTAAAAATCGTTTTAAGGGGCAAAATAACGAAAATAACGAAGAATAAACAAAAAAAAATAGAAGTTCCCCAGCTACCAACTTGAAAACTTCTATAATTGAGTGCTGTCATATCTGACTGCTCTTATATTATAGCCTATTGATATTTATTTGTCAATCCTTAATTTGTTGGTGCGCTGAAGGGTAGGAGTTTTCAATGGCTTTATGCTGTTGTAAACTCCGGAGGGAAACAAGCAAACGAGCGAACGAGTGCAGCTTGTGTCCCTCACGCGTGCGCGTGCGCGCGCGTATTAAACTTGACTATATACTCAAATCTCGGACATTTAATACAAAGTGTTTTGATTTGTAATAATTCTTGAAAGGGTGACAAAATTGGCAGTTGCTAACGGTGTAGCAGAGACCTATATGCAGGGTCGCATGTTCGTATCAGGCTCTACAGTTGAATCGTACACCTACAGTAGACCGATACGGTATGGTTATGAACGTGAGTATGAAATCAAACGTAAACCTGAACCTTCAGAGAAGCGCTCTGATAACTTAGTACGAGCTCAGCGTAACGTCAGGCAGATTGTATGGGCTAATTTGGGGCGTTATACTAAGTTTCTCACATTAACGTATTCGGAGACCGTTCTTGAGGTTGCAGAGTTTAAAAAGAATTTTGATGCATTCAGGAAGGCTATGAGTCGCAGAGGTTATAAGATGCGCTATTTGTATGTTCTTGAACGTCAGAAGGAGAGGGGAGAACAAGAAGGCAATGAAGGCTGTTTGCATTGTCATATTGTTCTTTTCAATGACGAATACATACCCTACAAAGATATTCTTCAGTGTTGGACTTATGGCGGTATAGATATTCATGTGCTTAAAGGATTGAAGTATCAAGATAATCATAAGTCAGCTGATAAGATAAATGACCTTGCTGCTTATGTATCAAAGTATATTACAAAAGATTCTGTTGCCTTGCCGGGTAACAAAACATATGCTTGTTCTTTAGGGCTTGAAAGAGCTTCTCTGCATCGCAATTTCTGTTATATGTGGGATACTGGAAGAGGTCTTGACGGTGTACCTGATACTACATCTGAAGAACTGTTCAATAATATTGAATCAATAACTCGGTTTAAATTCGCGTGTTCAAGTAGCTTTTCTTTTGTTGACTCTAAAGGTGTTCAGCAATACATTGGTATGACTTATAAGCAAGGAAGGTTGAAAAAATGATTTCTGAAAATATGTATAATCGAATTTGCAGTATATTTTTTCAAGAAGATATGCGTTTGCATAATAATATCGTTCAGCGTGAAAATTATATCATTAAATATCGTCCTATTGACCCTGAGCCTTATATAAAACTTGTTCAGGCTCAGACAGAAAAAGCATATTTTGATAAATATGTTTTCACTTTGCTTAAATGGCTTAATAACTTTGTAAAGTAGGTGATATGATTTAACTTTGATATGCAACTATACAAAATAGATATTTTGTATAGTTGAGGGGAGTTATTAATAGCTGATATATTTTATCAAAAAACTATTGATATCTATTATTAATAACGAAAAGCTTTTATTATAATGGATATCTATTGTTAATTGATTATATCTGATTTAAATATTTACAATTGATAATTTCTTATAGATTAATTTTATATTTGATATTTTAAAAGTTATTTTAATTTTTTTACTGCATTATAATCTTTTAATATTATATTGATAAACAAATCGCTTACCCAAATTAATAATTTTAATCTTATTAATTTCTCTATGTTACTTATTTTCTTATAAAATTAATTATATTTCATTTAATGGAAATTTTTAAAATGACCTGAGCATCGTTTTATGAAAACTAATTAAATGGATTTTTTCGGTTAAACTGCCTTGTTTTCATTTTTTTGCCTACTTGACATATTGAAAAAATTTTTGTATAGTTGATACAGTGTTTACTTAATAAAAATGAGGTGTTTATTTTGCTTCCTTATTTAAACAGAAAATTACTTCCTGAGTTTGTCAATGAATTCATTGATGATCTTTCGGTTACCAAGGACCGTTCACAATCAACCTTAAATGAATATATTTCTGATATTCGTTTGTTTTTACGTTTTATGGTTTCCTTAGATATGAATCTTGATTCACCAGATGAACTTCCGCCAGATTATGATTTGTCTTATCTTGGCAAAGATTTTTTTAATAAAATCACCTTAAAAGATGTTAACAATTTCTTAACATATTGCAAAAACGAAAGAAATGTTGAAGCGACAGGCCGTGTCAGAAAAGCTTCTTCTTTACGAGGTTTGTTTAAATTTCTTTCTGCGAAAATGAATTACATTGACACTAATCCTACAGAAATGCTTGAGGTAGCTTCTTCCAAAAAAAGATTGCCTAAATATCTGACTCTTGAGCAAAGCAGAGATCTTCTCAATGCAGTAAACGGTGAATATAAAACAAGGGATTATTGCATTCTTATGTTGTTCCTTAACTGCGGTTTACGCCTCGCTGAGCTTACATCATTAAACATTACGGATATAAATTTTGAGTCAAAAACAATGCGTATTATTGGTAAAGGAAACAAAGAACGAACGGTTTATCTTAACAAATCCTGTTTAATGGCGCTCGAGTCCTATCTTAATGAGCGCCCACGAGACGGGCTTGCTGATGAAGATGCACGAAAGGCTTTATTCATCAGCCGACTTAATAAGCGTATGGGCCGTCAGGCTGTACAGCTTATGGTGTATAAATATTTGGCTGAAATCGGACTCGACGGCCAACATTATTCCGTTCATAAGCTAAGACACACTGCGGCAACACTTATATATCAGCACTCTGATACAGATGTCATGGTTATCAAAGACGTTCTCGGTCACGAAAATTTATCAACGACTGAAATATATACTCATGTAAGCAGTGAAGAGGTCAGAAAAGCCATCGCAAACAATCCCCTCTCAAAAGAAAAAACGGCGAATTAATTGTCGTTTTTCTTATTTAAAAGTCAAACAAACCCGAAAAAATTTTCACGCACAATAAATCTGTAATCCAGGAAAATACAAAAAACGGAAGCAGTGCGCAACATTTTAATAAATATGTTTTAATAATTTCTGATTGATTATTTTTCGTATAAGCTTTTATTTCGCCACTCATATCAATACAGGTTTTCGTCATTATAAGCATCGCAACAATCAAAATGCTTTTCCCGGGAGAGAACACCAATAAGGTATACTCAAGGCCCTTTAAGCTATACTCGCAATAAAAAGCACAGATTAAAACAGTTATCCCGGAAGCTTTTACAGTAGTAAGCATCGGAGATAAAACATTTCCGAAAATGCTTGATCCGAGCAGCAACATAGAGAAATAGTAAATGATACCGTACAACAAGAATCCTGAAATAATTTCTATTGTTGACTTATCACTAAAATCCGTATGAAAGGAAATGAAGAAATCGGAGATTTTATTTTTAATGCTATCATCTGTGTAAATATACATTAAAACTCCGCATAAAAAACCTGTCAATATGGAACCGAATGAAATATATAGACTAATATCATCTTTGTCAAAAACTTTTTTTACGTATAAAGAGTACTTTTGTTTTTTCATTGTTATCCCCTACCTCAATTTATCATCGCTTAATAGGAGATTTTCTTTTAAAATTAACGGCAATTATACCTCCTATTGCTGAAAAAACAGACGGGAGAATTAACGATATTAATACCGGATAATCAAATTTGAATTTATTAAGCGTTACAGAAACGATTACGACAATAACATTGAACAGACATGAATACAACATTCCGCTTAATAATCCGTTTTGCTTTTTGTTTCTGCCTGATATAAATCCGGTTATAAAATTACCGATACATAAGCTAATTATAGAAACTATGAAAAACAGATCAGTATTAAGACCAAAAATAAAGGATAATAAAGAAGCAATGATAAAAATTGAAAACTGAACGGCAAGGTTAGTAAGAATGAGCGTAATATTTGAATTCTGATGTTTGTTTTTTGTAACTTTATTGTTATTTTTTGTCATAAAAAATCCCCCTCATGTCCTATGTTCAAGGATATGAGGGGAGCTTTTCAGTTATTACAGAACATCTTTGTTTTCTTTTGCCTTTTTCTTTTCTGCCTTAGCTTTTTCAGCAGCGGCCTTTGCTGCTTCTCTTTCAGCAGCAAGTCTTTCGCTTGCAGTGTTGTTCTGGTGTACAGCGTAACGCATGATTGTCATTTTGTTTCTGTCAACACCTGTTTCGATGATGAGCTTATCTTCCTTAACGATAACAACCTTACCGCAGATACCGCCGATTGTTGTGATTTCATCACCAACATCAACAGCGTTACGCATTTCCTGCTCTTCCTTCTGTCTCTTCTTCTGAGGACGGATAGTCATGAAATACATAAGCACAAACATAGCAACGAGCATAAAAATCATACTTGAGTTACTGCCCATAGGTGATGCTGCACCAGCATTTAAAAAGTTCATTGTTAATTCCTCCATTGATAAAATTTCCATAATATTATAACAAATCAAAATGTAAATATCAAGTCTTTTAAAGATTTTGTTGACTTATTTATATTCTGGTGTCAAGTAAATCAACATATTTTTCTTTAAACTCATTAAATGTGCCTTCATCAAGTGCTTCTCTGATCTTTTCCATCATATTGTTGTAGAAATAAAGATTATGAATTACACAAAGCCTCATAGCGAGCATTTCTTTTGCTTTGAAAAGATGTCTTATGTATGAACGTGAAAAGTTTCTGCAGGTAGGACAATCACATTCAGTATCTATAGGAGATGCATCTTTTTCGTATTTGGCGTTGTTGATATTAATTACGCCCTTCCAGGTGTTTAAGTGTCCGTGTCTTGCGTTACGGCTCGGCATAACACAGTCGAAGAGATCAACTCCCCTGCTGACTGCTTCAATAATGTTCCCGGGTGTACCGACACCCATAAGGTATCTTGGCTTATTTTCGGGCATATAGGGCTCAACTGCAGAAATAATACGGTACATATCTTCTTTAGGTTCACCTACAGCAAGACCGCCGATTGCGTATCCGTCAAGATCAAGCTCAGCGATTTCTTTCATGTTCTCTACTCTGAGATCATCGAAGGTACAGCCTTGATTAATACCGAAAAGAAGCTGATTTTTATTTATCGTATCAGGCAAGCTGTTAAGTCTGTCCATCTCAGCCTTACAGCGCTTGAGCCATCTTACGGTTCTTGCGCATGAATCTTTTGCATATTGATATTTTGTAGGATTTTCAACACACTCATCAAAGGCCATAGCTATTGTAGAGCCCAGATTTGACTGAATCTGCATGCTTTCTTCAGGCCCCATAAATATTCTTTTTCCGTCAATATGAGAAGCAAAAGTAACACCTTCCTCGCTAATTTTGCGAAGACCCGAAAGTGAAAACACCTGAAATCCGCCACTGTCTGTAAGAATAGGTCTGTCCCAACGTGTAAATTCGTGTAAGCCACCCATTTCTCTTACAAGCTTATCACCGGGGCGCACATGAAGATGATAGGTGTTTGAAAGCATAACCTGACATCTTATTTCTTTAAGATCAACCGCTGAAAGCGCCCCCTTGATAGCTCCGCAGGTTGCAACATTCATAAATGCAGGTGTCTGCACGGTTCCGTGAACGGTTTCAAATTCACAGCGTCGTGCATTACCCTCTTTTTTTATAAGCTTTAACATTTTCTCACCTCAAAAATACTGCATCACCGAAGGAAAAGAATCTGTATCTTTCTTCAACGGCTTTATTGTAAAAATTCATCGTGTTTTCATAACCGCAAAAAGCACTTACAAGCATAATAAGTGTGCTTTCGGGAAGATGGAAGTTAGTGATAAGGGCATCGATGCATTTAAATTCATATCCCGGATAAATAAATATATCTGTCCAGCCCTCGCATTCTTTGATTTCACCTTCAAAGGTTGCAACAGATTCAAGCGTTCTGCAGCTCGTTGTTCCTACCCCGATAACTCTTCCACCATTCTTTTTAGTTGAATTAATGAGATCTGCGGTTTCTTTAGGTAACCAATAATGCTCTGAGTGCATATGATGTTGTGTAATATCATCAGCCTTAACTGGTCTGAAGGTTCCGAGTCCGACATGAAGGGTTACGTAACCGATGTTAACACCTTTTGCTTTGATCTTTTCCATGAGCTCCTGAGTGAAATGAAGACCGGCGGTAGGTGCGGCAGCCGAACCAAGCTCTTTTGAATAGACAGTCTGATATCTTTCCTGATTTTCGAGCTTTTCAGTTATATAAGGAGGAAGAGGCATCTGACCGATTTGCTCAAGGCAGTTATAAAAGTTACCTTCATAATAGAACTTTGCAAGTCTGTTTCCGCCATCGAGAATATCAATGATTTCCGCCTTGAGAACACCGGCTCCGAAAACAAATTTAGTGCCGATTTTAGCTCTTTTACCCGGGCCGGTAATTGTTTCCCATACATCGCCGCCTTTGTTTGTCAGAAGAAGAAATTCAACTCTTGCGCCGGTTTCTTCTTTGATGCCGTAGATGCGCGCAGGAAGAACTCTTGTGTTATTGAGAATGAGACAATCTCCCTGATGAAGCTCATCAAGTATATCATAAAACCTTTTGTGCTCGATTTCACCGCTTACCTTATTAACGGTCATAAGCCTGGAATGGTCACGAGGTTCAATCGGATGCTGAGCTATAAGCTCCTGAGGAAGATTATAAAAAAAGTCAGAAGTTTTCATTTTTTTGTTCCTTTGCTTACAGAAAAAATTGTAAAATAAATTGACAGATAATCAATTAAGTGATATTATATAAAAGTTATTTTATATTATAGTGCATAATGCTGAAATAGGCAACAGTTTTATGCAAAAATAATTAAGTAAAATTTAAAAGAGGTGTTATTTATGAAAAAATATAAGGTTGGTATCATCGGTGCTACAGGTATGGTAGGTCAGAGATTCGCAACAATCCTTGCAGATCATCCCTGGTTTGATGTTACAGTGCTTGCAGCAAGCGGACGTTCAGCAGGAAAAACCTATAAGGAAGCTGTTGGCGAAAGATGGAGAATCGCTGATCCTATGCCTGAAAAAATGGCTGATATGATTATCAAAAATGCAACAGATGATATTAATGAAATTGCTTCAGCTGTTGACTTCGTTTTCTGTGCAGTTGATATGAAGAAGGATGAAATCAAAGCTCTTGAAGAAGCCTACGCAAAGGCTGAATGCCCCGTAATCTCCAACAACAGCGCTCACAGATTTACTGCTGATGTTCCTATGGTAATTCCCGAAATCAACGCTGATCACATTAAGGTTATCGAAGATCAGAGAAAGAGACTCGGCACAAAGAAAGGCTTTGTTGCAGTTAAGTCAAATTGCTCACTTCAGAGCTATGTTCCTGCAATCTATCCTCTTGACAAAAAATACGGTGTCAAGGAAGTTCTTGTTTGCACTTATCAGGCTATTTCAGGTGCAGGTAAAACCTTTGACAGCTGGCCCGAGATGGTTGATAATGTAATCCCCTTCATTGGCGGCGAGGAAGAAAAGAGTGAACAGGAGCCTCTCAAGATCTGGGGTAGCATTGAAAACGGTGAAATCAAGAAGGCTTCATCCCCTGCTTTCACTGCTCAGTGTATCAGTGTTCCCATTTCAGACGGTCATATGGGTGCAGTATTCATGAGATTTGAGGACGGTAAAAAGCCTTCAAAGGAAGAAATCAATGAAGCATGGAACGGTTTTGCAGCAAGAGCTCAGGAGCTCGAGCTTCCTTCTGCTCCCAAGAAGTTCCTTCACTACTTCACAGAGGACAATATGCCTCAGACAAAGCTTAACCGTACTCTTGAAAACGGTATGGCTGTCTCAATCGGCAGACTCCGTGAAGATACACAGTATGATTATAAGTTCGTTTGCCTTTCACACAACACACTCAGAGGCGCAGCAGGCGGTGCTGTTCTTCTTGCAGAGCTTCTTTGCGCTGAGGGTTATATTGATTAAGGAGGTTTTCGCTTGAAACCTGTCTTTACAGGCAGCGGTGTTGCCCTCGTGACACCCTTCGGTAAGGACGAAAAAATCGATTATAACGTTTTTGAAAAGCTTATTGAATTTCAAATTGCAAATAATACAGATGCTATTATTGTTTGCGGAACAACCGGAGAAGGCTCAACATTAACTGTTGAAGAAAGACTTAGTTTGTTTCGTTTTGCTGCAGAAAAAATAAGAGGCAGAGTTCCTCTTATCTGCGGCACAGGCAGTAATAGCACTTCTTTTTCTGTTGAGGTTGCCAATGAGGCTGAAAAATGCGGTGCGGACGCTCATCTTATGGTGACACCCTATTACAACAAAACGTCACAGGACGGTCTTATCAAGCATTATTTCACCATTGCCGACAAAATAAAAAAACCGGTTATGGTTTACAATGTGCCTTCAAGAACCGGAATGAATATAGCTCCTGAAACCTATAAAAAATTGTCCGAGCATCACAATATTGTGGCAGTAAAGGAAGCGGATACAAATATCGTTAAGCTTGAAAGATCAATATATCTTTGTGAGGATAAGCTCGATTTTTATATTGGTAATGATGACATGATAGCTTCGGCTTGTGCTGTAGGGTGCAAAGGTGTTGTGTCTGTACTGGCTAACATTCTCCCTTCCTTCACCCACAAAATGGCTTATAACGGTGTTTTTGGCGATTTAAGGCTTTGTTTAACAATGCAAAACGAAATTACCGAGCTTGCTCAGAAGTTGTTTTGCGATGTCAATCCGATACCGGTTAAGCAAGCAATGTATCAGCTCGGCTTGTGTAACGGCACCTTGCGATTACCTCTGGCTACTCTTGATGAAAAAAACAAGCAAATCATATCCGATGTGCTCAATAAATATAAAGCTATAATAAACGAAGAAAGAACCGGAATCTGACCGGTTCTTTCTTATATGTATCTTTTGATATTTATATGCAGTCTGCCTTTTTTACTTTCACCAATAACTTCCTCAATCACAGTTTTTCCCTTGCCTCTGAGAACAAGCTTGTCACCTTGTTGTAAAAGATAATCAGTTTTCAGGATCTGTTCTCCGTTTACATATATAAAGCCTTGTGTTATGTTATTTACCGCTGTATTTCGTGACATTTTAAATGCCGCAGCAACAAGACAATCTATGCGCATAGAAGCTACAGATACGAAAAATGTTTCTGTTTTACTTTGTGTGTATTTAAAGCTGTTAATATCGTGTGCCGTCACTTTCAGTTGTCCCCTGCCTGCTTGCTTGAGGTTTCCGCAAATATAATCCGAAATTGATGCGAGACAAACCAACAGGCAACCGTCTTCATTTACGATTATATCCCCTATCATTTCCCGTTTGATTCCGAGTCCCATCAAAGCGCCAAGGTAATCTCTGTGAGTAAGATTGGCAAATTTATCCTTTGCAATGTTCAGAATTACAAGCGGATTAGCTTCATTTTCTGAAAGAAAATCGATAAAAGCTTCTTCCTTCGCATCGTAAAATTTCGGAACAAAAAAAGCAACTTTTCTTTCAGCTTCTTCAAATCCGCCATAATAAAAGGTGTCAACAAATTCATTGTTTACTCTTTCTTTTTTTATAATTGCCGATAGTTCTTCGGTTGACAGAAAATGCGTATATGTAACAACGCTTTCAGTGGCAGACTTTTCTTTTAAATCAAGTGCATGAGAGATAATAATGTCCTTATCGTTCATTCTTTTCACCTTTTTATTGAACAAAAGGATGCCGAAGCATCCTCTTATAATATCAATTATAGCCGTGAGCTTTTTCAAGCATCATATCCTTGACCTTCATCAGTCTTGTTGTATTGCTTCGCTCGTTTTCATCAAGCTTGACTGTAATGTACTTGATAGTATCTTCGTACTCAGCAATAAGCACATGCTCAAGTGCGTTTACACGTCTGCGCGTGCCTTCAATTTCTTTTGCAAGAAGCTGACAAGTTTTTTCAGTTTCAGCAAGCTTCATAAGATCATTTGTAAGGGAAGTGTAAATTTTCATTGCCTCATCAAGATCGCCTGAAGTAAAAGCAAAGCCGTAAGAATATGCACCGTTTTCCGTCGAAAGGGTTTGATTGATTTTGTAAGAAGGAACTGAAACGCTCATAATATTCTTATTTTCAAGCTCAACGGTCAACTTCTGTCCCGAAAGCATAAGCGCAATATTAATTTCCTTGTCACTCATCTCACCCGAGGCGAGCGACATGTACTGATTTGCTGTTCTTATTTTTTCTTCAACGCTTTTTCTGAGTTCTCTGTTCTCTCTGACAAGAATAAGAAATTGACGCATTAATTCATCGCGTTTATCCTTAAGAAGCTTGTGTCCGCGACGGGCGGTAATAAGCTTCTTTTTTAAATTTGTAAGTTCCATTCTTGTCGGATTGACATTCATTACCGCCACTTATTTCACCTACTTCTCTTCAATGTAATACATATCAAGGAACTCGTCGGAAATTCTCTTAAGCTCACTTCTTGGAAGAATAGAGAGGAGCTCCCAACCGATACTAAGAGTTTCTTCAATGCTTCTGTCAGTTTCATTGCCTTGTGAAACATACTTTTCTTCAAAAGCCTCGGCAAATTTCGCATATATTCGGTCAATTTCAGTAAGCGCAGATTCACCGAGAATCATCATAAGCTCCTTGCAGTCCTTACCTCTTGCATAAGCAGAGAAAAGCTGATTCATTGTACCTGAATGGTCAGCTCGGGTTTTACCTTCACCGATACCTTTATCCTTCAGACGGGAAAGTGAAGGAAGAACATCAACAGGAGGAGTTACCGAACGTCTGTGAAGCTCTCGTGAAAGAATTATCTGTCCTTCGGTGATATAACCTGTAAGGTCAGGGATAGGATGCGTTTTATCATCTTCGGGCATAGTAAGAATGGGAATAAGTGTGATTGAGCCGTTTTTTTCCTTCTGTCTGCCTGCTCTTTCATAAATAGCTGCAAGGTCGGTGTACATATAACCGGGGTAGCCTCTTCTGCCGGGCACTTCCTTACGGGCGGCTGAAACCTCTCTTAAAGCATCTGCATAGTTCGTGATATCTGTCATAATAACAAGAACATGCATGCCTTTGTCAAAAGCAAGATATTCAGCGGCAGTCATTGCCATTTTAGGTGTTGCAATTCTTTCAATAGCAGGGTCATTCGCAAGGTTTGTGAACATTACTGTTCTGTCAATAGTTCCGGTTTCTCTGAAAGATTCAGTGAAGAATTCCGCTTCCTCAAAAGTGATACCCATGGCCGCAAATACAACAGCAAAGCTTTCATCTGTACCTCTTACCTTTGCCTGACGGGCAATCTGAGCTGCAAGCTCAGCATGAGGAAGACCTGAGGCGGAGAAGATAGGAAGCTTCTGACCTCTTACGAGAGTATTAAGTCCGTCAATGGCAGAAACACCTGTCTGGATGAACTCACTGGGATAATTTCTTGCCGCAGGATTCATAGGCTTACCGTTAACATCAAGTCTTTTTTCAGGAAGAATCTGCGGACCACCGTCAACAGGTCTGCCAAGGCCGTCAAAAACTCTTCCGAGCATATCTTCGGAAACAGCAAGCTCCATCTGCTTACCAAGAAATCTTACCTTGCTTTCAGCAAGATTAATACCTGCAGCTGATTCAAAAAGCTGAACAAGAACATTATCATCGCTGATTTCAAGAACTCTGCAACGGCGTTTTTCACCGCTTTTAAGCTCAATTTCACCAAGCTCGTTAAAGGAGACATCGCTTACTCCCTTTATAAGCATAAGAGGGCCTGCAACCTCGCTTATGGTTCTGTATTCCTTCGGCATAAGTTATTCTCCCCTTTCTGACAATTCTTTTAACTGAGAAAGCATCTCTGCTTTAATTTCGTTATACTTTTCATCGATCTGATCTTCAGGAATATATTTGAATCTGCCTATTTTTTCTCTTACGGGTAAAGCTGCAATTTTATCAACCTTTATTTCACCATTTAAAATTTCAAGGCTCTTTTCATAAAAATCCATAATCAGATTCATCATTATAAGCTGCTTTTTGGGTGAAGTGAAGGTATCGACCTCATGGAAAGCAAGCTGATGAAGAAAATCTTCTCTTACAGAGCGTGCAGCTTCCATCTTAAGTCTGTCCTTGTCGGAAAGCGAATCCATACCGACAAGCTTAACCATCTCAAGAAGCTCTGCTTCCTCTGAAAGAAGCTTCATTATATCTTTTCTGAGAGTCGACCATTCATTTCCCACATTACTGTCAAACCACTTACCGAGTGTATTTGAGTAAAGAGAATAGCTTGTCAGCCAATTTATGGCAGGGAAATGTCTCTTGTAAGCAAGTGATGAGTCAAGCCCCCAGAAAACCTTAACAATTCTGAGTGTTGCCTGGCTTACAGGCTCGGAAATATCACCGCCTGCAGGTGAAACAGCACCGATAACTGAAAGGGTGCCTTCTCTTCCCTGATTTCCCAAAGAAATCACACGGCCGGCTCTTTCGTAAAACTGAGCCAGACGGCTTGCAAGATAAGCAGGATAACCTTCTTCACCGGGCATTTCCTCAAGACGGCCTGACATTTCTCTTAATGCTTCTGCCCAACGTGAGGTTGAGTCAGCCATAAGAGCAACGCTGTAGCCCATATCACGGAAATACTCCGCAATGGTAATACCTGTATATATCGAGGCTTCACGTGCAGCAACAGGCATATCTGATGTATTTGCAATAAGAACGGTTCTTTCCATAAGAGATTTGCCTGTGTGAGGATCGATCAACTCAGGAAACTCATTAAGAACATCCGTCATTTCATTGCCACGTTCGCCGCAACCGATATAAACAACAATATCAGCATCTGCCCATTTTGCAATCTGATGCTGTGTAACAGTCTTTCCGCTACCGAAAGGTCCCGGGATAGCTCCTACTCCGCCTTTTGCAATCGGAAAAAGTGCGTCAATAACTCTCTGTCCTGTAAGAAGAGGCATATCGGGAGAAAGCTTTTTCTTGTAAGGTCGGGGCTTTCTTACAGGCCACTTCTGCATGATACCGACACCGTGCTCAACACCTTTTTCATCAAGAATGATTGCAACAACATCATCAACAGTACAAGTTCCTCCCGTAATCTCCTTAATAATACCGCTGAGATTAACAGGGAGCATAATCTTATGCTTTACTACACCTGTCTCCTGAACAAAGCCGATAATGTCACCGCCGTAAACTCTCTCACCTACAGTTACCGAAGGCACAAAGTTCCATTCTTTTTTACGGTCAAGAGCCGGGATTTCAATACCGCGAGAGAGGCTGTTACCGGTCTGATTCATAATTTCAACAAGAGGTCTCTGAATGCCGTCAAAAATGCCGCCGATAAGACCAGGGCCAAGCTCAACGCTTAGAGGTTCACCTGTTGATTCGACTTGTGAACCTACCTTAAGACCCGAGGTTTCTTCGTAAACCTGAATAGATGCCCTGTCCTCGTGCATTTCGATAATCTCACCGATGAGTCTCTCGTCGCTTACACGGACAACATCAAACATATTGGCATTTTTCATGCCGGAAGCCACTACAAGAGGGCCTGATATCTTTTTTATCGTTCCGTTATTCATTAATGTTCACCTTTTCAGAATTAATTTTATTCAGGAAGCTGTGATCCGACTGCTTTCTCAACGCTTTTGCTTACGCTGAGCATTCCTTCTCCGGTGTTATTTCTTACTCCGGGAATGAGAATCAAAGCAGGACTTGTACGTTCCTCATATTTTCTAACAACATCCTTGCAGCTTACAGCAAATTCTTCAGTTATGAATACAACTGCATATTCTTCACTTTCACAAAGCTTTTTTAAAAGTGCAAGGGTTTCTTCTGTTTTGTAAGGGGTGAATATTTCTATTCCGATTGCCTTGAAACCGGAAACGCTTTCTCTGTCCCCTATTGCCGCAACCTTAAGCATAGAATTTTCTTACCCTTTCATATATGATATTTTTATCTGTATTTGATTTCAAAGCAGTAAGTATCATCCTTACTGTCTTAATTTCGAGATTTTTACGATAATAGTAGCTTACAACCGGATCAAAACCAAAAGAAGTGTATATCGATGATTTTGTTTTATTTATAAGCTCTTCATCGCACCATTTTTCAAAATCCGACGGCTTATCGGCATAAATTTCCGCTCCGACTTTATAGTCAGTGCTTGAAAGAAAAGAGAGCAATTCTTCTTTGCCTTCGAGAGTTTTTTCAATAAGCTTATCTCTGCTGAGCTTGCAGCAATCTCCTATAGTCTCGTTGATAAAGTCAGCATCCTGTGCGGTTTCTGCACACCTGAAAGCAACTTTTATATTGGCTGTATCAGCAAGAAAAGCACATATTCTGCCCATAAGTCCGCTCTTTTTTGATTTTGAAGCCTTTGACAGTGCATCTATTGCTGCTCTGTCAATAATACCGTCGCTATATTTTCCGTTGTTAGTTTTGACAGCAATATCATAAGCCCTTAAAGCGACTGACTTATACTGCTCTTTAAGTGATGTAAAAGGTTCATCAGAGCTTTTCTGAAGGCTTATAGTTGTGGGATAAACAAAGTAACCATCAGGTTCAATTGAACTGACAGCGCACTTAACAAGAGCTTTTATATTAAAAAAATCGTTGATCAGATAAAGACCTGTAAGTTCATTTTTATCAGGAACACTTTCTTCAAGTAAGCTCTGAAGCTTATCGCTTTCTTTTTGGATAAAGGTATCGATTTCTGCATCGATGCAGTCAAATCCTTTTTCAGAAAGAAAATCCAACGCATCGCTATAGTTCTTTTTTTCTATAAGCGTGCTGATATCCTGAGCTGAAAAGAGCTTATTTTCAAGCGCTCTGATTCTGGCAACGCAAAAAGCATAATCTGTATCTTTCATGTTACCTCCGCATCAGCTGAACAGCTCTTTGTTCAGTAAATCCTTGAGACTGTCCATGTTTTCGTCAAAAATTGCTCTGAAGGTACAGTTGATTTCTACCCCGTCGCTTTTAAGTATAAAGCCGTTATCAATATCTACAGGCTCTTTTTTGATATAAACAGCTGCAGATTCATAAACAACAGAATTTATACTATCCTCAAATCCGTCCGGTAACCTTGCCAGATCACTGTTGTTGAGATACATAATAAACTCACCGGTAGTAACATTTTTTATGCAAAGTCTTCTTAAAATATCAAAGTACTCTTCATCGGTAAACTTTTCAATTTCCTCGTAAGCGGCAGAAATAATATCATTTATTATAGCATTTCTGACTTCGAGATAACGGTTCCTTGTTATTGATTCTGCGCCGCTTTTTGCAAGAAGATTCTTTTTTTCGGAAAGCTTTTCAGCTTCTTTGATAATTTTCTCGGAAGCCTCTGCCGCGGTTTGTCTTGCATTTATGAGAATAGTCTTAGCTTCTTCATTAGCTGCAGAAATGATTCTTGCACAGCTTTCTTCAGCTTGAGCAAGAATTTTCTCTTGAATTTTCTCAAGTCCTGTCATTGCTTCATCTCCTTTAAATTTGTTTTTGACAAAAATTAAGGTTAAATTGCAACATTGGAGACAGCAATAAGAGAAACAAGGAAGGTAAGAACAGCATAAGTTTCAACAAGTGCGGAAAGCGTCATTGCACGTGAGGTCTGAGTGGGCTGCTTTGCGATGAGTGAAATACCTGAAGCTGCAACTCGGCCCTGATAGATTGCTGAAAAATAACCTGTAAGTGCCATAGGAATTGAAGCAGCAAAAAGCGAAAGTCCCTGTGCTGATGTAAGCTCTGCAAGGTTGCCGCCGAGAAGACCGATTTTGTTGAACATCATAAGTGCGATAATGAAGCCGTAAAGGCCCTGTGTACCGGGAAGAATCTGAAGAATAAGTACCTTTGAGAACATTTTGGGCTCTTCGGAAAGAAGGCCTGAGCCTGCTTCACCAACAAGACCTACGCCTCTGGCTGATCCGACACCTGAACAACCTACTGCAAGAGCAGCACCTAAAATTGCAAAGAAAAGACCTGAATTTAACATAATTATTTTTCCTCCTTGATGATAATGTGTTTTGAATTGATTTTAAAGGGAGTGAACACTGTTCCTTCACCTTCATAAAATTTTGAAAAGAATTCGACGTATTGAAGTCTGTTTGTATGAACGTAAGTTCCGATAAGATTAATTGCAATGTTGATTGTATGACCGACAAGTAAAATCAGCACAAACAAAAATTTGTTACCAGGCATTGTTGCCATGAGATTAATTGAGCTGGCGATAACACCGGTTACAAGTCCGAGAGCAAGAAGTCTCGAATAAGAAAGTATATCACCGAGATAACCGGATGCCGTATTATATAAAGCATAAAGACCGGCTCCGAATTTTCCAAAAATGTTTTTGGCGCTTCTGCCTGCGGTAAGCACAATCAGAGCTGCACCGGCAATAAGAAGCTTGTTGCCCAGCTGCTTGATCTGTTCGGGAACCTCAATAAGAAAGCCTGCACCGAAAACAGCAAAGCCGCATACAAAAACTATAACAGGCACAGTATCAAAGACAGATGCAAGATACTGCTTGTTTTTGAAAAGCTTGTAGCCGTTAAGGATTACACCTGCAAACAAGTGCAGTATACCAAAGCCGAGACAATAAACCAACAAGGTTATACTGTTGCTGACGGGATCGAGCCACAAGGCAAGATCCGGAGCTTTTTCCATATGAAGAAAATGTGTGCAGATAACCGGTATAAGATCACCGAACCATCCACCGAACAATGCTCCGAAAATTATTGACGAAATACCGCAATAATAAATCATATTGACGCTTTTTTTAGTGTTACCACGCACCTTCAGCTTCTTTTCTGCAAAAAGAGAGAAAAGGACCATAAGGATTCCGTAGCCGGCATCGGATAACATCAGTCCGAAGAAAGCATAATAGAAAAATGACATCACAGGATTAGGATCAATATCCTTATTCGACGGTGAAGAGTACATTTCTGTTATACCTTCTACCCCGCTTGCAAAATTACCGTTATCAAGCAGTACAGGTACATCGGCATTTTCGTAATCAGGCTTGGCGATATTGACATAGGCCGTGTAATTGTTTTCTATAGTGAATTTAAGCTCTTCAGAATCTTTTTCGGGAATATAACCTGAAATAAAAAATACAGAATCAGTTGTTCCTGCAAGCTCAACAGCCTGATACTTATCAACCTGAGCCGTCAGGTAATCACTTAAAAATCTGAGATCATCATAATGCTCAATTTTTTTGCTGATTTTATCTTTTAGAATCTTTATTTCACTTTCGAGATTGACTATCTCTTCCTTAATACTTTCAATAGCTTTAAAAGCGAGTGAAGGCGGAGAATTTTCAAGCGGTATAAATTCAAGCTTCTTCAAGGCATCTTCAAGCAGCTCTGCCGATGAAATGTGACAGATGATAACAGCACAGGTGAAAAGCTTGTCACTGCTGACTATTTCAACCGCCACATCTTCAAGCTCCGGATGAATATTTTTAACACCGTCACAGATAAATTCCGAAGATATATTTTTCGGGAAAGAGCCTATAAAAATTCTTGTTGACATAGTTCGCTTTGAAACAAGAACGATGTCAAGCTTTTCCCAGGGCTTAAGACAGTTAAGTTCCTTCTTTTTATCGTTAAGCTGAAGCTTGTTTGTCTCTATTTCTTTGTCAAGAGCAAGAATCTCAAGACATCTGTTATAGCTGTCTTCGTTTTTTTCGGAAAGAGCTTTATATCTGTCGTAACTTAAGGTTTTAAAATCCGTAAAGGATTCGATAAGCCCGCGCTTGATTTCACAGGTTTTTTCAAGCAAGGACACAGCTTTGTCAACTTCCTTCTGCCTGCGCAAAAGTCCGTTGGTAATTGAAGTTGTATCGTATTTACTTAATTCTTCATCGTTGAAATTTTCCAGATGAGTGTTTCCGCATTTCTGCAGATATTCAACAATGGGTTTACTGTCGCTTATCATCGAGGCGATTTCAAAGCGTAAAAGCTTAACTTTTGCCAATCGGACACCTCCCTTATAAAGGTAATATCAGGGTTATTTCAATATTTCCTCAAATACAAGCTTAATTGCATCATCATACTGCTTTTCTGTATCGGAAATTGACTTTTTTTCTCTGAGGGCTGCAAGCTTGTTAGCTTGCTTTATAACTCCGTCTGAAGAATATTCTGCATCGCTGAGAATGATGTTAGCTTCATTTTTAGCCTGTTCAACAGCAGTTTTGATTATTATATCTGCCTGAATCTTTGCGTTCTGAATTATTTCCTCGGCTTTTTTGGATGCTTTGTTTTCTTCTTCTCTGCCTTTGGCTTCAGTTTTGAGAATTTCTTTAATCATCTCAGCTGCCATACAACAATTCTCCTTCATAGTAAATTTCTTCACTGCAGTAAAAATCCGAATCAGCACTATCGTTTTCTGCTTCATATTCTGCTGATGCATATAAAGATGCTGAACCTACAAACAGTGCAACAAGTGCGAGCGCAAGCAAAGCAGAATAAATAACTTTCCTTAATCCGCGAAAGTCAAATTTGCTTGTAGGCTTGGTATCAACAAGCATTTCAACCTTATCTTTATTGCTTACATACTTTTTTCTGCTGTAGCTATTTTCGTATTCAGTTATTTTTGGAATCTGAATCTCTTCCTTGATTGAAATAACATCAATTTCCTTTTCTTCCTGTACCGAGCTTTTTTCAATATCAGGTATAAGAACATCATCTGCACTGTCTGCATTGCTTTCGGAGTAAACATCATCAAATTTAGCCGCTTCAAAAGGTTGATTGTTGAGCGCATTCTTTAAATCTGAAAGCATTTGCTCGGGTGTAAAATATCTTTCATTCGGCTTAAAAGCACAGGCTTTTCTTATAATAGCCCAAATCTGATCACTTGCAAGCACAGGCTTTGGTAAAGACTCACCCTTCATTCTTCTTTCCATCGAATCATTCAGAGAGTTAACGGTGACATCCTGAGGATAAGGCTCTGTAAAGGGTAATCTTCCTCTGTTTGTGAGCATATAAAGAATAAGACCCAGGGAATAAGTGTCACAGGTGCAGTTTATATTGCCTGTTTTTATAAATTCAGGAGCCATATAGTACTGTGTGCGCTTATATGAAATGGATGTTTTTGCAGGCTCAAGACAACTGAAGGAACCGAAGTCACCGATTTTACATCTGCCGTCCTTGTCAAAAAGGATGTTTTCAGGCTTAAGATTGGGATAAATATAGTCAAAAGAACGACATTTCTGTAATGCCTGACAAATGTTGATGCCGAGGCGGTATGTTTCTTCAAGAGTGAAAGAAAAGCCCTTGAGAACCTGAGCAAGGCTTTTGCCTTCTTCAAGCTTAATAAGAATAAGTCTACCCTTTCCGTCACTTGCATTCCTGAGCTCAAGATCTTCATATTTAATGAAGAATTTACCGTTATCTGCTTTTTTTACGGTTTCAATACTGTTACAGATTTTTTTGATAATTTTATCGAAGCCTTCCTGAATATCCTCTTCTTTTTCATCGTTGAGGTTGAAGGTTTTTCTTTCATTACGGTTATCTCCGAGACGAAGCATTTTCATAACCGCAGTCTCTCTTGTACCGTCATATTTTTCTTTATATATTGTAAATACCTTTCCATCTGTGCCGTTACCGAGCTGACGGCCTACATACCATTGACCGAAAACAGGATCAAGAGAATTGGACATATATTTTCACTTCCTTTAATATTCTGTATCAAAAGTGTTATAAATAAACTTATAAAACGCCATAATAAATATAATTATTGTAATTATAACACATCAAATCCGCTTTTACCACATTTTTTACCACTTTTTTATTTTTTATTATTTGTTTTAATATTGACATAAATGAGTGTTACCATTAAAATATAGATGTAAGAATAAATGAAAGGAAAAGGCAAACGCCTTTTGGTAAGCTATGATGGAAGAACTTAATTACGAAACTTCTGATATTGTTTCCGTTGTTGACGATGACGGTACAGAACATCTTTTCGAAGAAATTGACAGAATTGAAACCGAAGACGGCAACCGTTATGTTGCACTGCTTCCCATTTATGATGATTCTGTAGAAATCCTTGACGACGACGGTGATGTTTTTATCCTCAAGGTTATTGAAGAAGACGGTGAAACCTATCTTGTTCAGATTGAAGACGAAAAGGAATTCAACGAAATCGGAAACCTCTTTGAAGACAGACTTATCGAGCTTTACGAAAAGCAGGATAATGAAGAGGAATAATTAAAGTTAATAACTCCTGCTGTGTGCGACAACTGTGATCGTTATAACCCAACACGTTATAATACGGAGAGATGCTTTGACGGCGGATTGCAGACCTCCCGCTTATGCGGACGAAGGGAGCGCGAACCCGTCTCGCTATCACCATCCTGCTTCTGAGGCAGGTTATACACATCACGAACGGCATGGCGGGATTATTTTTTTGAAAAAGTTACGGGACTACCTATAAAAAGGCAGTCCCGTCTTTTATCAGTTGTAATGTTTTTTTATTCTCTCGTACTCTTCGTCGGTGATTTCTATTATACCGCCATGCTTGAAGCCGTAAGGAAAGGAAAAAGCTCCCTCACTTCTTCTGAAGTTGCTGTCACCCGGCTTTTCACTTATAAAAGGTACATAACCCATTTTTGATTTTTCGCAACCGAAAAAGTCAATCATAAGGCACCATCTTCCGTCGGGAAGAACCATAGTTGTGGGCGCTTCATAGCAGTTAGCCTTATCAATTGTTTCCATATATCTCTGAAATGCTTCATCATGAATATAAGGTCCGTACAGATCGTCAGAAACTGCGTGCATGTTCATGCCGGGATTGTGCGCATTTTTATAAAACATGTGATACTTACCGTCAATTTTTCTGATGTGAGTGTCGAGGATTTCATTTGATTTTGTAAAGAAAAGCTTCGGTCTTGAGAAAGACTCAAAATCCTTTGTGGTGCTGTAGTAAATAGACATATGACTGTAATCATCCTGAGCAACTGTTGAACCCCAATGAATCACATATTCTTCGTTTATATCATCATAAATGATTTCAGGTGCCCAAAGGCAACCGAAATCTTCCCGTCCGATGGGAATTATCCGCTGTTCAGAGAAGTTGATCAGATCCTTACTCTTCCACATGCAAAGCCCCTTACTTCCTGTACGGTTTACAACCTGCCAGTTAACGTTATAGTTTTCGTCAAAACGGTTAACAATACACTCGTCTGTTGTAAGAATAACGAAGCTGCCGTCTTTCAGGCGAGTGATTTCTATATCACGGCATCCCCCGGAGCTCATTTTGCTTTCAAGAATGGGATTTCCGCTATTGACCTCTTCCCAATTAAGTCCGTCGCGGCTTACGGAAAAATAAACCTGCTCACCGTCAACGGTTAATTTTTCTTTGAAGTGTGTGAACAAATAAGGCATAATATTTTCTCCTTGATTTTTTTACAGATTATATCACAGATATATCAAATAATACAACACCTTAATTTATTTTTGATAAAAAATCATTTTTTTGCTATCTTAATCTTGAAAAAAGTGTAATAATAATATATGATATAATAGTTAAAATTTTGAAAGG
>JAZKYQ010000035.1:0-8689 GCA_045612205.1 Acutalibacteraceae bacterium | reverse complement strand
GGAAAACCAAGGAAGCATTTACAGAAGACGGATTTCTTCATACAGGCGATCTCGGTTATATTGAATGCGACCATGTTTATCTTGTCGGCAGAAAGAAAAATCTGATTATTCTTTCAAACGGGGAGAATATTTCTCCTGAGGAGATTGAAAACTGCTTTGTCGATGACGGTATTGTAAAAGAGATAGTTGTCTTTGCAGAAGGTGACAGCATTGTGGCAGAAATCTTTCCGGATGAAGCTCTTGCTGATTCAATCGGTATTGCTGATGTCAGCGGTGAAATCAGCAGAATTGTTGACAGAGTAAATATGACTTTGAATTCTGACAGACAGATAAGTTCCTTCAGAATAAGGAAGATTCCTTTTAGCAGAACTTCAACAGGTAAAATTAAAAGAACTGAATTTTATTTTAATGAGGAGAAGAAAAATGTTTGAAAGAGTATTGGAAAACGGTCAGAAAGTTACAGCTTATCCATTATCTATTCCGCAGCAGCTGATGTTTTATATGGCAATGCAATACGGAGCGGGCTATCCGATAAATAATATCGGTTCGGGTTATTACATCAAAAATGATTTTGACAGCGAAATAATGAAAGAATCAATCCTTGAGGCTGTTTCTCGATGTGATACAATGCGTCTCAGGTTTATCCCGGACGAAGAATATAAAGTGCTTCAGTATGTAAATGAAAAAAGTGAGCTTGAAATTGAAGAATGGGACTACAGCTTAATGACTGAATCGGAAGCTGAGGATAAGCTTACGGAAATTGCCAGAGGACCTATACCGATGTTTAACTGTGAGCTTCACAAGATAGCTATTGTAAAGCTTCCGGACGGATATAAAGGGATATTTATGAAGCTTCAGCATCTGGCAATGGATGCTTATGCCGTAAAGGTTTTTCTTGCGGATATTATTGAAATATACCGTCACAAGACAAAGGGCAGCTCTTATCCCAAGCCTATGAGACCGTATATTCCTGTTCTTCTTAAGGAGCTTTCTTATATGGATTCCGAACAGCATAAAATCGACAGACAGTATTGGTTCGATTCACTCGCAAAAACAGAGGAACCGATTTTTACTGATTTTATGCTTGATAACAGATTGAAAAAACAACAGCAAGAGCATCCGTCGCATCGTTTTGCAGATATACATTCAGGCTCACCTGAGGCAGGTATACTAAAGTTTCAGATGAGCGCTGAAGAAAGTCTTAATATAATAAAGATCTGCGAGGAGAGGGAGCTTTCTCTTGCTGCAACAGTGTCATTTGCAATTCGTACAGCGCTTTCTGTATTTAATGACAATCAGGAGGATGTTTCATTTAAGATGATTGTTAACCGCAGAGGTACAATAGCTGAAAAGAAATCGGGTGGACTTAGACTTAACTATCTTCCCTTGAGAAGTATTGTTAAAGCTGAAAAAACATTTACACAAGCAGTAGCTATAGTAGCACACGCCCAGAATGAAATGTATCAGCATAGTTCCCTGAGCTTTATGGAGATGCTTCTTTTGCGTCACGAATCGATGCCGGCTGATGCAAAGGCTGACTCAACTTATGACAGTCTCGGTCTTTCATATCAGCCTCTTATGGAAATGCCTTCAATTGACGGCAACAGTCCGGTTGATTTAAAGAGTGTTTGGTACAATAACGGTGCATGTATGCTTCCGCTTTATGTAACTGTAAGACACAGGGCGAAGGATAAAGGATTTGAATTCATTTTTGAGTACAGAAAAGAACCTGATCCCGTTTATGATCTTAATGTTTTTTATAAAAAAGTTCATGATATTCTTGTGCTTTGTTCGGAAAATCCGGAAATTACCGTTGGTGAAATTCTTGAAAAAACAGCAATAACAAAAGAAGAAAGAGAGAAAAAATAAAATGGAAAAGCTGATTGCAATTATTAAGAATTATGTTGAGGTTGATGAAATTACTGCTGACAGCTCATTTAGAAACGATCTTGGTATGAGCTCCTTTGACACAATGTGCCTTATCACAGAGGTTCAGGTTGAGCTTGGTGTTAAGCTCAAGCCTACGGATTTTGTGGCAAATAAAACCGTTGGTGAAATGGCTGCATACATTGCCTCTTTGAAGTAATTTGAATTAAAATATAAAGGACTGCCCGTTAAGCGCAGCCCAAAAGAAAGACAGATATATTTAAGTTGACTTTTCACTTAAATATATCTGTTTTTGTGTAATTGCAGAATTATGTTTTATTGCACAAACACATTTTTTGCTCTTTAGGTCGTTTTTTCACTATCCTGCGATAGCTTCGGGATGAATAAATAAAATGCTTCTTATTTAACGGACAGGCAAAAATTATCACATTAAACATAAATATTACTATCAATAAAAAGGAGTGGTGTTTATGTTTGAACTTTTAAGGATTGTTTTTCAGAATTTGACTTTTTTTGCTTTGCATCTGAAAAATATGAATTCCTTTCCAAAGCCTCTTTCGGCAAAAAAGGAAAATGAATTACTGTTAAAAAAAGCGCAAGGCGACAGCGAAGCGAGAAATACCCTTATCGAACACAATCTTCGTCTTGTATCGCATATCATTAAAAAGTATTATTCTGATTATGATGAGCAGGAAGATCTTATTTCAATGGGCACCGTTGGTCTTATAAAGGGGATTGATTCCTTTGATCCTGAAAAAGGCGCCAGACTTGTCACCTATGCGGCAAGATGTATAGAAAATGAAATTCTGATGTATTTCAGAGGAAAGAAAAAGGACAGCAATCTCATTTCCGTCAATGAGCCTATTGACAGCGACAGCGAAGGAAATCCGCTGACTATTTTTGATGTGCTTTATACTGATGATACCATAAGTGATGATATCGATCTGAAAAATAAAATCAAAAGGCTTTATGAGCTTATTGAGGAAATTGAATCGGAAAGAGAAAAAGAAATAATAATTATGCGTTACGGTCTTTATAACACCAAGGCTTACACTCAAAGAGAAATTGCGGAAAAGCTCAGTATATCACGCTCATACGTTTCAAGGATTGAAAAAAGGATAATTGAGCAGCTGTCAGAGCGTTTTTAACTTTACTTTTTCTAGTTTTGGTGTATAATTATGTAAGATGAAAAGGAGGTGCAATCATGAAAAAGAGAAAAGAATTACTTTCATTGTTTTTTACTATGTTAAAAATCGGACTTTTTACTTTCGGCGGCGGTTACGCAATGATTGCGCTTCTTGAAAATGAGTTCATAGAAAAGAAAAAATGGATTGAGAAGGAAGAGTTTCTCAATATGGCGGCAATAGCAGAGTCAACTCCCGGTCCGATTGCTATCAATGCGGCAACATACATCGGTTATAAGCTTTCCGGATTTGTCGGTTCGCTCGTTTCAACCTTTGCAATTTGTTTGCCTTCTTTTGTAATCATCTTTCTTATTTCTTTGTTCTTTGATAAATTTATTGCCATGTCGTGGGTTGGTTATGCTTTTAAGGGCATACAGGTGTGTGTGATTTATCTGATACTTTCAGCCGGTATGAAAATGTTCCGAGGTCTTGAAAAAAATGCTTTTAACATGATTATATTTGTTTCGGTTATTATTTTCATGGTTGTCTTTTCTCTTTTTGCTATAGACTTTTCAACAATATTTTATATACTTATCTGTGGATTTATCGGTATAGTTGCCTCTGCTTTGAAGCAATTTGCAAAAAAGGAGGATGAAAAATGATTTATCTGAAGCTTTTTCTTACCTTTCTTTTTATAGGCTCTGTGTCTTTTGGCGGTGGCTACGGTATGATTTCGCTTATCCGTGAAAAAGCAATTGAAAATCTCTGGCTTACGGAGGAGGAGCTTCTTAATCTTATAGCCGTTGCAGAGTCTACTCCCGGCCCGATCGCTGTTAATATGGCAACCTTTGTAGGCTCGTCTCAAGGTGGATTTTTGGGTGCATTATGTGCAACCTTCGGAGTTGTACTGCCTTCATTTCTTATTATTCTTATTATTGCCGCTGTTGTAAGCAACCTTTTGAAATACAAGAGCGTGAGTGCTTTTCTTTCCGGTGTAAGGCCTTGTGTTGTAGCTATGATTATTTCTACGGCAATAATTATGCTTGTTTCAAAGCTTTTCGCAGTAAGCACCTTCAACGCTTCATTTAAAGCAGATATGTATGCTCTTATTATTTTTGTTCTTATTGCGTTGATTTCTTTTTTGTGGAAAAAACTCACAAAGAAAAAGCCTTCACCGATTTTTCTTATACTTGTTTCGGCTTTGTTGGGTGTTATCTTTTATGGAGCTTAATGAAAGCGTTAAAATCTTAATAAGTTTTAATGCTGTGAATGTGTTGAAATTATGATCTGTTCATTGTATAATTTATTAAAATAAAAAGGGAGATGTATGAAAATGGGTAAAAAAATTATTGTTGCAGGCGGAGGTCACGGCGGTATCGGATGTGCAGCTCTTCTTGCTAAAAAAGGTTACGATGTCACTGTATACGACAAAAACAAAAGAGAAGATATGGGTTATGACTGGACTGATATCTTTGATAAAAAGGCTTTTGCCGCAATCGGTATGGATATGCCCTCGGATGATAAGTGGTGTCTTAAAAACGATATGACCTTTTACGGCCCTAATATGACCGTTGCGCTTAAGCAGGAAACACCGATTGATCAGCTCGAAATTCAGATGGAAAGAAAAGTAATCTACGACTGCATCATTGAATATGCCGAATCCTGCGGAGTAAAGTTTGAGTTCGGTAACGCAGTTGAAGGTCCTGTTATGCTCGGTAACCGTGTTGTTGGTATCAAGACTGAAAAGGGTGAGGTTTTTGCTGATCTTGTTATTGACTCCTGCGGTATGAATTCACCTGTAAGAGCTAACCTTCCGTCTTATCTCGGTGTTCAGGCAGAAGCTCAGCCTTTTGAGCGTTTCTATGTATGGCGTGGCTTCTATGAAAAGAAAGAATGTGCCAATATTCCTGATAAATTCAGACTTATGCTTTTCCATAAGGGCAAGCTTGGAATTTCCTGGGTAGCTGAGGAAGAGGATTATACAGATGTTCTTATCGGAAGATTCATCGAGCCTGACAGGGACGAGGTTGAAAAGACTCTTGCCGTTCTTCGTGATGAAAACGGACATCTTGGCGAAAAGCTTGTAAGAGGCGGTGCTTATGCTCAGATTCCCGTCAGACAGCCTCTTGCAGTTCTTGTTGCTGACGGCTATGCCGCAATCGGCGACTGCGCATTTATGACAGTTCCCATTATCGGCTCAGGTATCGCAAACAGCATGAAGGCGGCAAAAATTCTTGCTGATGTAATTGCTGAGGACAAAACCGAAAGCTACAGTGCCGCGGCTCTTTGGAAGTATCAGAAGGAATACTGGACACAGATCGGCAACTCAATGGCTCCTATGGCAGCCGTCAAGCTTCTTCTTACACGTCTCGAGGCAGAAGAAATTGACTATATCTTTGAAAACGGCATTCTCAATGCTGATGATATGACAATCAGCGCTGATACAAACAGTCTTTTCGATATGGTTAAGGATATGATTCAGCCTGAGCCTCTCAAGGCAAAGATTGCAGGTCTTGCAGGTAATCCCATGGTGCTCAGGAAGATTCTTCGCATGGTTAAGGATATTGCCGCAGTAACGGTTGTAACTAATCTTATGCCAAAGACTTACGAGGTCAACAAGGTTCGCAAGTGGGCAGAACAGTATAATAATTGCTTCAAGCGTTGATGTGAATTAAATAAAAAACGCACTGCATCTCCGAAAGGGGAATGTAGTGCGTTTTTTGAATACAAATTAAATCTTAGATTTTTTTAATATCAGATGATGGAAGAACGCAATGCTTCTGAATTCTTCTTTTTCTGAAACGATGGTTTCAATATCAAGCATTGTTTCTTGCCAGCCATTTTTATATTTAATCTCATTGTTCTGTAAGCCGTATAAAGCGCAAATACCGTAACATTTATCAATTGTAAAATCATTGATTAAAAGATCGGTATCTTCATAAGTTTTAATTTCACCGAAATTTCTTGAAGTGTTAACACCTCCGTTAAGTAAAGTTTTCACGGCTTCAATATCATAATCAAAAACAGCTTTTTGCATTATTCTTCCGGCTTTATTATGCTTGATGATTGAAACGAAACCGTCATCTTTTAATATGCGAGAAAATTCAGTTAGAATTATGTTTCTGTCCTCAACATATTCAAAGACATTATGACAAATTATGCAGTCGAAAGTTCCCTCTGAAAACTGTTTCAAATCTTCAAGATTACCAATAATCTGTTTGAAGTTTGTATTAGATATACCACCAATTTTTATCATATCTTTTGACGGTTCAACTGCAACAACTTCATTTGACTTTGATAAATACTCTGCTGTAATACCAAAACCGCTACCAAAATCTAAAACTTTTTTACCATTAAGTTCAGGTAACTGCTTCCAAGCACATAAATAAAACAACCTGCCCCAAGGCTTATTGACATAATCAAAATATGAGTACAGTTTCTTGTTTTTTAATTTATCTAACACATTCCCACTTCCTTAATAACTATTAAACAATAGTATACATTAATTAGTTTTAAAATTCAATATATTTATGTGTAATCAATAACAAGGTACTGCTTCGTTTTAAAAGCAGTACCTTGTTTAAGCTTTATTATGCAATTTTAAATAGTCTTTTAGCATTTTCGTTGCAGATATCAATAAGCTCCTGAACATCAATGCCCTTGATTTCAGCAATCTTTTCGGCAGTATAGGCAATGTGTGCTGAATCGCAACGCTGACCTCTGAAGGGTACTGGAGTCATATAGGGTGCATCAGTTTCAAGAAGAAGTCTGTCAAGTGGTAGATATTCAACTACCTCGACGGGCTTTTTCGCATTCTTGAAGGTTACTGCACCGCCGATACCGATATACATTCCGAGCTTAACGATTTCCTTTGCCATCTCTGCAGAGCCTGAGAAGCAATGCACAACACCCTTGGGATTGTATTTTTTGAGAAGATTCATCGTATCCTCGTGAGCTTCTCTGTCGTGAACAATAACGGGAAGGTCGAGCTTGTTTGCGAGAATGAGCTGTCTTTCAAAAACTTCAAGCTGTCTTTCGCGCGGTGAAAAATCGTAGTGATAATCAAGACCGACTTCTCCGACTGCTACAACCCTTTTATTTTTGTAAAGCTTTTCAATTTCAGCTAAAGCTTCCTCTGTGGTTTCCTCTCCTTCATGAGCGTGGACACCGACAGCGGCATAGATGAAACTGTACTTTTCTGCAAGTGCAACAGTTGTAAGACTTGATTTGAGATCACAGCCGCAGTTGACTATATGGCTTATACCTTTTTCTGAAAGACTCGGGATAAGCTCATCTCTGTCTTCGTCAAAACGGCTGTCATCGTAATGTGCGTGAGTATCAAAAATATTTCTGTACATTTATCTTACCTTTGAGCCTGCTGGGATTCCGTCAACGAAAATAACCTTGACATCGTCTTCACTGCAGTCAGCTGCAAGAATCATACCCTGACTTTCAACGCCGCAAAGAACAGCAGGCTTGAGGTTGGAAACGACGATAATGCTCTTGCCGATAAGGTCCTCGGGCTTGTACCATTTTGCAATACCTGAAGCAACTGTTCTGGGATTGCCTGTTCCGTCATCAAGTGTAAGCTTAAGAAGCTTCTTGGCACGCTTAACGGGTTCACAGTCAGTAATTTTTGCAACACGAAGGTCAACCTTCATAAAGTCCTCAATGCCGATTTTTGCAACGCCTTCTATTTCAGCCTTCTTTTCTTCCTGAACGGTTTCTTCGTAGCTCTTTTCATTTTCCTGGGCAGCCTTCTGCTGAGCTTCAATGTCAGCAAGGAACTTCTCTGCATCAATACGTGCGAAGAGGGGAGTAGCGGCACCTACCTTGTTGCCGCTTTCAAGAGCACCGAATTCTGAGATGCTTTCATAGGAAGCCTTGTCACAGTTGATCTGCTCAAGAATTGCCTTTGATGTGTCGGGCATAAAGGGTGAAACAAGAACTGCGATGTATCTGATGCCTTCAAGGAGGTTGTAAAGAACTGTACCGAGTCTTTCCTTGTTTGCTTCATCCTTTGCAAGCACCCAAGGAGCCGTTTCGTCAATATACTTGTTGCAACGCTTTGCAAGGTTGATAACAGCTTCAACTGCATCAGCCATATGATATGAGCTGATTTTATCGTCAACGGTTTTTACTGTGTCGAGAGCAAATTTCTTGAGCTCTTCGTCAAGAGCGTCAGGACAGCTCGGAGCCTGGATTTCACCGTCAAAATACTTGTTTGTCATGGCAACAGTTCTGTTTACAAGGTTGCCGAGAGTGTTGGCAAGGTCTGAATTGAATCTTTCGATGATTGTGCTGTATGAGATTGAACCGTCGTTTGCGTGAGGCATTTCGGAAAGAAGATAATATCTTGTAGCGTCAACACCGATAAGCTTTGAAAGCTCGTCAGCGTAGATAACGTTGCCTTTGGATTTACTCATCTTGTCTTCACCAAAGAGAAGCCAGGGATGACCGTAAACCTGCTTGGGAAGCTCCTCACCGAGAGCCATAAGCATAATAGGCCAATAAATGGTGTGGAAGCGCACAATATCCTTACCGATGATGTGCACATCTGCAGGCCAGTATCTCTTGTAAAGCTCACCTGAGCCGTCGGGATCATAGCCAAGAGCTGTGATGTAGTTTGAAAGAGCATCAATCCATACATAAACAACATGCTTTTCATCAAAGGATAC
>JAZKYQ010000034.1:0-11471 GCA_045612205.1 Acutalibacteraceae bacterium | reverse complement strand
CTTTGAAACATTTTCAGAAAAAATCAGATAATTATTCATATTATATTAATCAATTTATCAATATATGTCTGCAAGCTCAAAAATAAGTCTTTCTGTTTTTGCCCAGCCCAAGCAAGGATCGGTGATGCTTTTACCATAAATCCCATCACCGATTTTTTGACTTCCGTCTTCAATATAGCTTTCAATCATCAGACCCTTGACAAGCATATCAATATCAGCATTGCGACGACAGAAATCAAGTGTTTCCTTGGCAATCCTCGGCTGCTCAAGATAGTTCTTTCCGGAGTTCGCATGATTTGTATCAACGATAACAGCGGGATTCTTAAGCTCAGGTCTTGCTTTGTAAAGCTCAGCAAGATTTACAAGCTCATCATAATGATAGTTAGGGAAGGACTGACCCTTATCGTTGACATAACCTCGCAAAATCGCATGGGAAAGATCATTGCCGTGACTTTTAACCTCCCAGCCTCTGTAGATAAAATCATGACTGTGCTGAGCAGCAGTAATTGAGTTCATCATAATCGATAGGTCACCTGAGGTAGGGTTTTTCATTCCGACAGGAATATTAAGTCCGCTGGCAGTAAGTCTGTGCTGCTGATTTTCCACACTTCTGGCACCGACAGCCACATAGGAAAGAATATCTGAAAGATATCTGTGATTTTCAGGATAAAGCATCTCATCCGCACAGGTTAGTCCTGTTTCATTAACAGCTCTCATATGAAGCTTTCTGCTTGAAACAATACCCTTGATAAGATCAGCGGCAGCATTAGGATCCGGCTGATGAAGCATACCCTTATAGCCCTCCGCTGTTGTCCGAGGCTTGTTCGTATAAATTCTGGGGATAATAAAAATCTTATCTCTGACCTTTTGCTGAATTTTGGCAAGACGACAGACGTAATCCATAACAGAAGCTTCATTGTCAGCAGAGCAAGGACCTATAATAAGTATGAGCTTTCTTACCCTGCCTTCAAAAATCGCTCTGATTTCCTCGTCTCTTTCTTTTTTTATCTGAGCAGCTCTTTCGGTCAAGGGATACTCCTCTTTTATAAGCTTCGGAATAGGAAGCTTACATACGAAATCCATATTCATAATTTTTCACCTGAGATCAAAAATATATTCTTCAATCAGTTAAGGTCATTACTTTTAACCCTATACTTTCGAGCCTTTCAAAAAAATCGGGAAAGCTTTTATTTACCGCCTCAGCGCCTTCTATCTCTGCACCGTAAAGCGAAGAAAGGACAGAAAGGCTCATTACTACTCTGTGGTCGTTATGGCCGTAAAGTGTTTTACAGGGTTGATGCAGTGCTGTTTTATAAATTATTATTTCATTGTCACCAATCTGAATTTCAGCACCGAATTTTGAAAGCTCCTGCTTCATAACCTCTCCGCGGTCGCTTTCTTTCAGCTTTAAACGCTGCGTACCTGTAAGTCTCGCACCCTTAAGAGCGCAGGCAAGAGCCATAAGCATGGGTGCAAGATCAGGACAATCGGAAACATCAAGCTCGGCATAGCCGTCACTAAGCTTTTTAAAGTATTCCTTATAGATTTTATCACCCTGAAGGCTGTCACCGTCAAGCCCTGTCACATTAACATCCGCTCCGAGATAATTAAAAGCATCAAAAAAGGCTGCATTGGAGAAGTCACCTTCAACAGCGATGTTTTGGGGATTGTACTTCTGTGAGCCTTCAATATAAAAGGTATTGTTCTCCCCTTTTATGATTTTAACGCCGAATTTCCTCTGAGCTTCAATTGTCATATCAATGTATGAAAGGCTCTGAGCCTTACCTGTAAGAGTTATTATGCTGTCGCTTTCACAAAGAGGAAGAGCCAAAAGAAGTCCGGTTACAAACTGACTGCTGATGTCACCTCTGAGGGTAAAATTACCGCCTTCAAGAACACCCGAAGCAGTTATTCCGTTACCGTTTTTTTCAAAAAACAAACCTTTCTCCTTTGCAAGCTTTTCATAAACCTCCATCGGTCTCTCAAAAAGCCGTTCACTTCCGACAAAAAGAGATTTTTCTTTTGAAAGCATCGCAAGAGAAACGAAAAAACGAAGTGTACTTGCGCTTTCCCTGCAAGGAAAGGTTGCACCTTTAAAATTGCAAGGCTTCACACCTTTGATGCTGACAGATGACTCTTTTCTTATAATGCTTGCACCGAGAGCTTCAAGACAGTCAAGAGTTGCAAGTATATCCTGACTGTAGGAAACATTTTCTATAACACTTTCACCTTCGCAAAGTCCGGCACAGATAAGAAGTCTGTGTGCCATGCTCTTTGACGCAGGTGCCTCAAGAATACCCGAAGGAATCGAAGGCTTAATTACAACTTTCATAAAATCACATTCTTAAAATTTGTTTTTTCACCTGAGATAATCAATGAGAAAATCAATTCCCCTCAGGTATCCGTCAGTACCGAGACCTGTAATCGTCTTTACACAAGCAAGTCTTATATAGCTTATCTGACGGAAATCCTCGCGCTCTTCAAGCTTTGAGATGTGAACCTCAACCGTAGGAATTGAAACGGCTCTGACTGCATCAAGAAGAGCAATTGAGGTGTGCGTGTAAGCACCCGGATTGATGATTATTCCGTCAAATTCGCCGTAAGCCTCCTGTATTTTATCAATAAGACAGCCCTCATGATTTGACTGATAGCACTCACAGTATATATCTCTTTCTTCGCAGTAAGTTCTGATCTTTTTTATAAGATCCTCATAGGTTTCACTTCCGTAATGCTCAGGCTCTCTGTGGCCAAGCATATTAAGATTAGGACCGTTAATTATAAGAAGTTTCATTAAGCATCTCCATTATTCTGCTGACGGAAAGCTCAACCGCTCCGTCAACGACAATTTCTTTATCGGATACTGAAATATATCTTTCGTATCTTTCATCAAAAAGCTTTTTAAGCGCTTTTGAATCACTTGAAAGAGGTCTGTCCGAGGTCGGAACAATATCCTCAATCGGTCTGTTTAAAAATACAAGCACTCCGTTTTGCTTCAAAGCGTCAACATTTTCCTGCCTTAAGACAGCTCCGCCACCCGTAGCAATAATTCTGCCGGAAAGCATTGAGACTTCCTTTACGGCTTCGCTTTCAATATCACGGAAGCCTTCATCACCCTTTTTCTCGAATATATCTGATATCGTCCCATACCTTTGACTTATTATTTCATCAGTATCAATAAATTCCTTACCCGTAGCGGCAGACAACGCCTTACCGATTGTTGACTTTCCGCTTCCGGGCATACCGATAAGCACGATATTTCTTTTTTCACGAAGGATTTCAAGATAAAGCTTTTCAGCAAGCTCCTCTTTTTTAAGAGCCCTTCCCGTAAATAATTCGCAGGCAATAACAGCCTGAAAAACGAGCATATAAAGGCCACTGCAGAACCTCACCCCATTCTTTTCAGCCTCAAGACAAAGCTTTGTTTTAAGCGGGTTATAGACCGCATCGGCAACACCTTCAAGGCTTCTGAAATGTGAAAGCTCAACAGGAGACCCGAAATTATCAGGATACATTCCGCAAGGAGTAGTATTAATTATATATGCCGCATCAGCGTGAAGAAGGTATACATTTTCGTAATTAACCTCACCGTTACGGCTGACAAAAATCATCTCTTTTGCGCCGAGGCTTTCGCAAACGGCATAGGCAGTTTTGCCCGTACCACCCGTTCCGAGGATAAGCACCTTTTTGTTTTTCAAATCAAAGCCGTGATTTTTTACGAGAGCCTTGAGACCGTCAAAGTCTGTGTTGTAACCGTAAAGCTTCCCTTCACGGTTAATAACTGTGTTCACAGCACCGATTTTCTTTGCCGTTTCACTTACAAAGTCAAGATAAGGAATAACGGCTGACTTATAGGGTATCGTGACATTGATACAGGAAAAATCCTTTCCCTTCATAAAAGCATCAAGGTCACAAGGCTTGATTTCTTTTATTTCATAACTGTAATCGGCAATTTTTTCGTGAATAAGCTTTGAAAAGCTGTGTCCTAATTTTTCACCAATAAGTCCGTATTTCATTTTTCATCACTTCCGAAAAACTGTGTGCCGAAGCGCATAATAAGCAAATCGCAAAGAACAAGTGCCGTAATGCTGTCGACCACCACTCTTGCTCTGTGGATAATTGCCGGGTCATGTCTACCGTTGATTTCAAGGGTGGTTTCTTCTTTTTTTCTGAAGTCAACGGTGTTCTGTTTTTTATATATTGAAGCAGTAGGCTTTACCGCAACAGTAAATTCCAAAGGCATACCGTTTGTTATTCCACCGTTGATTCCGCCGTTGTTATTTGTTTTTGTTACGACCCTTCCGTCATCGATTCTGAAAGCATCGTTAGCTTCCGAGCCTTTCATCAAAGCAATCTCAAAGCCTTTTCCGAATTCAATACCCTTGACCCCGGGAATTGAGAAAAGAGCGTGAGAAAGCATTCCCTCAACAGAATCGAACCAAGGCTCTCCTACACCCGAAGGCATACCGATAACCGCAGTTGAAAGAGTACCGCCTACGCTGTCGTCCTCATTTTTTACTTTTTCGATATATTCAAGCATATACTTACCGGCTTTTTCACAAAGCACGGGCATTTCAAGCTCACCAAGCATTTCAATATCAGCCTTGAAATCATCAAAGTCTCTGTCCTTGATTTCGCCGCAAGAAGAAATATGAGTGCCGATAAAGATACCCTTTTCCCTAAGCATTGAAATTGCAAGAGCACCTGCAGCAACTATAGGTGCAGTTATTCTTCCCGAGAAATGACCGCCACCTCGGTAGTCCTGAAAGCCGTTAAAACGCGCCTGAGCAGTAAAATCAGCGTGACCGGGACGGGCAATATCCTTTATGAGTGAGTAATCCTTGCTATCTGCGTCTGTGTTTTCAATCATAAAGCAAATCGGTGTACCCGTTGTTCTGCCATTAAAAACACCGCTTAATATTTTTACCTCGTCAGCTTCTCTGCGAGGAGTGGAAATGCTGTTTATACCCTTTCGCTTTTCCATCTGCGAAGCTATAAAAGCCTCGTCAACCAAAGCTCCTGAAGGCACTCCGT
This sequence comes from Acutalibacteraceae bacterium, assembly GCA_045612205.1. Classification (GTDB taxonomy): domain Bacteria; phylum Bacillota; class Clostridia; order Oscillospirales; family Acutalibacteraceae; genus UBA6857. Next base: position 6,440 of record JAZKYQ010000034.1, on the reverse strand, counting down.
CAAGGACTCCTCCGATAGCTTTTCCGTGGCTCTCACCAAAAAGAGTAAGAGTGAAGCTGTTACCTATGGTGTTTCTCATAATATCACACCTTTATATAAGATTCATTATTTCATTAACTGTAAGCTCCTGAAAATAAAAAGAGCCGATTTCATTGCATTTTACAACACAGATTTTATCTCCGCAGGATTTTTTATCGTGCCTTATTATTTCCTCAACCTTTTTTCGGTCAAAGGTGTATTCCGTCGGAAGTCCGATGTTTTTTATAACATCCTCAACTTCACCTCGGATTTTCTCATCACACATGGGAGGAATGCCTAAAGCAACGCACTCACCGTGGTAAAGCTCATCGGAAGCTGTTGCACCTTCAATTGCGTGACCGATTGTGTGACCGAAGTTCAGACTTCTCCTCAAAGAAGTCTCTTTTTCATCCCTTTCGACCACATCTTTTTTAATAAGAAGAGAGAGCTCTATGATCCTGTCAATGTAATCCATATAGTTTTCCTTTTTGAAAAGCTCAAAAAGCTCTCTGTTAAAGGTAATTCCCATTTTTATGCTTTCTGCAAGACCATTTTTGATAAGTCTGTCGGAAAGAGTTGAAAGCACCTCGGGATCAATTATAACCTTCTCAGGCTGATAAAAGGCTCCGATAATATTTTTAACTTTACCAAAGTCAATCGCTGTTTTTCCGCCAATTGATGAGTCCACCTGAGAAAGAAGGGTTGTGGGAATATTATAAAATTCAATACCCCTCATATAGGTTGACGCAGCAAAGCCCGCCATATCACCTGCAACTCCGCCACCGACGGCAATAACTGCATCCTTTCTTGTAAAGGAATGCTCAAGCAATTTTTCACAGATTGATTTATAGGTATCAAAATTTTTATTCTGTTCACCCTGAGGAAAGGTGAAAATAAAGCTGTTTTCAAATTGCTCTGCAACTGTACGGACATATTCTTCAGGCACACCCGAATCTGTTACAATAAGCACCTTGCCTTTTATATCAAAAAGCTCAGAAGCTCTTTTTATAGCACCTCGCTCAAGAACAATTTCATAGCTGTCCTTTCCTGTATTAAGAGAAATAAGCTTTTTGGCAAAAGCACCCTCAACACCGCTGCAGGCTGTATTTTCACCCTCAAGAATGCGCTGCTGATATTGCCTGGAAATTTCCATTGTATTTTTTATAAAAGAGATATAAAGCTCCTTGATTTCATCATTGTGAACATTTTCAAGATTGTTTTTAACAACCTCACACTCTCTTGAAAAATCAAAAATCGGAAGTCCTCTTTCTTTTTTATACTCGGCAACAAGCCTGACTGCTTCCATTCTCTTTTCAAACAGAGCAGCAATTTCCTTATCAACCTCGTTTATTGTTTCTCTTGCCTTTATAAGCTTATCCATGTAAAACACCTTACTTTAAGAGATTATATTCCTTTGCAAGTTCTTTGAAGGCAGGAAGTGATTTCTTTATCATTTCAGTTGAAACGCAATAAGAAAGACGCACATAACCGGGAAATCCGAAGGAATCGCTGGGAACTAAAAGAAGAACATACTTCTTTGCCTTTTCACAAAAAGCCATAGCATTTTCTTCAGGTGACTTCATAAACAGATAGAAAGCACCGTCAGGCTTTGCAACCTTGAATCCGAACTCATTGAAGGCATCAAGAAGAAGGTCTCTGTTCATTTTGTAAACAGAAACGTCTGAAGTCTGACCTGTGCACTTTCTGATGACTCTCTGCATAAGTGAAGGAGCGCAAACATAACCTAAGGCTCTGCCTGCTCCGCAGATTGCTTTATAAACAAGCTCAAAATTGCTGACTTCATCGGGAACAAGGATGTAACCTATTCTGTCACCGGGAAGAGAAAGAGACTTACTGTAGGAATAGCAGACGATTGTGTTATCGTAATACTTTGTAAGATAAGGCACGGTAACATCACCGTAAACAAGCTCACGGTAAGGCTCATCAGAAACAAGGAAGATTTCCTTACCGAATTCCTCCTGCTTTTTTCTGAGGATTTCACAAAGGCCCTTTACGGTTTCCTCGTTAATTACAACACCAGAGGGGTTATTAGGAGAGTTGACAACAACTGCCTTTGTGTTTTTTGTAATAGCCTTTTCAAAAGCATCAAGGTCAATCTGCAAATCATCTGCCCTGCATTTAACCTCAACAGGCTTTGCTCCTGCAGAAGAAATGAAAACCTTATATTCAGGGAAATAAGGAGCGAAAATGATTATTTCATCGTCCTTTTCCGCAAGTGCTCTGAAGGTGATGCAAAGAGAAGCTGCCGCACCTGCAGTCATATAAAAGTTATTCATTGAAAAGCTTGTACCGAAACGCTCGTTGAGATTATCGGCAATAGCCTGTCTTGTCTCATTGTCGCCCACTGCAGAGGTGTAGCCGTGAAGGTCACAGGAATTCATATTAAGTGTGAGCTCACGGATTGCTTCGTTAACGCTTTCGGGAGCGGGGACGCTGGGATTTCCGAGGCTGTAATCAAAAACATTCTCTTTACCGATTTCTGCAGCTCTTTTTTTACCGTATTCAAAAATTTCTCTTATAACAGAGCTTTTCGCTCCGAGATCGTACATTTCGTTTGAAACCATAGTTACCACCATTCTTCATCTTTTGAAATAAAAATATATTATAAAATTATACACCTAAGAATTATCAAGGTCAATGAATTTATCAATTTTTTATCATAATTCAGTACCTTTTAAGCTTTTTACAATTAATTTTGTCAATAATTTGAGATGCTTTACTTTTTTGATGTTATTAATTTTTCATCTACACAAAAAACGACCCGCATTTTGCAGGTCGTTTTTAACTTTATTAATTATTTGTATTAATTATTTATCGCCTCTACCGAGAACTTCATCAAGTCTCAGGAATTCAAAGATTGTATCGAAAAGATCATCGAAGAACTCGGAAATCTTTGAAAGAATAGCCTGGAAGCCGTCAACAAAGTTCTGCTTGTCCTGTTCTGAGATGTACTCATCAGATTTGGGATCATCGTATTCAGCATCGTTCTTGCAGCAGTCACAACCGCAATCACAGCCGAAGAAGCCTGTGCATTCTGAGCAGCAAAGAACCTTCACATCTGAATCAAGGCTCTTTTTAGCGCAAGTTGTAACAAGACCGATATTGATGTTGTCACAGAAAAGACAGCAGGTGCATTTTGTTGCAGGATCAGGATTGTGCTCAGCACCGCAATTACAAGTTCCTGTTACATCGTAAGCAAAGCTCATTACAGCAAAGCTTGAAAGAAGCATAATAGCCGCAAGTAAAACTGAAATAATTTTTTTCATAAATTTTTCCTCCTTGAGAAGTGATAGCTTGAGCTATCTGTTAGTAGTTTTATTATAATAAACTTTAAATAAAATGTCAACTGTTAAAAGAAATTTTATTATTGCCCCTTTACACCCGAAACAATGTACATTCTTTCATCTGAAATTGCAACATCGACATCAAGATAAGGCCTCATAACAGCTGTAAGCTTTTCCTTAGAAGGAAGAGACAAGGAAACATCCTTTGCCGCACCTGAGTGACAGCTTTCAAGCTCGGCTTCACTCATTGAATGAGCAACAGTGAGCCTTCCGCCCTTTTCAAGAAAAGAAGAAAGGTGTTCTATAAGCTTGTCTCCGTCGGAAAAATGAGGAAAAGCGTTATGAATCATTATAACATCAAACCGTTTTTCAAAATCATAGCTTTCCGCATCGACACAGATTATTTCCTTCTGCGGGAATTTGCTTTTTGCAATCCTCACCATTTCCTCGGAAATGTCTGCTCCGACAACCGTTGCTCCAAGCTTGTCATAAAACGGAAAAAGAACCCCCGTACCGCAAGCAATATCAAGCACTCTTGTATTTTCACTTACCTGTGAAAGGCTGAGAATATCTCTGATAACAGCTTCTCTTACTTCCATTGTAGCATCCCACGAAGGAGCAAAGGCATCAAAAAATTCCGCAATCTTTTTCTTATCCATCTTTCAGCCTCCCATTTTTCCGGAAGCCTTGAAATGAAGCTCTCTCATGCCTTCGACCTCGTCACAAAGAGGCTTGAGGTTACAGCTGTTACAATCAAAGTTTACATTTTCCATTATGTGATTGAGAGCCTTTGTTATGTCCGCATCCTTTTTAGCAAGCTCGGTAAGCTTTTTGTAATCCGCTGACTCATCAGTCACAAAAACCACCCTTACCGCTTTAACCTCGGGGATTTCCTTATATTTTTTCACAAGCAAGCTTCCGATTTTCTGAAAGCTGATGCCTTTTTTTATCGCAGCTTTTGAAACTCTCACAGCTTCCTTACAGGAATCGGAAACAGAACGCATCATAAAGCCCTTAGGAAAGCAATGATACTTAACATACTCAATTTTCTTGACAAGGTCATAAAGCTTCTGCTCATCATCGGGAGCATCGACACTAACAAGGGTGATTCTTGCAAAGCTGCTGTCCTTTTTTATTTCAGACAGATCCTTACCGTAAAGGCAAATTTCATCGGAAAACTCACGGGAGGTTGCAAGATTATAGCCTGTTCCCTTGAGCTCATAAGCGCAGTCACGCTGAAGAATCACACCGCTGTGACCTTCGTCCTTCCAGCAGTCCCCTTCAATAAAAGCGAACGGCTTTTTATCCTTTTTGTCAAGCGCCTTGTTTGTTTCATCAATAAGAAAATCAAAAAATTCCATCAGAGCTTCTTATCCCTTTTCATTTTGTCGTAACGGTTTTTCCAAAGCCAGTCATAAACAACTCTGATAAGCTTCATATCAAGGTTAAACCAATAAATGGTAAAGGTTACAACAAAAAGCGCAAAAATCACTGCAAGAATTATAAGTAATATTTCCATATCAGTTCTCCTTTGCAAGACCCTTCTGTCTTGCGTATTCAGCCGCACCGAGAGCACCCATAAGCTGAGGGTCGGTTTTAAGCTCTACAACCTTTATCTTAAGCACCTTTTCAATTGCAGCTTTAAGACCGTCATTCTTTGCACAGCCACCTGTAAGTGTGATGCTGTCTGTTGCGCCTGCCTTCTTTGCCATAACAAAGCAACGCTTTGCAACAGCAAGCTGAATACCTGCGGCAATCTCATCCATAGGCTTACCTTCACCCACAAGTGAGATAACCTCACTTTCAGCAAAAACAGTACACTGTGCTGTGATGGGAATAGTGTTCTTAGCTCCGAGAGAGAGCTTTGAAAATTCGGGAAGAGTCATTTCAAAGGCATTTGCCATCGCTTCATAGAAGCGGCCTGTACCTGCGGCACACTTATCGTTCATTGCAAAGTTCTTTACGGTACCGTCGGTGTCAATTGAGATACCCTTAACGTCCTGACCGCCGATATCAATGATAGCCTTTACTTCAGGGTTAGTTACGTGAACGCCCATAGCATGACAGCTGATTTCTGAAATGTTTTCATCAGCAAAGGGAACCTTGTTTCTGCCGTAGCCTGTACCGATAAGATATGTAAGCTCCTTTGCGTCATTGAGTCCCTCTACCTGAGCCACTGCATCACCAAGGGCAATCTCAGCACTCTGTACGGGATTGATTTTACTTCTGTTTGTAACGTTGGCAACAATCTTTCCGTTTTCATCAAGAATAATGCATTTTGTGTAGGTTGAGCCTACGTCACATCCGCCAAAATATTTCATATTTATTTCTCCTTTTACCAAGCTAAATCATCTTCAAAGTCAAGCAGTGAGGCATCAAGAGGCTCTTCCTGCAAAACTGTCTGCATATATTTATTTACCTGCTCACGCATATCGCGTCTTGAAATTGTTCTCGGGTCCATAAGGTCCTGCTTGACCCAGATGAAGTTAACATTACGCTCTCTTGCCTGATCGTCAAAGATACCTACAAGACCGTCCATACCCTTACAGGAAATCTGATCATACATAATAACCGTATCTGCGTTATATTCTTCAACAATGCGCCACAGCTCATCAACAACGTTTTTATAGCCGCCCTTTGTGTGCTTACGCATAATGGAACGCTGATAGGTTTTTGCAAGATCCTTAAGGGACTGTTCCTTGTCCTCGGTGTCAATTTCAAGATAGGAAATCATTGTTTCCATATCCATAACAACGTTCATACCCCAACAGTTCTCAAGCCAGTTTGAGAAATTGGTGTAGTAGTTTGCAGGACAGGACCATACAACGGCTCTGTGTCTCATTTCCTTGGAAACGGGAGTCTTTTTCTCGTAAGCCTTCATCATAATTTTATTGACCTTCTTGTCAACCTTAAGGAAGTTCTCATTTGAACCGCCTGAAAGGTTGAAATAGAAAATTCTGTAAAGCCAGAAGGCTGCACCTGTCATCTGAGGATAAGGAGTTTTGTTGATATCCCACTTCTGACGCTCATATTCAAGCTGCTTGTTATAATCCTTCATTCTGCTGAAATAAGCATCCCAATCGAACTTTTCGCCTGTCTGCTTTTCAATGAATTCAA
>JAZKYQ010000033.1:0-14175 GCA_045612205.1 Acutalibacteraceae bacterium | reverse complement strand
AAATGGCAATGTGGAAGTTCAAAAACGAGAATTTCCGTGACTTTTACACCTTTTTATCCACTTTATTCCAAATATTCGACAATACAGACAGAAAACCGTGTCTCGCTTGATTGCGAAACACGGTTTTTTCGACAGTCTGAAACGCCACTTGGCGTTTTTTTGTTGTAACAATTATTCATTTTCTGATTCGCAGTAAACCAAGTATTTTGAATTTTCCGAATAAACAACCGTTCCGTAAAATTCTTCTCGCTGAAAACTTTTGGTTGTTTTTAAAATGATACAGTTGTTGCTTTCGTCGTAAAATTTTATTTGCTGAAAGCCGGAAGAATCAAATGCATCCTCCGAAAGAAAAGAAACATTTTTCGCTTCAACAAAAGCATTGCTTCTGATGTCCTTATAAATCGGCACTAATACATCAACAGACAAAGCAGACATTACAAAAAGAAATGCAACCGACAGCCATAACAATATTTTATATGACTTATTCTTTCGCAAAATACCGCAAAAAATAATCGCCACAATGATAAGAGCAATTATCATTAAATTGTTGAACATTTCTAAACGAAGAATTTTTAACAGCTCTTCCGCGTAAATATCCATGCTGATTTTCCTTTCTTGTTCAGCGGAGTATCTTTTCCTTTAACCCAAAATATCGGGCGTAATTCTGCATTCTACACTCTGCATTCTGCATTTTCAAAACAGTCCCACACTCATATACCTCTCACCTGAATCGGGGAGAAGGACAACAATGCTTTTGCCCTGGTTTTTCTCTCTTTCGGCAATCTCCTTTGCCGCACAAAGTGCCGCACCTGAGGAAATGCCTACGAGAATGCCTTCTGTTGAGGCAAGCTTACGGCACATTGAAAAAGCATCCTCGGTTTTTACTGTCAGCACCTCGTCGATAACATCAAGGTTGAGATTGTCGGGAATGAAGTTTGCACCTATGCCCTGAATACCGTGCTTGCTGGCAACACCCTTTGTGATAAGAGGTGAGTCGAAGGGCTCAACGCCGATGATTTCGATGTCGGGATTCTGCTGCTTAAGATAAGCTCCCGTGCCTGAAACAGTTCCGCCTGTGCCGATGCAGGAGACGAAAATGTCAACCTTGCCCTCGGTGTCACGGTAAATCTCGGGGCCCGTTGTGAGAATGTGAGCTTCGGGATTGTCGCTGTTTTCAAACTGAGAGGGAATGAAGGAGTTGGGCGTGCTTTTGTAAAGCTCATTTGCCTTTTCGATTGAGCCGAGCATACCCTTTGCACCTTCGGTAAGGACAATCTCAGCTCCGTAAGCCCTGAGAAGCTGCTGACGTTCAACGCTCATTGTGTCGGGCATAACAAGAATAGCCTTGTAGCCGAGACTGACACAAGCGGCGGCAAGACCTATGCCCGTGTTTCCGCTTGTGGGCTCAATGATTGTCGCACCGTGGGAGATGAGTCCCTTTTCCTTTGCCTTTTTCAGCATGTTGACTGCGACTCTGTCTTTTACAGAGCCTGCAGGGTTAAAATATTCAAGCTTGAGAAGAAGTCTTGCGTTGATGCCTTCCTTTTCGCAAAAGCGTGAAGCATCAAGCAAGGGTGTGTTTCCCACAAGGGAAGTAAAATCGCTGTGTATCATTGTTGAATCACCTCGGATTTATTTTTCCCCGAGAAGCTTTGCCAATTCATCCATAAAGGTGTTGATATCCTTGAACTGACGGTAAACCGATGCAAAACGGACATAAGCAACCTCGTCAAGAGCCTTGAGCTTGTCCATTGCAAGCTCACCGATGTGAATTGAAGTAACCTCACGGTCAAGAGAATTCTGAAGCTCTGCTTCAATATCACTTACAATTCTGTCAATCTGCTCGATTGAAACGGGTCTCTTTTCACAAGCACGCAGCATACCGTTGAAAAGCTTCACACGGTCGAATGCCTGGCGTGATTTGTCCTTTTTGACAACAACGATAGGCACGCTTTCAATAATCTCATAGGTTGTGAAACGCTTTGTGCAGGAAATGCACTCACGGCGACGGCGGATTTTTTCACCCTCGTCTGTAGGACGTGAGTCGATAACCTTGCTTTCTTCATATCCGCAGAACGGACACTTCATAAAAACTTCCCCTTTCGGTTTATGGGATATTATCCCTTGTTTACTTTATTTAAAATACCCTCAAGGTATTTTGCTGACGTTAAAATTTCGTTTTCGCTTCGGAAATTATCCGAGTAAAGCTCAACGATGTATTTTCCCTTGTAGCCGACCTTGTTAAGCTCGGTAAAGAGCCTTTCAAAATCAAAAAGGCCTTTTTCGTAAGGCGGCAGACAGTCACATTTTTCTGAAAAGTCACTAAGGTGAACGTGGACAATGTTGTCACCCATAATTCTGATGAAGTCATAGGGGTCAACCTTTGCTCTTCTTGCCTGCTTGATGTCAAGCACCATCTTGAAGCTGTCTCCGAGCTGTGCTTTCATAAACTGCATAAACTCAGGTGTTGCACCGCTGTAATCAACAACGTTTTCGTGAGCAACAATGCAGCCGAAGGCTTTTGCCGCTTCATTGAGTTTGCCGAAGCGTTCGGCGTACTCTTCTTTTGTTATATCAATTCTTCCTCTTGCACCGTGAAGGACAAGATATTTTGCTCCGAGCTCCGTTGCAGCTTCAAAGTAGCGCTTATAGTTTTCAACACCGTCAAAAAAACGCCTGCCGTATCTTGAAAAGAACTTGTAGCCTTCGGAGAAGGATGCGTAAGGATGAAGGGAGATAATGTTTATACCGTAAGCATCGCGGATAGATTTAAGCTCCTTGAGGAAAGAAGACTCAAGCTCACTTGCGGAGTTGAAAAAGATCTCACTTTCGGTAAAGCCGAGCTTTGCAAGGTGAAGAAAAGCCTTTTCCGTTTCCATAGGATAAAAGCATGCTGATGATGTACCTATCTGCATTTTTTCTCACCCTTCCTGAAAGAAATATCTTTTAATATTATAACAAAGCAAAAAGAAAAAAACAACCGAAAACGTGTAAAAAATTGCGCTATTGCCGACAGGATAAAGGAAAAAGACTGCCCGTACAGAGCAGTCTTTTCCTTTGGCTTTATATATGGGAGAGGAAGTCAGATTAAAGTGGTCAGTAGCCAGTAGCCGGGATGGCTTTGCCGCAGGCGATTTGCTATGTGCGATGTAGCGTCGCCTTTGGGGTGGCTATTGAATGCTCAATGAAGTTCACAGGAGCTTATGATATTGCACCGTTGATGCTTTCGGCGGCGTGGATAACCTTGTCATAGATTCCGCTTGTGGCATTTTTAAGGTCCTCGAGAACGTCACCTGTGTAAGAATTCACCGTTGTGGGAGCAATTGTGAGATAGGTGGCAACGTTACCCTTTCCTGCTGAGTCAAGAAGGTAGTCAGCAGGGATATAAACATAATATGCGGTGCCCTTTTTGATGGGCTGACCGATAAGACTGAAGGCAAGGTTTGTTTTCTGACGGTCAAAGGTGATGCCGATGCCGTCAATTCCGCCAAGAAGTGCGGAAAGCTCATTTCCTGCGGTGAAGGAGTAATCCTGCTTGCCTGAAAACTGAGCAGTTACATTTTCCTTTTCAATGGTGTAAAGTGCGCTGTAAACTCCGTCAGTGCCCTTTGTGCAAAGCTTTATTGCTTCCTGAGAGGGACCAAAGGCGACAAACTGATTGTTAAGACAGAAGGCAACAGCACCCACGCAGGAGGAATCGTTATAGTAAGCGTAGTAGTTTTTTGCCTGATAGACAGGTGTTCTTTCAACCTGAGGCTCTGCGTTTGCGTTGGCGTAAACACCGATACCGCATATGCATGCAACGGTGAGAATTATTGAAACAATGATTGCTATTTTCTTTTTCATAGTTTTCACTCCTTTAAAATCAGTGTGTGATACCCTTTGAGATTGCGTATTGCATATTTTCCTCGTTGCCGTATTTTTCGGCAATGGCGTAAATTGAATTGCCCTGGGCATCCTTGAAGTTGATATCGTAGCCCTTACTTATAAATTCGTCAACAACCTCGCTGTCACAAAAAGCAACGGCAAAGAAGAAGGCGAGCTTTTCAAAGGGTGTCATAAGAAGCTTGTCACGCTTTCTCAGCTCCTCAAGTGCTCTTTGTGAGTCACCGAAGATTGAGCTTTCAAGAAGTCCGTCAAGTCCTGTTGAGCCGAGATTTTCCTTAACTGAAAGAGCAATCTGATGTAAGGTATCATAGGATAGATGCTCTGAAAGATTCAGGGCGAATTCAAGTGCTTCCCGGGAAATAAGGCCGGGAAGAGAAAGAAGCCTTGTGATGAGGTCCTCATCTCCGGTGCTGATTGCTACCATAAGGGGATTTTCGGCAGGTGCAGACACCTGAGTGACGGTTGAGGTGGTGTCGGAGGGAATTGCTGCTTCGGGTGATTTGTTTGTTCTTACGGTAAATACTGTAAGTGAAGCAATAAGGAAGCAGACTGCTGCCGCAACGGATACAATGTATCTTGCGGGAAGGTTTATGATATTTGCCTTTTTTGTTACACCGAGGCGGTTGCCGATGCGCTCTGAAAGCGCCTTGTCCTCGGGGATGTCAATGTTTGTAAGAAGCTCATCAAGCTCCTGTGGTGAAAGCTCGGAAAAGAGCATTTCCATTTCGTCCATCATAACACACCTCCTAATTCTGCTTTAAGCTTCAAGCGGCTTCTTTCAAGTCTTTTCTGTACTGCCGCTTCACTCATATCAAGCTCTGCGGCAATCTGTGCTGATGTTTCACCAAGAAGATACTTTCTTGTGATGATTGTTGTGTCAGGCTCACCGAGAGCCTTGATTGATTTGAAAAGCATCTGCTTTCTTTCAAGGCTTAATGTGAAGTCGGTTGATTCTGCCGAGCCTTCTTCGTTTTTTTCAACAAGATGCTCTTTTTCAAGCCTGAGTCTGCGGTAAAAGTCAATTGCTCTTCGTCTTGTGATGAGGGCGAGGTAGGATTTTATGCTCGCTTTTTCAAGGTCGAGGTTATCAATCTCACCGTAAAAGCGAAGAAAGCTGTCGCTGACACATTCCTCCACATCCTCTTTTGAGCCTACGGGAAGAATCACCGTGGCGGCAATTTTATACAAAAGTCCGGAATAAAGTCCGATGGCAACAGACAAACCGGAATTTTTATCTTTTTTAAGTTTTTTCAAAAGCTCTTTATCTGTCATAGGGGACTTGCCTCCGTAAAATCACCTTTCATAATATATATACGTTGACGGGAAATAAAACCCGACAAGAAATTATAAAAAATCAAAAAAATTTCAAGGCACGAAAAAACGTACCTTGAAAGTGGTTTTAAGCTGTAACTTTTTCGTACTTCTTAAAGAATCTGAGCATCTCATCAATTGCACGCTGGGATTCTTCGTTCTGAGGATAAATAACAGGGAAAACGTGGGGAAGATCCTTGCCGTTAAATTTTTCAAAATCCATAAGCTGACAGTCGATTCCCTTGTTTCTGTAAACCTCGGCGGCGTGACGGGTTTCCGTTCTTGCAAGGAAGTCACCGCTTGAGGTAAGCATAAATGTCGGGGGCATCTGTCCGAGATCAAGAAGGTCGTCAAGATTTACATAAGACGCCCACTTTTCCTTTTCAAAGCCCTTGCCGAGCATAACTCTTGTGTAACGGTTCATGGGGAAGTCACCGTTCATTCTCGGAACGGGGGAGGTGAGAGCAACAGCGTTGAACTTAAGTGAGAAGTCAACCGTGCCGTAAGCCTCACGAAGCACTTCACTTTCACTGAGCATTGCAGTAAAGGAAGCGAGCATGCCGCCAGCAGAGTCACCTGTAAGGAAGATGTTGTCTGTGTCGCAGGGGTAAGATGTGATATTTTCGCTTATCCACTTAAGACAGCAGGAAATATCGGAAAGCTGACCCTGAACGGTTGTTTCGGGATAGAGTCTGTAGCTCATATTGAAAACAACATAGCCCTTCTGAGCAAGAGTAAGGCAGTAGATTTTGTTAAGCTCCTTATCTCCGTACATCCAGCCGCCGCCGTGAATGTCAATAATTACGGGAAGACGGTCAGCTTCCTTTGTGCCTTCGGGATAATATACATCGAGCTGATGGTATTTGTTGCCGTCATCAAGATAGGGAATATCTGTGATTTCGGTAAGGCCATCAGGGAAGGTGAGGGTGGCAATACGCTTGTCATCCAGTCTTTTTGTGTTCTGCCAGAAGGCCGCAAAGATTTTGTCGAGTAACATTTTATACACACCCTTTTAACTGATTTTTGTTGATTACATTGTGGGAGGAACACCGCCGCCCTGTGCCATTGCCTGAGCAAAGAGACCGGGCTTCTTTTCCTTCTTGGGCTTGAAAACGGGAGGATTTGCCATCTTTTTCTTTGCCTTTTTACCTGCAGCTGAAGCAAGGTAACGGTTAACCTCGATTACGGGAGGTGCCATTGTTTCGCTCATATAGTCAACGCAGCGTGCAAGGAGAATCTTGTCATTGCCGAGCTCACCGAGGATTGTAACTGCGATAAGGCTCTGGGTGTCGTTTGTGCCGTCCTCGTAGATTTCGTTGAGAATCTGGAACATCTTCTTCATTGTCTGAGGATTGTTTTCCTTGATAGCACCGATGATTTTTTCTGTGCCGTACTTTGAGAAGAATTCCTCACCCATAAATTCACCGTATTCGGCAAGGTTGTCCTTGTAGAAGGGACGAAGCTCGGGGAAAACAAGGCAAAGCTTGCTTGCAAGAGTGTTTGCATCGTAGAAGGAGCCGTTTTTTACAGCTGCCTTTGAAACAGTCTGGTTAGCCTTGTTGTTAGTCTTTTTTGCTACGGGAGCAACCTTCTTGTCAAACTTTTCCTTAAGGGTTTCCTTAGCATCGTCGGTGAGATATTTGATGTCACCATCTGATACTGAATCATCAAGAAGGAATGCGCAAAGCTTTTTTGAAGCAGTTTCAGCTGTATCACCTGTTAAAATTGAAAATCTGCCGTTATCGCATTCGATTTTTACAGCGCCCTTTTCACCGTCAAAAACAAGTAAATTTTTGTCTGCGTCTGTTTCCTCGCTGTTTTTAGCAAAGCCGAGAGCTGAAAGTGTGCCTTCAAGCTCAAGGGCAATCTTATTGAAATTTTCATTTAAATTACTCATTGGAATAGCTCCTTTTAATTAAAATCAGTTACACAGTGTGATATTATAGCATAAAAAACAGAACTTGTCATCATAAATTGCAAATATTTTTATATTTTGACGTTGAAAAAAAGTGCATAAATATAGTATAATAGCTTAAATCAGTTTAATGGAGTGATAGAATGCTTTCAAAAATTACTGCCATTATTATGTCGATAGTGGCTTTAATAAGTAATCTCTCGGGACTGTTTCCCACAGATCAGATCCGTTACAACAATGTCAGCTACGGAACTCACGAGCGTCAGGTGATGGATGTCTGCTTCCCTGAAAATCCCGAAAAGAAGGAAGGTCTTGTGCTGTTTGTTCACGGCGGAGCCTGGGTAAGCGGAGACAAATCAACCTTTAACAAAAGAATAGAAAAGGTAAGCAAAAATATAGGCTGTATAACAGCAACAATCAACTACCGTTATGCCTCGGAAAATGTTAAGTGCACAGATCTGCTTAACGATATAACCTCAGCTATTGCAAAGGTCAAGTCAATGGCTCAGACAAGAGGAATCAACTGTGACAGGGTTATGCTTGTCGGTGTTTCTGCAGGTGCTCATCTTTCCCTGCTTTATTCCTACACACAGAAGGAAAAGTCACCGGTTGAAATCTGCGCCGTGGTGTCTTACTGCGGTCCTCCGGATCTCAGAAGCCATAATTTCAGAAACGGCTTTATGAACCTTGACTCAACTCAGACAACAACGCTTATGTGTTACCTTACAGGTAAAAATCTTTTCAATCTTACAAAAAAACAGCAGGACACTCTGCTTTACACCTACTCACCGCTTAAATATGTAAGCAAAAGCTGTGTTCCCACTCTTGTTGTTCAGGGAGCCAAGGATGAAATCGTTGATGTTAACGATGTGCGTAATTTTGTAAAAGAGCTTAGGAGTAAAGAGGTAGAGGTAACCTATTACGAGCTTCCCGATTCAGGTCATGACCTTTCAAATGACGGGTACATTATCTCACAAAGTGAGAAAACCTTTGTTGATTTTGTGAATTTGTATATCAAATAATAGGTAAGGATTAACAAATTAACGGGTAAAATATTGACAAAGTCGATTTAATAACTTATAATCAAATCAGTGGTATAAAATCCCAAATAAATTTTAACGGAGGAATTTAATATGAAAAAAGCATTAGCACTTGCACTTGCTTTACTTATGACATTTTCAATGTTCGGTGTAATGGCACTTGCAGCACAGGAAGCAGACCCCCCGATCACAGTTAAGTTTATGGTTGACAATGAGATTTATAAGGTTGTTAAGGTTAACAGCGGTGAGAATCTTTCACCCTATCTTGACTCTTATCCTGTAAAGGGTGATACAGACACAACAAGATACACCTTTGTAGGCTGGCAGACAGAGGGCGACGACAACCGTTACTACAACTCAACACTTCCTGAGCCTGTTCTTGGTGAAGGTGAGGTTACAAAGGAAATCGTTTACACTGCAGTATTCTCAGAAGAGGATATCAGCGGACGTCAGTCATTCCTCAGCTTCCTCGGCTCAATCTTTGAAAGACTCAACCTTCTTTTTGAGTACTTCGCAACAATCTTCAACTTCTGATAAAATCAGATAAGCAATTACATCCTGTCTTTATGACGGGATGTTTTTTTGTCTTGCTTCTTGAAAGGTCGGTATTGTTGTGGTATAATGGTGAAAACTTTTTTTCGGGAGAAAGAACAATGAAAGATAAAATATTACTTCATCAGACATTAAGTAAGGTCATAACTCTTGCTTTTGCGGGACTTTTCGGCATTTATTCCCTTGTTTCGGGAATCAGAGAGGTCAGCGTGGAAAAGCCTGAGGATTTTCAGCCTGCACTCCGTTTTGCTGTTTGCAGTGATGTGCATCTGAGTAAGGATGAAAACGCTGAAAAGAACATTGAAAAATTCAAAGGCGCAATCAAAAAGGCTTATGAGCTTTCAGCTGAGGATAAGGAACACGACAAGCTTGATGCTTTTATTGTGGCAGGTGACTTTACTGACAGCGGCAAAAAAGAGGAATATGAGCTCTACAGCGATATAACAAAGAAAAATATCAAAGAGGGAACAGAGCTTCTTACCTGTATGGGTAATCACGAGCACATCGAATACCGTGACACAGAAAACCCTCAGAAGGCAGTTGAGGTTTTCAGAGAATATGTGAGTGAGAATGAAGATGTTCATACTGTAATCGCAGGTTATCACTTTATCGGTGTTTCCTATGACGATAACGGTGACGAAACCTTCAAGACAAAGCTTGAATGGCTCAGAGCACAGCTTGACGAGGCGGTTAAGGACACAGGTGACAAGCCGATTTTCGTTTTTCAGCATCCTCATCCCACTCTCACCGTTTACGGAAGTGTAAACTGGTCAAACTTTGACATCAGAATGATCCTCAAGGATTATCCTCAGGTGGTTGACTTCTCAGGCCATTCACACTATGCGGCAAACGATCCCCGTTCGATCCATCAGAGCACCTTTACTGCAATCGGTTGCGGTGCAATCACAGGCGCTATGGGTAACCTCAGCTACATTTCAGGTGACGAATACGGCGACGGAGACAGCGGCACCTTCTGGCTTTGCGAGGTTGATAAAGAAGGAAATGTAAGACTCAGACTTTACGATATTGTCAGCGATTGCTTCTATGAGGGCGTGGATTATTATCTTACAGACCTTGCTGATAAGAGCAGACGTGCATACACCTGGGGCAGAATGATGGCTCAGGATACAGGTCCTATCTTCCCCGAGGATGCAAGCCTTACTGTGGATTATGACGAGGATGGAAATGTATTGGTCAGCTTCCCCGAGGCTTCAGGCTATTACAGGGCGGAGAATTACAAAATCACTCTTACTGATGCCTTTGAAAAGGAAACAGGCTTCGTTGTTCTTTCAGATTACACAAGAGCAACGGATTTTGAAAAGACAGTTAATCTCGGCAAGCTTGAAGCAGGCGATTACACCGTCAAAATCCGAGCTTACAGTCCCTATGCAAAGCGCGGACAGACTGTTGAAAGCACCTTCACTGTTGAAAAGAGCACTACCGAAAAGGTAACTGACGGTAACGTTGTTAAATGATAAGCAAAAAAGACACCCACGGGTGTCTTTTTTTAGTAGTAAGTAGTGAGTAGTAAGTAGCAAGAGTCAAGGTTTTTGGGTGACTACACACTACTCAGCCGGTTATATTTCGGTAACTTCAACAGCTTCGGCAAAATCGCCGTTAAGGGCACACAGGGAGATTTTGTAGCCGTCAATGAGCTTGTACTCCTTGAGTTGAAAAGGTCTCTCATCCGAGCTGTAGCTTATGAAGGGAGTATAGGCTGAAAGGTCAACACAAAAAGAGGTAAGAGGCATGCCGAGACCTGTTCCCACGGCTTTTATGAAGCTTTCCTTCATTGTCCAGATGCGGAAAAACAAATCGTCCTTTTCACTTTCTTCGGCGTTTTCGAGGGCTTCAAATTCCTCGGGCGAAAAGAAGCGTTTTGCCACCTTCATATTAGCCTTTTTCACCCTTTCAACATCGCATCCGATTTCCTTGTCGGAAAGAGCGCATATGCAGACATTGCCTGAGTGGGAGAGGTTGAAGAAGATGCTTTCGTTTTCGATGTAAGGCTTGCCGTGCTCTCCTTTAATGATTTTAAAGTCGGTGATGCCTTCTTCCTTAAGGGCAATGCGAAGAAGATGTTCTGCAAGAAGGCTGAGCTTTTTGTCCTCGGGCTTGCGGATTTTATCGGTCTTAAGCTGTCTTTGGGCAGAGGCTGAAAGGTAAAGCTTCTGAAGATCCGATTCATCACGGATGATATCCGTTGTGGCAAAATAAAGTTTTGTCGGTGGCATAGAATTTCTCCTTGGTGGTTTGAGGGTATTATAGCATAGATTTTTCGGGTTGTACAGATGAAGAGATAAACAAAAAGCAGTAACCGTTAAGTTACTGCAATCTATGGTCGAGGCGACAGGATTCGAACCTGCGGCATCTTGCTCCCAAAGCAAGCGCGCTACCAAACTGCGCCACGCCTCGATATGTGTCTCTTTTCAGCTTTGTAAGTATACACTAAAAAAGTAAGTTTGTCAATGATTATATATAAAAAGCGATGCAATCTTTGCACCGCTTTTATTTTTTTTATCTAACGCCGTAGGCGTCCCTGATTACTGACTACTCACTACTTACTACTGCATCGCAACGCGATGCCCTTGGCCCTCAGCCCTCGGCCCTTTCCTTTATAAACATCGGTATCTGTGCCGAAAGGTTTGCCATAAGAGCGTGTTCGGGATAGCTTTTTGAAATGCTTTCGGAGTAGTAGTGCTCCTTGTAGGTTTCAACGATTCCGTCAAAATCCTTGCCGTCCTTGTAAGCCTTTACAATCAGCTCCATGCATTCGGTTGTGACTTTCTTTGACTCGTTGAGATAAGTCTCAATGTCCTTGCCGTAAAGGATTCCGCTGTGGGGGATGAGGATTTCCTCTGCACCGAGGCTCAGAGCCTTGTCAATGGCGTCAAGAGTCATCTCGTAGCCGATAAGACAGCCCGGGAAAACCTTCATATTGTTAGCATAAATGCCAAGGGTCTCGCAGGAAACAAGAAGCCTTTCCTTTGTGAAATAAAAGCCCATACAGCACCTTGTGTGCCCCTGAAGAGCAATGCCTCTGACGGTTTCCTCGCCAAGGTTTATTTCTTCACCGTCCTTCAAGGTGATGTCACAGTAAAGATGGTCGGTGAGATTTTCGGAAGGCTCTTTTTTGTAAGCCTTTGCCGCCTTGCAGTCCATTTCATAGATTTTTTCTTTTGCCGTGGGCTTTGTGAGAATGTAATTGCAGTACTCGCTTCCGATGACCTTCACCTCGGGAAAAGCCTTTCTTATAGCGGGGACTCCCATAGCGTGGTCATAATGGGAATGAGTGAGAAGAATAAAGTCAAGGCTTTCGCCCTGAAGCTCCTCTTTGATTTTTTCTATAGCTTTCTTGGCACAGAAGGCAAAGCCCGAGTCAACGAGGATGTTTGCGCCCTTGCCGCGGATAAGAAAACAGTCTCCGCCCATTGAGCCGAGACAGTTTGTGATTTTAAGCTTTGAGAGCTGTTTGCCGTGTAATTTGTCAATAACTTCTGTCATCTTCTGATTCTGAGCCTTTCATCTCTTAGTCCTGCCATGATGTGGCTCTTTGCCTGCACGGCTCCGCTTACGGTCATGGCTTCAAGTCCCTTGAGAGGGTAATCAATGCCGAGGCTTTCATATTTGTTTACACCCATTGTGTGATAGGGGATAACATCAAGAGCCTTGAGGTGTCTGAATTTTGCAAGGTGCTTGCCGAGTTTTATAAGGTCTTCCTTTTTGTCGGTGTAGCCCTCGACGATGATGTGTCTTACCCAGAAGGGCTTTTCCTTTTCTTCAAGGTAATCGGCAAAATCAAGAATGTTACCGTTGTTTTTGCCTGTGAGCTTCTTGTGGCTTTCAGGGTCTATATGCTTGATGTCAAGCATGATAAGATCTGTGTGCTTCATCAGCTCATCAAATTTACCGACGCATTCGGCACTGCCTTTGTTAAAGGTGATGCCTGAGGTGTCAAGACAGGTGTGGATTCCCTTTTGCTTTGCTTTTCTGAAAAGCTCTGTGACAAAATCAATTTGCAAAAGAGGCTCACCACCTGTTACGGTGATGCCGCCTCTTTTGTAAAAGTCACGGTTTTTATCGTATTCTCTTAAAATTTCGTCGGTGCTTTTCTTCGTGCCTTTGCCTGTTACCCAGGTGTCGGGATTGTGGCAGTAAAGGCAACGAAGGGGACAACCCTGAAGAAAAACAACAAGTCTTATTCCCGGACCGTCAACGGTACCGAAGGATTCAAGAGAGTGAATATATCCGTCCATAGCTTATATTTCGTCGTGGAATGTTCTTGAGATAACCTCGTCCTGCTGTTCCTTTGTAAGCTTGATGAAGTTAACAGCATAACCGCTTACACGTACTGTAAGCTGAGGGTACTTCTCGGGGTGCTGCTGAGCATCAAGGAGTGTTTCCTTGGTGAAGACGTTAACATTGAGATGATGTCCGCCCTTTGTTACATAACCGTCAAGAAGAGATACTAAGTTATCGATCTGATTCTGAGTTGCTGCCATTTTAGTTTCCTCCTTTGGATTTATTTGTTTTAGAAATTTTTATCTGTTGTCTCCGTTTTCGTCGATGTCGAGACCCTCGAAGAGTGTGGGGGAGAAGCAAGCTCCGTTTGCACAGCAGTCAAGGTCAACATCAATGTCACCTGAGAAAATCTTGTCATCCTTACCGAGTGCACCGGGGATGATTGAGAATGTGTTTGAGATACCGTCCTGAGCGTCGATGAAAGGAAGCTTTGCAACGGATGCAAGTGAAGCAACAGCACCGTTGGTATCACGTCTGTGCATGGGGTTTGCACCGGGAGCGAAGGCCTCGCCCTTCTTTCTGCCGTCAGGTGTTGCACCGGTGTTCTTACCGTAAACAACGTTTGATGTGATTGTAAGAATTGAGGTTGTGGGGATACTGTCTCTGTAGGTGTGGTTCTTTCTTATGTGCTCCATGAAGCGGTGAACAACATCGTAAGCAATACCGTCAACACGGTCGTCGTCGTTACCGTATTTGGGGAAGTCACCTTCAACCGCGTAATCTGTTGCGATACCCTGCTCGTTGCGGATAACCTTAACCTTAGCGTACTTGATAGCTGAAAGTGAGTCAGCAACAACGGAAAGACCTGCGATACCTGTTGCGAACCAACGGGTAACCTTCTTGTCGTGAAGAGCCATCTGGATCTTTTCGTAGCAGTACTTGTCGTGCATATAGTGAATGATGTTAAGTGTGTTTACATACACGCCTGCAAGCCACTTCATCATTTCGTCGTAGCGCTTCATAACCTCATCGTAGTCGAGGTAGTCGCTTGTGATGGGTCTATACTTAGGACCAACCTGCTTGCCGTTTATCTCGTCAACACCGCCGTTGATGGCGTAGAGAAGGCACTTTGCAAGGTTTGCTCTCGCGCCGAAGAACTGCATCTCCTTACCAACTCTCATGGAGGATACGCAGCAAGCGATTGCATAGTCGTCACCGTGAGTCATT
>JAZKYQ010000032.1:0-14073 GCA_045612205.1 Acutalibacteraceae bacterium | reverse complement strand
CTCTGTCGGCTTTGCCGACATCTCCCACAGGAGACAGTAACCTTACTGCTTTAACCCATTTTCTCCGCGGTAACGAACAAAAAAAGTCAGCACAGACTTAATCCGCGCTGACTACTGACTACTTACTACTCAACTTCGCCTTGAGCTCTCTTTCCGCCTGAGGAAGTCTCAGATAAACGGGCATAAGCTCTGCACCGTCAAGAAGCTTTTCTTCGCTGTAATTTTTTTCGGCACAGAAGGCAACACTGCTTCCCTTCTGGTAAAGCTCTGAGGGTGAAGCGATGCTGTAGCCGAGAGCCTTGTGACAGATTTTTGCTCCGTCACCGACAAAAACAACATTTTCGTACTTGCCGAGCTTCTCACCGAGGTCATCTATCTTTATTGCCTCGTCCTCGGTAAGCCTTGTTATCCTTTCACCTTCAACAAGGAAAATTCCGCAGTAAACCTGATTGCATCTTGCGTCCATTACACTTACAGCAGTGCATTTTCTTCCGAGAAGATTATAGGCAAGTGCTTCAAGAGTTGAAACGGGGATACACCTTTTCTTAAGGCCGTCACAAAGTCCCTTTATTGCCGCAACACCGATACGGATACCCGTAAAGGAGCCCGGGCCAACGCTGCAGGCAAAAAAATCAATGCTTTCAAGAGGGATTTCCGCATTCTTAAGAGTGCTGTCAATCATGGGCATAAGGGTCCTTGAATGAGTAAGACCCGTGTTGGTCTGGCTTTCGGAAAGGATTTTTTCACCGTCAGTAACTGCAACAGCCGCACAGACTGCACTTGTATCAACTGCTAAAATTCTCATTTTCTCAGACTCCTTCCACGGTAATAATTCTTTCGTTTTCATTTTCGCCCTTTTCAAATCTGACTCTTACGGTATTTTCGGGAAGTGCGTTTTCAATGTTCTCGCTCCACTCGGTGCAAAGGATGGCACCCATATCGTAATAATCAAAAAATCCGCTTGAGTAAAGATCCTCCCAGGATTCAACCTTGTACATATCAAAATGCACAAGCTGAGGATTTCCGCCGTAATCGTTCACAAGGGCAAAGGTGGGACTTGAAACGTAGCTTTCGTTTCCGAGGCCCTTTGCAAAGCCTCTTGTAAAAGCAGTTTTACCCATTGCAAGTCCGCCGTAAAGGGCAACAACGGTGCCGCCTTTTATTTTTTTTGCAAGCTCACAAGCAAATTTTTCCGTTTCAGCCGTACTTTTAGAATAAAAAATCATCGGTAATACCGTCCCTGTTTTTTTAAAATACAGAATTCAGTTATGTGTTCTGAATTCCTCATTCCTGTTTTACACTGAAATATTGTATCATAAAAATTTCATAAGTCAACTTTTTACTTGAAATATTCCGCAATACATAATATAATAGAGTTACTAATGCACAGGATGTGATTTTTTTGACTTCTGATAATCTTAAAGATATTCTTGACCTTAAAAATATAAAAGCTGAAAACATCAGGGACTTAGGTAACGATTTAGGCTTAAGAGATAAGAAAAGCCTTTTCAGAGAAACTGACCTCATACTTCTTGCAATCAGCATTGTCCTTTCCCTTTTCGGTGCCCTTATGGTCTGCACGGCAACCTTTGACGGAAGCACCTACTTTTCACGAGACACCGCCGTTATGCTCCTTGCTCTCGGACTCGGTCTTTTTGCCTGTCTGATAATTTCACTTATTGACTATGACATTATCTACAAGCTCTGGCCGCTGATTGCCTTCGGATGCCTTGCTGTTATGCTTCTGCTCATTCCCTTCGGTGTTTCTCCCGACGGACGAAGCGATGCTATTTCCTGGCTTAAGCTCGGACCTCTTTACGTCCAGCCCTCGGAATTTCTGAAAATCGGTTTTATCATCACCTTTTCCTATCATCTTCGCAAAACTAAAAATGACCTTGTCAGCCTTAAAAGCGTTTTTGCCCTCTGCCTTCACGCCGCAATTCCCATTCTGCTTGTTATTATGACCGGTGACATGGGCTCTGCTCTTATTTTCATCTGCGTTTTCATCGGCATGATGTATATTGCAGGCGTTCATTGGCTTTATTTCCCTGCAGGTGCGCTTCTTGTTGTGGCGGCTCTGCCGTTTATCTGGCTGAAGGTTTTCAGCGACATTCAGCGTAACCGTATCCTCGCTCTTTTCAATCCCGATAATTACCCCGACGAAATATGGCAGCAGAGCCAGGCAATCAACGCCATCAAGGCAGGCGGCTTCACAGGCTCGGGACTTTTCAAGGGCGTTTACACCCACAGCGGAATGGTTCCCGAATGTGAAAACGATATGATTTTCTCCGTTGTGTGCGAGGAATTCGGCTTTATCGGAGCTTTTGTATTGCTTCTTCTCTTTGTCGCCCTTGCTTACAGAATTATTAAAATCGGTAAAAACAGCAGAAACTTTGCCGCAGAGGTAATGTGCTACGGTGTTGCCTTTATGATTGTTTCACAGGTTGTTGTCAACATCGGCATGTGCCTTATGCTTCTTCCCGTTATCGGTATCACCCTTCCCTTCATCAGTGCCGGCGGCTCATCAACGGCTTGCCTTTACCTTGCAATAGGTCTTGTTATGAGCGTTCACCGTTCAAGCACAGGCATCGGCGAGGACGATTATCAGCGTGGAATTCTTTCCTCAGGCAGAAGAGGCTTTTAAAAAAAGGCATTTTTTCTCACCCTTTTTCATAGTTATATTAATAAAAAGCTTAAGTGGTGAGAATAATGTTTGCAACTGTTGAATGCAAGGATCCTGACTCAGGCTTCACAACCTTTTTCCGTGACCTGTTCTCCTTGCCCGAAATCACTTTTCAAAGAGTCAATGTCCCTGACGGTGACGACTTTTACCGTGTCATTGCCACACAGTACCGAGGACAGATTCCCGTTGAGGCTGTTACACAAAAGTTGAATAAGCTCAAAGGCAGCGTACTTTTCGACATCAGCTTCCCCGATGATGAAGGTACACGCTGCCTTGAATTTCATCCGAAAAGGCTTCCCTTTTTGCTTCTTTTCAACTCCTTTACCGATTACATCAGCGAGCTTGGTCTGCCTGCAGAAAAAAGCTCTCTTACCGTATTTGACAGCGAGGGAGCTTATGTTGATGTGATTGATAAGGCAGTAAAGCTCTTTGCAAAAATCGAGCTTTACACCCAAAGACCCGACTTGTACGAGCAGGTCAGCGCAAGGCTTCTTGACCGCTACGGAGCTACGCTTATCGTAAGAGACAGCTTTTCAGGAAAGGCACCAAAAAGCACAGTTATCCTCTGCCCTGATGAAGTTCCCTTCTGCAATTTTTTTCAAGGTATAATCTTCACACTTTGTGATAATATACCACCTTGCAGCTGTGCGATAATCGGAGAAGGAATTGACCTTCCGCCCGTTTACGAATTACTCAGACCTCACGGCATCGACTCGATGAGCTTTGCCTCGGCACTTTTTGAAAAAAACAATGTACATAAGCTCGGCTTACTTTCCTGCAGAAGGCTGAGAATAATATAAATAAGAAACGAAAAAGAGAGATGTAAAATGACCTATGATGAAGCTCTGGAGTTTATCTACTCCAGAAGAAAATTTCAGAAAAGTCCCGGCCACGAAAGAATAAAGAGACTGCTTGAGCTGGTGGATAATCCCCACAAAAGGCTTCACTTTGTCCACGTTGCAGGCACAAACGGCAAAGGCTCCGTCAGCACTGCTCTTTCCTGCATTCTGCAGTCAGCAGGCTACACCGTGGGGCTTTTCACCTCACCCTTTGTCATTGAATTCGGTGAAAGAATAAAGGTAAACGGTGAATTCATCCCCAAAAGTGCCGTTGCTTCAATCACGGCAATGCTCAGAGAAAAGATTCTCTTAATGGAAAAAGAAGAGCTTTACCCCACTGTTTTTGAGGTGACAACGGCTCTTGCAATGGTTTATTTTTATGAAATGAACTGCGATGCCGTTATTCTTGAAGCAGGCATAGGCGGCAAAAATGACAGCACAAACGTCATCGGCACTCCGAGCCTTGCGGTTATAACCTCTGTTTCCCTTGACCATACTGATATGCTCGGTGAAACTGCCGGGGAAATTGCAAAGGAAAAATGCGGCATAATCAAGGGCGGTTGTCCCGTTGTTTCCTATCCCTCTGAAAGCGGCGGTCTTCCCTTCACACCGCAGAACGAAGAAGCGGCAAGGGTGATAAAAGCCGAATGCGAGGAAAAGGGCAGTCCCCTCTTTGTGCCCGAGGCTGACAAGGTCACGCTGATAAGAAGCGACCTTACGGGCAATGAGCTGATTTTTGACGGACTTCACATTAAAACGGGAATGTGCGGACAGTTCCAGATTGCCAACCTTATCACTGCCGCAAAGGCCGCCCGTGTGCTTGCCGAAAGGTCTTACCTGATAAGCGACCGTGATATTGAACAGGGCATCGCTGACTTTTTCATCCCGGGAAGGCTCGAATGTGTAAGCAGCAGTCCCCTTGTAATCCTTGATGCAGGTCACAACGAAGGTGCAATCAGAGAGCTTTGCACCACCCTCAGAAGTGAAAATAAAAGGGTTGTTGCTCTTTGCGCCTTTATGAAGGACAAGGATTACAGCCACGCTCTTGAGAGTCTCGCCCCCTTGTGCGAGGAAATGATTTTCACTCAGGCTGACCTTCAAAGAGGTGAAGACCCCTGCGTGCTTGCAAAAAAAGCCCTTGACTTCTGCGAAAAAACAGACTTCTCAAGGGATATTGAAGCAGCTTACAAAATGGCTGAAGGAAAAGCTTCTTCCGACGGAATTCTTCTTGTCTGCGGTTCCTTTTACCTTGTAAGCGACATCAGAAAAAATCACTTTTCAAGCTGACCTCTTTCGGCAAAAAATTCTTATATAACACCTTACAATAATCTCTGCGACTTATGTCACAGGGATTATTTTTATTTATCAGGAGGAAAAAATCTTGGCAGCGAAAATCCTATACAAGCAAAAAGAAATAAACGTTTTTCTTGACGGTGAAATTGATCATCACAGCGCTTCACTTATAAGAGTGAGCATTGACGAGGCAGTAATCAGAAAAAGACCTGCTCTGCTCGTGCTTGACTTTGACAAGGTAAGCTTCATGGACAGCTCGGGAATAGGCCTTGTTATGGGAAGATACAAGCTTATGAAAAGCATCGGCGGAAAAATAAGAGTGCAGAACCTTTCCCCGGGAGCTTACAAGGTGATGTGCCTTGCGGGAATTGAACGCCTTGGCGAAGTAAGACAAAAGGAGGTAATCTGAAAATGAAGTGCATAAATGAGCTTAAAATGACCCTTGATTCAAAAAGCATCAACGAGGGCTTTTCACGGGTTGCCGTGTCAGCCTTCGTTGCCTGCCTTGACCCCAACATTGAGGAGCTGACGGACATTAAAACAGCCGTCAGCGAGGCTGTGACAAATGCCGTCGTTCACGGCTACAGAGAAAAAGAGGGCAAAATTTACATAACGGTCAGCATCTTCCCTGAAGGCAGAGTCAGAATAAAAATACGTGACAAGGGTGTGGGCATTGAAAATATTAAAAAGGCAATGGAGCCGCTTTTCACCACCTCGGGCGGAGAAAGAGCAGGACTGGGCTTTGCGGTAATGGAAAGCTTTATGGACAAGGTGAAGGTAATCTCCGCCCCTGACAAGGGCACAACCGTTGTCCTTGAGAAAAAAATCAAGGGTAAATTCTGATGCTATGCCGGATCTTGACATTAAACGGGAAAATTTAATAAAGGATAACTTCGGTCTTGTTCACGCCTGCGCTAACAAGTTCCGCGGCAGAGGCGTGGATTATGACGACCTTTTCCAGGCAGGCTGTGTCGGCCTTGTAAAAGCCGCTGACAACTTTGATGCATCCCGTGGCTTCGCCTTTTCAACCTATGCCGTCCCCGTCATTCTCGGAGAGATCAGACGGATTTTCCGTGACGGAGGTGCAGTCAAAATCGGAAGAAGCCTTAAAGAAAAAGCACGTCACGCAATGAAAATCCGTGACGAGCTGTCGTCAGAGCTTGGCAGAGAGCCGACAGTAAGTGAGCTTGCCGAAAAGCTGGGAACAGACATTTCCTCTGCCGCCGAGCTTATCACTGTTTCCATGCCCACAATCTCCCTGACTCTTGCCGACGAGGAGAAAAACGGCAACGAGCTTGACATTCCCACCGTTGCACCCGAGGAGGAAATCAGCGAAAGGCTCTCGCTGAAAAGCGTCCTTGACTGCCTTGAGGAAAAGGACAGAAGGCTTATCGAATTACGCTATTTCAAGGGTCTGACTCAGGTGAAAACCGCCGCAGAGCTTGGTATGAGTCAGGTTCAGGTTTCACGAAGGGAGAAGGCAATTCTGACTCAGATGCGGAAAAATCTTCAACAGTAAAAATACCTGTTTTTGAGTTTTCCACCACAGTATTTAACATTTATGTTGAAAACTCTGTTAGTAAAGTTGAAAACTTTACATCTTTTTCAACAGTTTTGATGCCGAAACAGAATTATTTCAAGGGTTTATCAACCTTTTTCACATTTTGCACCAAGTTTTCCACATAGGCAAGGAAAAACCTTTACAGCTGAAATTTTGCTGTAAAGGTTTTTACATTACATTTATTTATCCGCTTTTTTAAGCCTTGAAAGGAGGTTTCTGATTTTTTCCTTATGCTTTCTCAGCTGAACATAAATATATGTGTTTTCCGCAAAGCTACCCGACTGATAGGAGCGCTTGAGGGTACACAGAAGATTTACAATGATACAGATGAAAAAGATTATGCAGAAGCGTATGCGGTCAAGATAAAATTCATCAGACCGTGAAAACCACAGGTCATCATGAGCTGCGTTGTAGCTTACAACCATATAAAATGAGGTTCTGTAAAGGGAAGCGACACACATCAGCACAACAGCGTAAATTGAAATCAGAAGGTCGTTTGGCATTCGGTTGATTGATGTCAGATAAACCTTTCCCTTCGGCTCGTGTCTGCCTGTAACGGTCAGGATACATATGCTGAGCAAAACGGCACAGGCAACAAGTGTAATCACCCTGTTATTGAGCCTTTCAATTTTATCACGCATCTGAAAATGAAGCTCTTGACATTTTTCTGCTTGCTGCTGAATTACGGCTTCATCACCGAAGTAAATATAAAGGTCGAAATTCACATCATACTTTTCTGCGTATTTACGGATATACCCGGCAAAATCCATAAAGGTTTTTGTTTCAAAATAGGGCGACTTACAGCTTCTTGCAATCAGAAGTGTTTTACCCGGTGTGCCGAAGTGACGTCGCACATCAGTTGAGGTCGGCTTACAGTTAAGGTCGGGAATGCTTGAATAAATCACCTTGCTTTCGTGATTGACAAAGGCAAACCTGAAGCCCTTTATTGAAACGAGGTTCTCATAAATATGAGGAAAGTTTTTATCACCGATGCTTATATAATAATCGAGAAGCTCAGACGGTGACAGCTTCTTTTCAAAAATCTCACCGTAATCCATTGCGAGTGTTACAATGTTTTCAACTGTTTCCTCAACGGTATTTCTGAAATAATAAGAGGTCTGATAATCAAAGGAATCAAGCTGAATCATTGCGTTACCGAAGCTGTCCTTGTCCTGCTTATAAAGCCTGAAATATTCAAGCTGACACTCACCGATGAAATAAGAAACCACCACAAGCAGAAGAATCATTATGACCTTTGAGGGTCTTGTATAAAAAAGACTTCTGAAGCTTTTCATCATCAGTCCTCCCCGAAGAGATTATCACAAAGAAGTGCAAGCTCTTGCATTGAAAGCTTTTCGGCTCTTACGGTTTCGCTTAAGCCCGACCTCTGCAAGGCGGAAATAATCTTATCCTTGGGGATGCCAAGTGAAGAGCTTATGGAGTTTACGGCAGTCTTTCTTCTTTGTGAAAATGCCGCTCTTACCATTTTGAAGAACTTTTCTTCGTCGCTCACCTTGACGGCAGGCTCTTTTCTGATGTCGAGTCGGATTACTGCACTATCAACATTGGGAGCAGGCATAAATGAGCCTCGTGACACGCCGAAGAGCTGCTTTGCCGTTGCGTAATAGTTTGTGCAGACGGTGATTGCACCTGACTCTCTTGAGCCTACGGGTGTACAGAAGCGTTCAGCGGCTTCCTTCTGAATCATAACTGTGATTGACTCGATGGGAAGCTTTTCCTCAAGGAGCATTGTGATAATCGGTGAAGTGATATAATAAGGAAGGTTTGCGCAGACAACAACCTTAAGACCCTGCATCTTTTCCTCGATGAGCTTGTGAAGGTCAGTTTTCATTACGTCGGCATTGATGATTTCGATGTTGTCGAAGTCTGCCAATGTTTCATCAAGCACGGGAAGAAGTCTTGAGTCAAGCTCAACGCAGACAACCTTCTTTGCTCTTTTTGCAAGCTCAACGGTAAGAACGCCCACACCTGCACCGATTTCAATAACGCCCGTATTTTCATCCGCACCGCACATTTCAGCCATTCTCGGACAGACTGAAGGATTGATAAGGAAATTCTGACCCAGAGCCTTTGAAAAGCTCATACCGTGCCTTTCCATAACATCACGGATAACGGAAATATCTGATAAATTTTTCATTTTTATTAATCTCCTTACTACTGACTACTTACTACTGACTACTCAAAAAATGTCTTGCATTTTCCATTAAGCCATTGTATAATAAAAAGGTAACTTTATATATTATAAACGAGGTGAAGGATAATGTCAATTCTTGTAACTGGTGGTGCCGGATATATCGGCTCACACACTTGTATTGAGCTTCTCAATGCAGGCTATGAAATCGTGGTTGTTGACAACTTCTACAACAGTAAAAGAGAGTCTCTCAACCGTATTGCAGAATTAAGCGGAAAGGAATTTGCATTCTACGAATGCGACATCCGCGACAAGGAAGGTCTTGACAAAATTTTCAAGAGCGAAAAAATCGATGCAGTTATTCACTTTGCAGGCCTTAAGGCTGTTGGTGAATCCTGCGCAAAGCCTCTTGAATATTATGACAACAACATCGCAGGCACAGTCTGCCTTTGCGAGGTTATGAAGGCTAACGGCTGTAAGAAGATTGTTTTCAGCTCCTCTGCAACAGTTTACGGCTCAAACAACATCTCTCCCCTTAAGGAGACAATGGCAACAGGCGGCACAACAAACCCCTACGGCACAACAAAGTATATGATTGAAATTATTCTTTCCGACCTCTTCAAGTCAGACAACGAATGGTCAATCAGCATTCTTCGTTACTTCAACCCCATCGGTGCTCACATCAGCGGCAGAATCGGTGAAGATCCCAACGGCATTCCCAACAATCTTATGCCCTTCATCACTCAGGTTGCTATCGGCAAGCGTGAATGCCTGAGCGTTTTCGGTGACGATTATGAAACTCCCGACGGCACAGGCGTAAGAGACTACATCCACGTTGTTGACCTTGCTCTCGGTCATGTTAAGGCTCTCGGCAGAGCTCTCAGCCAGCCCGGTCTTGACATTTACAACCTCGGCACAGGTGTCGGCTACAGCGTTCTTGATGTTGTCAAGGCTTTTGAAAAGGCAAGCGGTGTTGCTATCAACTACAAAATTGCTCCCCGTCGCCCCGGTGACATTGCAGTTTGCTACTCCGATCCCTCAAAGGCATATGCCGAGCTCGGCTGGAAGGCTGAAAGAGGCATTGAAGAGATGTGCGCTGACTCCTGGAGATGGCAGAGCACAAACCCCAACGGTTATCCCGACTGATAAAAAAGATCGCCCTTTTTTGAGGGCGATTTTTTTAGTTATATATCTGCTTGGCAGATGTGATATTCGCCTTACGGCGAGTGATATTGTGCTTCGCACAGTGATATTTTTGCCTTTGGCAAAAGTTGCAGGCGGGACACCCGCACCCGATTATTAATCGAAAAATTCCTGCGTTGAAGACAGAGAACTGTCCTCTGATTGTTCTGTTCCTACTGTATGTACGATATAGATCTCACAGCATCATATCCACCTTCAACTGAGGCATACCAACAATAAAAAGTCTTATCCTCAATTTCAAATGAAATATCTGTTGTTATGATGCTCTCATTTATAATAATACCTTTTTGTGTACCTGGCATTATTCCATATATAACATCACAACCATTGTAAACATCATAAAATTCCAAACCCGTTTTGTCATTTATTCCATTCAATTCAAAATTGAAGCCATATAAATACGCATATTCTGCACCTTTCTTTTCAAAAGTAGCACAATGTATAAGCTTTGAATCTTCATCTTCAAAAACTTGAATATATATTTTATCATCACATTTGTGTTCTTCAAACAACGGTTTGAAATTCACGTTTGAACCCAAATTAATATTTATGGCTTCAATTGTATTTTTTTGAAAGACATCACCACCACGAAATCCATTTTTATTTAATAAAACTAGCATAATTATACAAATCAAAACGATTCCAAAAAATAAAAAAACTTTTTTCATAAACTTCCAACCTCTCAAGCTGCAATTATTGCGCGAAGACAGAGAACCGTCCCCTGATTGACATACTCCTTCCACCGCAAGCGGTCCCCCTTCCTCAACGAGGAAGGCTTAAGGCTCCTTCTCCGAGGGAGTCAATCAACCGTCCTCTGTGTTCAATTCAACTATTTCTAATTCGAAAATTAAATCATCAAAATCATCATCATTTTCAAAATCGTTACAATAAAATTTATAATGATTTTGTTTTATTTCTTCGATAATCATTGCACAGCCAAAAACCAACGATCTACAAATTTTTTTTGACCCATCGGTATCCGAACCATTGCAAATAGTAATCCAACCATCCTTTAATTTTAACTCTAGCTCAAAGCAACGTGAAGTTATATCGTCTTCAAAAAATATAGCTTGAGCAAATGTACTTTTCTTCTTGGTTATATTCTCGCCCAAAAAATACATATTGCCTTTTAAACTTCCGTAATGAACATCAATAGCCTGACTAAATCGTGAGTTAGAACTATTAAATTTGAACTTGAGCAAATATTCGCCCGGTTTCTTAATTTTAAAAAAACGATGGATTGTTTTACCTTTATAAACTATAGTATCACTATCTGCTTCCACAAATTGCTCTACAAAACACATCATTGTTAATAAAGTCTCCTTTAAAATCAAGGTTTAAAATGTCTAAACAAATAAACATAGGGGACGGTTCTATGTCTCAACCTTCATTTTAACCATTTCTCAACCAATCCCTTACTCACACCTGTGAGTCTGACCATCTGCCTGATAATTTGATTATAGCCCTCGCCTGCCCGCCTGTCAAGTGGCTGTTACTTTTTATACGGACTCGCACGCAAAACACTACGGATTTTTTCGGTCGACAATATCGTCGACCACTACAGTGTATTGACTCCCTCATTAAGCAATGTCGTTAACTTAAGATGAAGACAAAAAGTAACAACCGCCACTCGGCAAAGTGACGGTTGTTGAAAAAATAATAACCTAAACTGGCTAACCGCTTTATACGGTTACCTCTTGACTATATTATATAGCACTTAACATAATTTGTCAAGTTGTTTCGCATATATACCAAACAGACCACGAGGATTTCCCCGTGGTCTTATTGTTTACCTTTACTTAAGCCCGAAGGGCTTTCCTGACTACTGACTACTGGCTACTGACTACTATAAATCAATGTTCGTGCTCGAATTCCTCGATCTTGCCCACAATGGGTTCGGGGTCGATACCCTGACGGGTGTAGTAATCGGCAAGAGCTGCCTTGATTGCCTGCTCTGCAAGAACACTGCAGTGGATTTTTACTGCGGGAAGTCCGGCAAGAGCTTCAACAACTGCCTTGTTTGTGAGCTTGAGAGCCTCGCTGATGGGCTGACCCTTGATAAGATCAGTTGCGATTGATGAGGTTGCAATTGCACTTGCGCAGCCGTAGGTCTTGAACTTAACATCAACGATGATGTCGTTTTCGATTTTGAGATACATCTTCATGATGTCGCCGCACTTTGCGTTGCCGATTTCACCGACACCGTTAGCATCTTCAATTACGCCAACATTGTGAGGGTTGGCAAAATGTTCCATAACTTTCTTGCTGTATTCCATTTCAATTTACTCCTTTAATACTTATTGTGCCTTTTCAGCTTCCATAATGTGCTCCCAGAGGGGTGACATTTCACGAAGTCTGTCTATGATGGGAGGAAGAGCTTCAAGGATGTAATCCACATCCTCCTCAGTATTGTTTTCGCTAAGGGAAAGTCTGAGTGAGCCGTGAGCAACCTCGTGCTTTAAGCCGATTGCAAGAAGCACATGGCTGGGATCAAGTGAGCCTGAAGTACAGGCTGAACCGCTTGATGCACAGATGCCCTTCATGTCGAGCATAAGAAGAAGGCTTTCACCCACAACACCCTCAAAGCACATTGAGAAGTTACCGGGAAGGCGGTTTTCTCTGTCACCGTTGATGCGTGAATGGGAAATCTTGCTTGCACCCTCGAAGAGTCTGTCACGAAGAGCCTTTACCTTTGCGTGATTTTCTTCAATGTTTTCGCACATATCTGTGATTGCAACACCGAGACCTACGATGCCGGGAACATTTTCAGTACCTGCACGCTTGCCTCTTTCCTGAGCACCACCCTCAATAAGATTGGGAAGAACAATTCCCTTTCTCACATAAAGAGCGCCGACACCCTTTGTTGCGTGGAATTTGTGACCTGAAAGTGAGAGCATATCAATGTTCTGCTCTTTAACGTCAATTTTAACGTGACCTACAGCCTGAACTGCGTCGGTGTGGAAAAGGACACCCTTTTTCCTGCAGAGTGCACCGATTTCAGCGATGGGCTGAATTGTACCGATTTCATTATTTGCGTACATAATTGTAACAAGACAGGTTTCATCGGTAATTGCCTTTTCAACATCCTCGAGCTTTACAATGCCGTTATCATAAACATCAAGATAAGTAACGGTGAAGCCTTCCTTTTCAAGAGTTGCCATTGTGTGAAGAACAGCGTGATGCTCAATTTTGGTTGTGATAAGGTGCTTTTTGCCCTTCTTTGCACCGAGAGCAGCTGCACCCTTGATTGCCCAGTTGTCTGCCTCGCTGCCGCCTGAGGTGAAGTAAATCTCCTTTTCCTCTGCACCGAGAGCCGCTGCAACCTGCTGACGAGCCTTTGTCACGGCACGGGATGCAACCTGACCGACTTCATAAAGGCTTGAGGGATTACCGAAATGCTCTGTCATATAGGGAAGTATTGCTTCAACAACATTTTTGGAAACGGGAGTTGTTGCCGCATTATCTGCATAAACGAATCTCATTTCAAACACTCCAATTCTGTTTTTTCTATCTGCTGACTTCTTTGGGCAAGGTCCTTGAGGGTGATACTGCTTACAACTCCTATTGTGGCTTTATAAATCTCCGTCCAGATAAATGAGGTGACACAGTCGCCGTAGCTTGCGCACCTTCCGTTATCCTCTGCACAGGCAACGGGTGCAAGAGAGCCCTCCGTAGCCTTGAGAATATCCTCAACGGTGATTTTCTCAGCCTCTCTTGTAAGATGATAACCGCCCTTTGCACCGCGAAGGGACTTTACAAGACCTGCCTTTGAAAGCTGATTGATAATCTGTTCAAGGTATTTTTCAGAAAGGTGCTCTCTTTCCGCAATATCCTTAAGTGAAACGCAGCCTTCATTGCCGTTGACGGCAAGGTCAGTCATAATACGCAGTCCGTAGCGTCCTTTTGTTGAAATCTTCACGGAAAACACTCCTTTCCAGATAATTCCTACCTTGACACTAGTATATCACTCTTTTCAATTCATAGCAATAGACTATGAATTATTTTTGGTAAAAAAATTAAGCTTTATTCAAGCTTTTTTTGTCGGATATGACGAAAAAAAGGGGGCGTGAAAAAATGCGCAGAATGAACAAACTGAGCCCAAATAAAGCATATTTGCTTTATTTGGGGTTACCCGAAGGCGTACAGAGGTACGTCGAGAGGCGAAGTTTGTTTATAGCATAAACCGCAAAAACACAGTTTTTGCAATTATTTCTGTTTTTCTATATTTTAAAGGGTTTCTTCGGACTTAAAAATCCAAAGAAACCCTTTGTTTATCTTGGTTTATGCGGGCTGCACTTTTTTTACAGCCCCGCATTCAGTTATCAGTCTTCTTTTCCGACAA
>JAZKYQ010000031.1:0-24500 GCA_045612205.1 Acutalibacteraceae bacterium | reverse complement strand
TGCTCTGAAATAGTTTTCCCTGTGCTGTGATAAACCTCAAGGGCACGGATAATTCTTTTTTCATCGTTTGTATGGAGCTTATAAGCAGTATCAGGATCAATCAGTAAAAGCTCATCATAAAGAGCTTCGATACCTTCGTTTTCGCTTCTTTTTTCAAGCTCTGCTCTTATATCACTTTTTTCGTAATCAAGAAATTCCGTGTTATTTACAAGTGTATCCACATAAAAGCCCGTACCGCCTGCAACAATGGGAAATCTACCTCTTGAAAGTATATCATTTATCGCCTTCTGAGCGCAATTTTTAAATTCGTTTACGCTGAAATCTTCGTCTGCACCGATGATGCTTATAAGATGATGAGGAATTCCCTCTTGCTCTTGCTCGGTAGGCTTTGCAGTAGCAATGTCCATACCCTTGTAAATCTGCATAGAATCAGCAGAAACAATTTCACCGTCAAATATTTTTGCAAGCTCAATTGCAAGTGAGGTTTTGCCGGATGCTGTGGGACCGACAACAACGGCAACCAAAGGTTTGTTCATAATTAAATCTCCGGATTATACTATACGACCAAACTGCTTTTCAAGGTCGTACTTACTCATTTCAATCATCACGGGCCTTCCGTGAGGACAGTAGCGTATTTCATCATCATAAAGCACCTGTTCGGCAAGGACCTTCATCTCGGCAGTTGAGTTTTTATAACCAGCTTTAATTGCAGCCTTACAGGCAGAAGTATGATGAATTCTGTCTATTTTTTCGCTTTCAACATTGGTTTTATTCATCACAAGATACGAAGCTATTTCAACAACAGTATCTTCAATATCATCACCTGAAATAAGCATGGGGCATTCTCGTACAATAACAACGCCTGAGCCGAAATCTTCGACAAGATATCCGGCCTTTGAAAATACATCAAGATTATCAAGTACGGTATCATAATCATTTTTACTGAGAGTCACGGTGACAGGTGAAAGTAAAACCTGTGAAGAAATCTTATCAGCAGCCGCTTTTTTTATTTTATTATAAATAACTCTTTCATGAGCGGCATGTTTGTCGATAAAATAGACTTTATTATCATATTCACAGATAATATAAGTTTTGAACGCCTCACCTAAAAGTCTTAAAGGCTTTGGCGGAAGATCCTTTTCTTCTTTAATCACAACGGGATCATAATTATGCTTTGGAGGAACATACTCTGATACAGCATGAGCTTGAGACTCAGTCTTTACCGGTTCTTCCTTTTTTTCTGCCTTAGCAGCAGATGAAACAGGCCTGTTTTTAAAAGAAGAAATAAGATCAGGTTCATCATTCTGTTTTACAAAAGGATTTTCTGTTTTAACAGATGAAACCTGTGATTTGTATTCAGAAGAAGAAATATTGTTCCAGAAGTTTTCATTTTTTTTAGGTTGAATACTCTGAGTCTGTAGAAGTTTTTGTTCAGGTTTTATGATCTGAGACTGAGCCGGTTTAACACTTTTTACCTGAACAGGAGCTTCTTCCTCTTCAATTGCAAGCAAAAGCTGACTTGCGTTTACTCGTGTCTTTTCGGCAACCTTTGCAATATTGAAGGCAACGGGTGTATCCTGAACCTCAATCGCACTTTTTACAGCGTAATATACTGCGGATGAAACCCTTCTTTCATCACTGAATCGAACCTCAGTTTTTGCAGGATGAACATTAACATCAACGAAATTAGGAGGAATAATAACATTAAGCACACAGCTCGGAAATTTTCCGACCATAATGGAATTTTTGTAAGCATTTTCCATTGATGCCATACAGGAACGGGATTTAATATATCTTCCGTTAAGGAAAAAATACTGCATTGAACGGGATGGCCTTGAAAAAGCAGGCTTACATACATAACCCTTTACACCTATTCCGTCAAGCTCATAATCGACCTCAACAAGCGAATCGGCAAAAGCTCTGCCAAATACCGAATAAATTGCAGAAAGAGGCTTTCCGTCACCCGGGGTAAGAAGAGCCTGTTTTCCTTCACGGATGAAGCGGATGCTTATATGAGGATTGGACAAAGCTATTCTGTCAACCACCTCTGCAACCGCATTGGCTTCAGAAACATCACGCTTAAGAAACTTCATTCTTGCAGGTGTATTGAAGAAAAGATCTCTTACAATAATTGTTGTGCCCAAAGGACATCCTGCCTGCTCATAGCGTGTCTGCACTCCGCCTTCCACTGCATAGGATGTACCGCTTTGCTCATTTTCTGCCCTTGTGAGAAGCTCGGTGCGTGAAACAGCTGCGATTGAAGCAAGAGCTTCACCTCTGAAGCCGAGAGTGAGAATTGAGTTAAGGTCATCCTCGTTTGTAATTTTACTTGTAGCGTGACTGATAAATGCCTTAGGCACATCGTCTTTTTCAATACCGCAACCGTTATCGGTGATACGGATGTATGTAACACCGCCGTTACGGATTTCAAGGGTGATAGAGGTTGCACCTGCATCTATTGAATTTTCCATAAGCTCTTTTACAACACTGGCAGGTCTTTCGACAACCTCACCTGCAGCAATAAGCTCAGCTAAATGTTTTGACAGTACATTGATTTTTGCCATAGTGCATCCTCCTTTGTTTTGTTATTATATATCTGTACTTTTTGCAAAAGCAACAAGCTCATGCAAGGTTGTAAGCGCCTCAATCGGCGTAAGGGTGTTCACATCGATTTCTTTGAGCTTATCAGCAAGCTCACTGTTGAATTTACCTGAAAGAAGAAGCTGATTTTCCTCTTTTTCCTCTTTCTGAGGTAAGGCTTTCATAAGCTGTGATGCGTCCGGACGGTTAGCCTCAAGATATTTAAGAATCTTTCTTGCTCTTGAAAGCACAGACTGAGGTAAATCAGCAAGCTTTGCAACCTCAATACCATAGCTTCCATCAGCACATCCGCGGACAATGCGGCGAAGGAAAATTACGTCTTCTCCCCTCTTTTTTACGGAAATGTTGTAGTTCTTTATACCTTCGAGCTGATTTTCAATTTCGGTAAGCTCATGATAGTGGGTTGAGAAAAGAGTTTTTGCACCGATTTTCTTTTTATCAGCAATATACTCAAGAACCGCTCTTGCAATGCTCATACCGTCGAAGGTAGACGTACCTCTTCCTACTTCATCGAGTATGATGAGACTGTTTCTGTCAGCGTTTTTCAGAATATCAGAAACCTCACTCATTTCAACCATAAATGTGGACTGACCTGTTGCAAGGTCATCGGAAGCACCCACTCTTGTAAAGATACTGCCGACAATACCCAGCTCTGCACTTCTTGCAGGCACAAATGAACCCACCTGAGCCATAATACAGATAAGAGCTACCTGACGCATATATGTTGATTTACCCGCCATATTAGGACCTGTAATGATAGCGCAACGGTTGCTTTCGCAGTCCATATTTGTATCATTAGGTACAAACGGTGCATCCTTGAGCATAAGCTCAACAACGGGATGTCTGCCATCGGTAATTTTAAGAGCCGATGAATCAACCATTATAGGTCGGATGTAATTGTTTTTAAGTGCTGCATTTGCAAAAGAACAAAGCACATCAGTCACCGCAATTGCCGAAGCGGTTGATGTTATTCTGTTAAACTCGTTAGCAACTGCTTTTCTCACCTGACAAAAAATTTCGTACTCAAGCTTGACTATTCTCTCCTGAGCACCAAGCACCTTGCTTTCAAGATCCTTTAATTCCTGAGTGATGTATCTTTCACAGTTGGAAAGAGTCTGCTTTCTGATATAGGTTTCAGGAACAAGCTCTTTATAAGAGTTTGTTACCTCAATGTAATAACCGAATACACGGTTGTAGCCTATGCGAAGCTTGGGAATACCTGTAAGCTCCTTTTCTCGTGCTTCTATTTCAGCAATGTATTTTTTGCCGTTATTTTTTATATCAGTAAGGCTGTCAAGCTCTTCGTTAAAGCCTTCACGGATTATATCGCCTTCACGAAGAGTAAATGGTGCATCTTCCTTTATCGCTGAATCAATAAGACTGTAAACATCTTCAAGGCAATCAACAGCATTATACTGACTTACAAGATAAGAGCTCTTGCAGTCAGAAAGCAAAGCCTTGATGTCAGGAAGTGCGGCAATTGTCTGTTTAAGAGCATTAAGATCCTTTGCCGTTGCGCTTTCGTAAACAATTCTTGTAAGAAGACGCTCCATATCGAATATATTTTTAAGAGCTGTACTGAGCTCATTTAACTTCATATTATCATTATAAAGCTCGTCAACCGCATTGTGTCTGCGTGAAATCTGAGCGAGATTTATAAGGGGCTTTTCAAGCCAGGAACGAAGAAGTCTTTTACCCATAGAGGTACCCGTATTATCAAGAACCCACAAAAGTGAGCCCTTCTTTTCACGGCTTCTCATTGTCTCCACAATCTCAAGGTCACGTTTTGTGGAGTAACCGATTTTCATAAACTGATTCTCAGAATAAAAATTAATATCTCTGATGTTATCAAGATCGTTTTTCTGAACGTTTTTCAGATAACGGATAGCAGTGCCGACGGAAATTACCGCCTCACGCTGTTCAAGGGAATAGGATTGGATTTTTTCCTGTGTGAAATGATCACAGCATACCTTGTAACAATGATCATAATCAAAATATGAATCTTCAGGAAGCTCACAGGATGCTTCCGTTTTCTTTGAAATAAATGAAGCTACGCCTTTTAATGCGGCGCAAGCCTTATTGAGAATAATCTCACTCGGAGTAAAAACACCGAGCTCATTAATGATGCTGCTTTCAAGGTCTTCACCTGCAGGTAAAGCTGTAAGATTGAGTGCTCCTGTTGAAACATCAACAAAGCAGATACCGCAGCCGCCTTCACCGACAAAAACAGAAGCAAGATAATTATTCTTATTTTCGTCAAGCATTTCATTTTCGATAATGCTGCCCTTTGTGACTATTCTTACAACATCACGCTTAACAATACCCTTTGCAACTGCAGGATCTTCAACCTGCTCACAGATTGCAACCTTATAACCGTTTTTTACAAGTCTTGCAATGTAGTTGTCTGAAGAATGAAAGGGCACACCGCACATAGGTGCTTTTTCACCGTTTCCGCAAGCTCTTCCTGTAAGAGTGAGCTCAAGAACAGCAGATGCTGTTTTTGCATCATCAAAAAACATTTCGTAAAAGTCACCCAGGCGGAAAAACAAAATAGCGTCCGGATAATCCTTTTTAATTTCAAAGTACTGTGCCATCATCGGCGTCATTTCAGCCATTTGTTTTTCCTCCTGTGTTTTCGACTTGAAAGTTTAATTAATGATTAGTGGCAACCGCTGCAGCTTGAGCATGAACCGCCACAGTTGTGTTCTTCTGTTTCGGGTTCGCATGTTGCTGGGTCTGCACCGTTAACGCAAAGACCAAGAATCTGCATAACATAGTTCATAAGGTTATCGATTTCAGCTCTTGCAGCTTCATAGTTCTTCATCTTGTCGCTGTCCATGAACTTTGTGTATACGTCATTGAACTGCTCTTCATAGCCACGCATTTTTTCGCTGTCGGGAGCTTCCTTTGAAGCTTCCATCTGATAGTTCATCTGAACCATCTGAATCTGTGCCATAAGCTCGTTGAGCTCTGCGTCATTTTCGTTTTCCTGTC
This sequence comes from Acutalibacteraceae bacterium, assembly GCA_045612205.1. Classification (GTDB taxonomy): domain Bacteria; phylum Bacillota; class Clostridia; order Oscillospirales; family Acutalibacteraceae; genus UBA6857. Next base: position 18,905 of record JAZKYQ010000031.1, on the reverse strand, counting down.
TTGCTTTAGCAAAGTTAAGGTAACGTTCGTCCTGCTGAATTGCAGCACCAAGTTCACGTGTAAGTTTGATAATGTCCATTTTGTTTGCTCCTTAAAAATAAATATTTATAACAAATACTTCAATCTGAAGTAAATTTTATACAAGCTCTCCGTAAACAATCCATGTTCTTGGATTGGTCACTCTGACATCGGCAAAACTGCCGATAAGGCTTTCATCACCTTCAAATTCAATGATTACATTGCCTTGTGTTCTGCCCGAAAGAAAGCCTTCGGTTTTAGCCTTTTCTTCAACAAGAACACGGTATGATCTGCCCTTCATCTTTGCAGTTCTTTCACCTGCAATTCTTTCCTGAAGGTCTGTAAGCTCTTTAAACCATACACCCTTTTCCTGTCTTGAAACAGGATCCTCCATGTCATAAGCCTTTGTGCCCTGACGGGGAGAAAAAATAAAGGTAAACAGCGAAGTATATCTGACCTTTTCAACAAGAGTAAGTGTATCACAGAATTCCTCATAGGTTTCACCGGGAAAACCTACAATAATATCACTGGTGATTGAAAGATCAGGCATAAGCTCATATGCATACTCAATAAGAGAAAGATATTTTTCTCTTGTGTAATGTCTGTTCATTTCATTAAGAACTCTATCATTACCGGACTGAACAGGAAGGTGAAGATGCTTAGCAACCTTTTTGCATTCAGCCATAGCTTCAATAAGCTCTCTTGTGCAGTCTCTCGGATGAGAGGTCATAAAACGAATTATGAAATCCCCTTCTATGTCATTAATCGCCCTGAGTAAAGCAGGAAACTGCTTATCATAAGAAAGAGTTTTATTATACGAATTTACATTCTGTCCAAGAAGGGTAATTTCCTTATAACCAGATGCTACAAGCCCTTTAACCTCTTCAATTACCTTGTCAAAATCACGGCTTCTTTCTCTGCCTCTTACATAAGGCACGATACAGTAAGAACAAAAGTTGTTGCATCCGTACATCACGGGAACCCATGCTCTGAAGGTGCCGTCACGCTTGACAGGAAGTCCTTCAACGATATTCCCCTCACTGTCAGCACACTCAAAAACTCTTTTGCCGAGACAAAGAGTTCTGTAAATAAACTCCGGAAGTCGGTGAGAAACATGAGTACCGAAAACTATATCAACAAAGGGATAGCTTTTTTTCAGCTTATCAGCCACAACTTGCTGCTGGGTCATGCAACCGCAAAGAGCGATTATAAGATCGGGATTTTTCTTTTTTATCGGCTTAAGTGCACCGACATTACCGAATACCCTGTCCTCAGCGTGCTCTCTTATTGCACAGGTGTTATAAAGCACAAGATCAGCTTCATTAACATCTAAGGTGAAGCAAAAGCCCATTTCCCAAAGCATTCCCTGAAGCTTTTCGCCGTCAGCAACATTACCCTGACAACCATAGGTGTGAACAAAGGCTTTAGGTTTTTTATCAGGAAATCTTGAGGAAAGAACTGTTTTAACAAGCTCTGTATATTCTTTTTGTTTATTGAGTTCCTCAACGGGAACGGTAAATTTACTCATTGGTTTTTCCAACTTTTCACCTCCGACGGATATGGCTTATGTATTGTCTGCACCTGAAAGTGCAATTAATTTTTTCATTCTGTGATTAACAGCGGATCGGCTTAAAGGCGGAGTGCACATTTCACCGATTTCTCTGAGACTGGCCTCTTCATTTTCAATTCGAAGCTCAGCAATCTCTTTTAAATCTTCACTAAGAAGAGCAAAACCGCCACTGTTTTTTAATTTCTGTATTGCTGAAATCTGATCATAAGCTGCTGCTGCGGTTTTATCAAGATTTGCATTTTCAAAATTATTAAGTCGATTTGTACGATTACGCATATCCTTGTAAATCTTAATATTCATAATGGAAAGAGAAGCATTTGTAGCGCCCATTATTGTAAGCAGATCCTCAATGCTTTCGCTGTCCTTTATGTAAATGACATTTATATAACGTCTTACCATATGCTTTGCCTTGAGACCGTAATCAGAAAGAATTCTGAGAAGGTCCTGACTGAGTGTTTTATAAGGCACAACAAATTCTATATGGTAGCTTTTGTTTGGATCACTTGCTGTTCCGCAGGAAAGGAAAGCACCTCTTAAAAACGCTGCATCGCAACAATTCATGCTTTCATCCTCGTCAGCGCATTCATTTAGAAGATTACCTCTGTCAATGCGCTTGACTCTTTCTTTTCCGGTTGTTGAAAAAATATCAAGAATTTTTTCTCTGTCCTGCTCGGATAATATCTCGCAAGTCATTTTCCCGGCCTCGGAAATATGCTTATCAGGCTTTACTCCTGAAACCGTCTCAATCATTTTTGTATATTTTTCTCCCACGGAAATATTATCAGTAAGAAGGGAGATTTCATTATAATCAAAGCTTCTGCCGAAAAGAAGCATTCCGTAGGCCATTGCATGAAGACAGCATTCGGGCATATCTTCAATTTTCATAAGCTCTTCTTTAATTTCACCTGAAAAAGACATATATGCCCTCCGTTCATTAATTGATGCTCATATCATTAAATAATCAGACAGATTTGATTTCCCTTTCAAGCATTACGCCAAATTTTTCCATAACTGTATCCTGACAGAATTTAACAAGATCAAGAACATCTTTTGTTGTTGCATTCTCATAATTGATGATGAAACCGGCGTGCTTTTCACTTACCATGGCACCACCGATTCTTTTGCCCTTAAGACCCGACTGCTCAATAAGAGCACCGGCAAAATATCCCTCAGGACGCTTGAAAACACTACCTGCGCTAGGATATTCAAGAGGCTGCTTATCTTTTCTTCGCTGAAGAAGCTCACGCATTTTAGCTTGAATTTCTTGCTTATCACCCTTTTCGAGAGTGAGTATGATGCTTGTGATAACGCAGTCATTATCGGAATAAACACTGTGTCTGTAACCAAAATCAAGCTCTTCACGGTCAAAATGACCCTTGTTTCCGTCAAAATCAAGATGATTGCAGCGTGTTACTACATCCTTCATCTCACCGCCGTAAGCACCTGCATTCATGTAAGCTGCACCGCCGCATGAGCCGGGAATACCAAAGGCAAATTCAAGACCTGTGAGGCTGTTTTCAAGAGCAAAACGACAAAGAGAAGAAAGAGACGCGCCTGCACCGACCTCTATAGTGTTTTCATCAACAAGTCTGACAAAATCCAAGCCATCATCAATATAAATAACGGGTCTGTCTTTTATACCCTCGTCAGAAACAAGAAGATTGCTTCCGTTGCCGAGAATAAAAGGCTTTAAACCGCATTTTTTTACAAGTTTAAGAATTTCTGAAAGCTCATCTTCACTTCCGGGACAAATGAAAACACTCGCATTACCGCCTGTTTTAAAGGTGGTATGGTTTTTCATCGGTTCATCCTGAAGGAAAGATATATTTCTTTCGGAAAGTTCAGTAATAAGGTTTTTCAAAGGATAACCCCCAAATTAATATTGTAACAAAGCTGCACCGATAATACCTGCGTCATTACCGAGAGTCGCACGACAGAATTCAGTCTGCTTCTGCTGATACTTACTGTATCTGTAGGTAGCAACAAGCTTTCTGATAGGTCCGAGGAGAGTTTCGCCCTCGTTACAGATACCGCCGCCAAAACAGATAAGATCAGGCTGGAAGATATTTACAAGGTTAGCAGTGCCGATTGCTATGTAGTCCATATAGGTGTTGCAAACGTTTGTTGCACATTCGTCACCAAGTCTCATGGCGTCAAACGCTGTACGTCCGCCTGCTTTTTCTATATCGCCTTCGCAAAGCTCCCACATTTTACTTTCCTTATTTGCGAGCATAGCGGCCTTTGTCTGGTTTACAAGAGCTGTTGCTGAAGCGTATCTTTCCCAGCAGCCGATTCTTCCGCAGTTGCACTGTTCACCGTCAAGCTTGATGGTCATGTGACCGATTTCGCCGCCTGCATCATTACAGCCGACAAGAAGCTTACCGTCAAGAACGATACCGCCTCCGACACCTGTGCCGAGAGTTACGGCAATAAAGCTCTTTTTACCCTTACCGCAACCGGCAAGAGCCTCTCCGAGAGCAGCACAGTTAGCATCATTATCAATATAAACCTTGACACCGGGGAATTTATCATTTATATATTCAACAGCAGGCACATTATAAAAATCAAGGTTATTTGCATAAAGAATAACGCCTGTTTCATGATCTACTGAACCCGGAGTACCGATACCGATGCTTGCAATATCTTCAATTTTGAGATTGGCATCTGCCACTGCATCAGCAATACAAAGATTGATATCATCAAAAATTTCCTTTGCAGGTCTCGGTGTGTTGGTTTTTCTTTTTGAAATACCGATAATTTTATTCTCATCGTCAATAACGCCAACAGCAATATTTGTGCCGCCTAAATCCACGCCAATTCTATACATTAAATCACCTCTTAAAAATTTCCCCAAAGCTTGATTTCGTCATCCTGGGGTATAATATCATCAACCATGCCGAGATTATGCATAAGCTCTCTGGCAGCATTGTAACCCATTTTCTTTTGTCTGTTATTCATTGCAGCAACCTCGATAATTACCGCAAGATTTCGTCCCGGCTTAACGGGAACGACCGTATAAGGAACGTGAACACCGAGAATGTCAGTATATTCATTTTCAATGCCCATTCTGTCATAAACCTTTTCGCTGTCCCATGGCTCAAGCTCAATAACCATATCAATCTTTTCAGAAAGCTTGACCGAACCCATACCGAAGATTCGTCTTGCATTGATAATTCCGATACCTCTGAGCTCAATGAAGTGTCTGATGTTGTCAGGAGCTGAGCCTACAATTGTTTTTGAGCCTGTCTTTTTGATTTCAACAGCATCATCAGCAATAAGTCTGTGACCTCTTTTAATAAGCTCAACAGCAGTTTCACTTTTACCGACACCGCTGTCACCGAGAATAAGCACACCTTCACCGTAAACCTCTACGAAAACACCGTGACGGGTAATTCTTTCTGCAAGCTCAATGTTCAGGTAACCGATGATAGCCGCCATTGAACGAGAGGTGGAATCATTTGTTTTAAGTACAGGAACGCCGTATTTTTCAGCAAGCTCAAGAATGCATTTAGGGCAGTCAAGATTTCTTGCAATAATGATACATGCCGGCTGTTTGGCAATGTATTTTTCAACCTTTTGCTGACGCTCCTGTTCACTCAGGCCGTTGATAAACTCAATTTCAGCCATACCGAGGAAATTGATTCTCGTGCTGTCAAAGAAATTGTCATAACCTGCAATTGTAAGACCTGGTCTGTGAACATCGGGTGAGGTTATGAAAATTTCGGAAGGATCCTTAGGTATGAATAAAGGCTCAAACTGATGATCCTTGAGTATTTTAGCAAGGGAAACTGAATAAGTTGCCATAGCATCTCCTCCATTCCTTTTAACATCGTTATATAATCACTCTGGCCGCTTCTTCACGGCATTTTCTCAGAAGTGTGTCTTCCTTTAAGGGAGTATCACATCTGAAAGTAAATTTCATCATAGGATGACGTGTGTCGGGAATTCCTTCCCCTTCTTCGTTTCTCAGTTCTGAAGCTACTACTTCAAAAGGCTTTTCACCTGCGTTCATTGCCTCGAGAATGTCACCTTCAAAGAAACGGTTTCGCTGTGAGCAATAAGCAATGCCGTCCTCCCATTTTTCTACAACAGCCATTACATCCCATTCACGGTTATATCCGCCTTTATAGCTTATATTTGCATCATCAGCAACATCACCATAATAAAAGCCTGTACAATAATCGCGATAGCTTACCTTACGCATTTCGTCAAGTATCCAATCTTCAGGCTTAAAATCATCTGAAGAATTTTCAAAATAAGCATCAATAGCCATTCTGTAAGCATTGGTAACAACGGCAACATAATAGGCTGATTTAGCACGTCCTTCTATTTTGAAGCTTGTGATACCTGCATCAATCATTTCAGGGATATGCTCAATCATACACATGTCCTTTGAATTAAGAATATAAGTACCGCCTTCATCTTCACCTATGGGAAAATACTGACCGGGACGCTTTTCTTCAACAAGACGGTAATTCCAGCGACAAGGCTGAGCGCATTCACCTCGGTTTGCATCTCTGTTTACAAGATAATTTGAAATAAGGCATCTTCCCGAAAAAGACACGCACATTGCTCCGTGAACAAAACATTCTATATCCATATCTTCAGGAATATTTTCGCGCATAGTACGAATTTCACTCATTTTAAGCTCTCTTGCCGTAACTACACGCTTGGCACCCATTCTGTAAAAGGAATTGGCAGCAGCGTAATTGACAATTCCTGATTGCGTAGAAATGTGGATTTCAACCTCAGGCGCATACTGCTTTGCATAATCAAGCATACCAAGATCTGAAATAATAAAAGCATCCACACCTGCATTCTTGGCATTGATAAGAAATGCGGGTAATTCATCAAGCTCATCATTTCTCGGAAGAACATTACAGGTAAGATAAACCTTTACACCTCTGTCATGGGCGTATTTAACAGCCTGATGCAATTCTTCGTCGCTGAAATTAGCAGGGCCTGCTCTCATACCGAAGGTTTTACCTCCGATATAAACAGCATCTGCTCCGTACTTGCACGCAGCAACGAGTCTTTCCATATCTCCTGCCGGAGCAAGAAGCTCCGGCTTTTTAAGTGTTTTTTTCATTATTCAGTTTCTCCGACATTTCCGTAAACTACTTTTTCAACATTTTCCTGATGCTCTGTTGCAGTTTTTGCAAGATAAATTTCTCCGTTGGGATCGTGGCAGAAGAAATAGTAATCACTTTCATCGGGATAAAGAGCTGCTTCGATAGCGGTTTCACCGGGATTACAGATTGCTCCGGGAGGAATGCCGATCTGACTGTAGGTATTGTATGACTCAAGATACATTGAATAATGAACATCGCTGAGAATATTGTATGTCTTAAGCTTCTTTACATAATCAGCTGTTGAGTCCATATCAAGAGTGGGATATGAAGCGCTGTTGTTAAGACGGTTATGAATAACAGATGAAATAGCAGCCATCTGTGTTCCGTCCTTTGCCTCACCCTGAATGATTGAAGCAATAGTGATAATCTGATCCTTTGTCATACCAAGCTCTTTGAGTCTTGTATCATATTCAGGCAACCATCTGCTGCTGAAGTTTCCTAAAAGCTTTTCAAGAACAGAGCTTGCACTTTCACCGATATAGAAATCATAGGTATCAGGGAAGAGATAACCCTCAGCCTTACGATATCTGCCTTCATTATCAGCTATTTCACTGATAAAGTCGAACTGATTTGCAATAACATCAATGTTTGCATAAAGCTTCTGAGCATCGCAAACCTCATATTTTTCAAGCTTTTCAAAAATTTCTGCCATTGTCCAGCCTTCCGGGAATGTAACGGTTACAGTATCTTTTTCAACATTGTTATAAACAAGCATGCTGTCAAGAATATTTTCTATACCACTGTCAGCATCGATCTGATAAACACCGGGTGAATACTCTACATATTCCTTAACCTCTTCACCGGTCTGCTCATCAATATAGCTGTAATGGTTGTAATGTCTGAATTTGCAGAAGAAATCAGTAAGAAGAGGCTGATTTACCAGACCCTTGTCAACAAGAATATCGAAAATCTGATCATAATCTGCACCCTCAGGAACTTCAACTGTAACAGAATAGTTCTTACCTTCCTTGTCAATTACAAGAATGTCATTCATAAATGAAAAGGCGACCGAAGAAACAACCGTAACAACAGTACCCACGAAAATGATACAAACGCTGGCAATAAGCAAGCTTTTTACGAAGTTATATCCGAAATTAACATTTGCCTTTTTGCTATTCTTTTTCTTTTCAAGCTTTGACCTTTTAGCCTCAAGCTTTGCAGCATTCTTTTCTTTCTGCTTGTTGAGTTTTTCTGTTTCCTTTGCTCTTTTTTCAGCAGCCTTGCGAGCAGCAAGCTGAGCTTCAGCCGAAACAGGACTCGGTCTGCCTGTGGCAGTTTTCTTTCTTGGTAATGAATCAGCGCCCTGAGGACGGGCAGGTCTCTTTTTACCAAGCTCTGAGGATGGCACGGGTCTTCTTGCGGGAGCAGTTCTGTTTGCAGGTGCAGGAATTCTCGCAGGAACATCATTCTTCTTCTCCGGTATTGAATAGAAATCTGAAGACTCAGGAATATGTACCTCAAATCTTTTTACCCTTGAAGCGGTCGGATTAATTTTTATCGGCGGAGAATCCGAATTGATGTCAATATCAAAATCGTCTTCGGTTTCGACTTTGTCATCATTAGTTATATAAAAATCAATTTCATTGGTATTCTCTAAGTTTTCTCGACGAATCCTATCATCCATTTTTTAAATCCTCCTTGGAATTAATTTTATATATTGTCTTATCTGTGATAAGATAATTGACTTTTTTATCGTAAATATCTGCAGGTAAATTTTCGTTCAAAAGCTCGCTGTAACACAGTCCGACCGAGACGCCTGTAAAATTTTCAAGATATCGGTCATAATAACCCTTGCCGTAGCCCAGACGGTATCCCCTTGTATCAAAGGCGATTCCTGGCACAACGCACAGACACCTTTCGTCATCAATTAACCTTTTACACCATTCTGACGGCGCTTTTATTCCGTACACGCCGTCTGTAAGATCGTTTTCACTATCTACAATAAAGAAATCCATAATTCCGTTTTTATCAATACACAACGGAAAAGCAATTCTTTTTTTGTCCTTCAGGCAAGCTTTATAAATTTCATTTGTTGGAACCTCGCTACCCGAAGAGCTGTAAAGTAAAACGGTTTCAGCTTCTTTGTAAAAGGAAGAGGCTAACAATAAATCCGTAATCTTTTCACTGTAAATCTGTTTATTAACGAGACTATCGCGGCGTTCTTTGAGCTTTTTTCTTAATTCACTTTTCATCTTGACTGAATTGTTGCCTTAATCTCGTCGCTCTTTTCTTTGCTCACAAGATAACTTACAATCGCAAGACCGAATTCCGTTGCAACACCGGCACCCTTTGCAGTGATAAAGTTGCTGTCACAGACTACAAAGTCACCGTCTGTTATTGCACCGTCAAGATCTTTTTCAAAGCCTGGAAAAGCTGTAGCTTTTTTACCCTTGAGCAGTCCCTTATGTCCGAGAATTGAAGGAGCTGCGCAAATGGCACAAACAAGCTTTCCGTTGTCAATCGCATAATCAACAGCATTCTGAACCTTCTGACTTTTTTCAAGATTGAGTGTGCCCGGCATACCACCCGGAAGAATAACAGCCTCTAGCTTTTCTGTAAGAGAAATTTCATCTTCTGTTATATCAGCAACAAAGGTGATACCGTGAGAACCCGTAACATTCTTACCGGTGACGCCTACAGTCACAACTTCAATTCCTGCTCTTTTGAGCATATCGATAGGTGCGATTGCTTCAAGTTCTTCAAAACCATCTGCAAGAAAACAGTAAACCATTTGTATTTCCTCCTAATCAAGAGCAATATTCATATATAAATCAGTGTAATTCCATTTTCTGTCAAGCTTCTTATTTATCGGAAACATCATTCCGAAGGGTATCTTTTTACTAAGAGCAGTGCCAAAAGGAAGCTGTTCAATTACTTCGCCTTCTTCTGTTACAATAGAAAAAACATTATTTTTATCTTTATAAAAATTCGCACCGTAGGCACTCAAGCTTCTGACCGCATAGGAAAAGGCATGCTTATCAAAATTGAAATAATCCATATCAAATGATGAGCGCATTTCATAATAGTCATCACCTGAGATTACAACCGCATCAGAAGGTTGTAATTCAATATCATAACGGTACATAGAGCTTACAAAGCCGTAACGCTGATAATAAGAATAAAGGCTTTCTTCAGAAGGGACGAGTGAAATAAAATCATAGCCTTGTCTTTCGCAATACAGCTGAGCCTCTCTGATAAGCTTGCCCATCAGCCCCTTACCTCTGTACGAAGGACGAGTTGCAGCGGCATAAAGATAATATCCGGTGAAGTTTTCGCTTTTAAATTTAAGAGTGGTTCTTAACAGATAAAAGGATGAAACAACCTCGTTGTTATCAATTTCACCAAAGCAGATTATACTGTCATTATAATCTTTTTCAAAAATAAGATTGATATAATCGTAGCCGTCACCGAAAACATTATGCCATAAATCTGCAAGAGATTGCCTATATGATAACTTATCAATTAACATCTTTAAGCTCAGCCTCGTATTCTTCTCTGATAATTACAGGTTGATATGAAAGCTTTGCTTTTCGTAAATTTTCAGCACCCACATCATCCTCACGGTCAATATACTTGTAACCCGAAAGCTCTCTTTTGCAGAACTCTCTGTTAATCATCGGATAAGCTCCTCTGTAAGAAGAAAAAGCCTTTTCAAAATGAACGCAGAAGGTATTGTCATTCATTTCTTCGCCCATGGTAAAGGCAACAACCTCTCCGTCTATTCGGATAAGTCCGCCGACGAAATCAAGCTGCTCATAATTATCAAAAGCCCGCTTGATTATTTCAAACTCGTATTCTAAATCTTCCTTATATTCAGCAAGAGAAGTTTCTATCCATTTTTCATTCATCTTTATGCATTCGTGAATGTTTTCTCTTGTTATTTTTTCATAAGACCAGTTATAATTTTTTTCAAAAAATGAAATATGATTTCTTTTCGATTGATATTTTTTTCCTTTAAGGTTTATAAGGTCATCACTGTTATAAAGGTAATCCGAGCCGTCACGGTCAAAATAGATATGGAATTTTCCCGGAAAAAATGACTCAAGCTCTTCAGCAAACTCTCTTATAAGACCGAAAAAGATAAATTTGCTTTTCATGCTCAATCCGTCTTCAACAAGAGCCTCAATCGCTCTTTTTCTGTCACCGTTTCCCATAGGATAACAGTACATAAGTTGTCCGTCATAAACACACCTTGTGACAAAACAACCGAAAATCTCAGCAACCTCGATATCCATCTTTGCAGTAAACGAAAAGATGTTTCCGAAGGTATATTCACAGCTGGGGCAACCCATTTCAGCTGTTTTTTGTTTTATCCATTGCTTGTCTTCAAGAGTAGGTTTGCGAAAATCAATCATTAAGAAGCAGTTTCCTTTCAACTATGCTGAATACCTCATCAGAGATTTCTTCAATCGTTTTAATGTTACCCTTATCAGAACAGTGAACCGTTTCCCAGCCGAGCTTTTCAGCAGCGTAGGTTGCAGCTTCATAACAATCCGAAAGGTAAGAAGTATCTCTTTCGTGAACATCTTTTTTGTTTTCGTCACCGTTGTATCTTTTCAAAAGGAGCTGCTGAGAAATTTCAACAGGCATCTCAAGAAAAATAACACAATCAGGTTCAGGTATTCCGAGTTTATTATATTCAAAGTCAAAGAGCCATTCCATATAAGAATCCCACTCAGACTTATTAAGCTTTGTCATCTGATGACAGGCATTTGAAGTAGTATATCTGTTGGCAACAACGATTTTTCCGCTGTTGTATTCCTTTTCCCAATGCTTTTTGTAGCTTGCGTATCTGTCTGCTCCGAAGAAGGTTGAAGCCGCAAAGCAATTAACATCGCCCGGCTTATCACCGAACTCTCCTGCAAGATACATTCGTACAAGAGTGCTTGAAGGATCATCATAATAAGGAAGGTCAAGAGAAAATATATCAAAGCCCTTTTCCTTAAGTCTGTTTTTCAGCATTTCAGCCTGAGTAGCTTTACCGCTACCGTCAAGACCGTCGATTACAATCATTCTGCCCATAAGCACCTCTTAATAAATGAGAATTACTGCAAAAAGCTGAACTGTGCCCTCGGTCATACGGTTTGCAATTGAATGCTTTTCACCGCCGAGACAAAGACAGCTGTCGCCTTCATTAAGAAGAACGGTTTCGCCGTTGTCATCATAAGTTGCAGTACCCTTGATGATGTAAAAGATTTCTTCTTCATTTTCATGCACATGAGCACCGATTGAGCAACCGGGTTCAAGAGTAATTGTTCCGACAAGACGAGCATTACCTTTGTACTCACCTTTTAAAAGAACTTCTCTGATAGCAACCTGTCCGTCACCACCACGCATATTAACCTTTATATTATCTGTCATTTCTGCTGATCTTTTAATCATACCATGGTACCCCCATTTTTATAATCTATAAGATTATATCAACTTTTTACTTCATAATCAATCTTTTTTTAAATGTTTTTATGATTTTTACGATTTTTTATCTAAAATATTTGACAAAAATGGTGCTATAGCTTACAATATGTCATTAGAGTTATGTTTTTAATGAAAGGAAGTGGCAAAATGGAAAAATCCGGTGTATTCGTTATAGGAGTTTCCGACTGCAGACAGGAGGTTTGTGCAGCCTCGGGAAGAATTTCCACACAAAACGGCACTGCACTCGAAATCTTTGACAAAAGTCACGATGAAGAAAAAAACACCAAGCTTATTGACAAGGTAACACGCTCCGGCCACACCTCAACTGTTGAACACATTTTCTTTAATCTTGCATTTGAAAATGTTTCTGTTGTTGTAGAACAATTCATGATAGAATTTCGTCTTGCATCCTTCACAGTTAAGTCACGCAGATATGTTGACTTTGCAGATTGCGGATATTATATACCTGATTTTGCTGATGAACAGATGAAGGTTACCTATATGAATAATATGGACAAATTCTTTGATGCTTACTCATTCCTTACAGAAAACGGTGTGCCTAAGGAAGATGCACGCTTTGTCCTCCCCTATTGTTTTTACAGCAATTTCTACTGCTCACTCAACGGCAGAGAGGTAATCAATGTAATCAGAGCAATGCTTTACGGCAGAGGTAGTAAAATAGGCGAATTAAAATCCCTCGGTGAAAGCCTTCTTCAACAGTGCAAAAAGCTTGCACCCGGACTTTTCACTGATTTTGAGGAAAGAAACAAAAATTACTGTGACGAGCTTGATCTCGGCTTTAACTTTACAAATAAAAAAAGTGAAACTCTTTGTGACATTCTTTCCTACACAGTTGACGGCGAAAAGAATGTCGGTATGACCGCTCTTATTGAAAATTATAATTGCTCAAACGAAGATGCCGAAAAGGTTGTTTCGGACAAAGAGAACCTCGCAAAAATAATCAAGGCTGTGTGCTCTTACTCGAGGCCCCGTGCTCTTGAAAGCTTTAACTGCACTGTACGCTTCAATGATGTTTCCCTTGCTTGTCTTACTCACTTTGCCCGTCACAGAATGCAGAGCATATGTATTCCTAATCTGCTCAAGGCTTCAAGAGAAAACTACATTATTCCCGACACTGTTAAATCTGATGAAACTCTTCTTGATGTTTATATTTCCTGCTTTGACAGAATGAAAGAGTTCTACAACGCAATGAAAGACAACGGCGCAACCGACAGTGAGCTTGTTTACTGCGTTTTAAGCGGTAATACCCTTGATTTTATCAGCACAATGAACGGCAGAGAGCTCCAGCTTTTCTTCCGCCTTCGTTCCTGCACAAGAGCGCAATGGGAAATTCAGGCATACTGCAATGAGCTTTTACCGAAGCTTCGTGCCATTGCTCCCCTTCTTTTCATCAATTACGGCCCCAGCTGTTACACAGGCAAATGTCCTGAAGGAAAATTCTCTTGCGGCAGAATGCTTGAAATGAAGGAAAAATTCTCAAAAATGTAAAGCTTACCCGACACCTTTCAAAGGAAAAGTGTCGGGATTTTTTTATGTCAATATAGGTTGAAGCTGTTTACCGTAAAGAGCAGCTTCAATTGCTTCCTTCGTCTTTTCAAAGTCACATACAACCGAGAAGGGCTTTTTTTCGTAGTCATCCTGTTTCATCGGAATGAAATAATAGTGCTTAAAATTAAGAAGCGCTCCGATATTTTTAGCAGAGGCACGAAGGGAATCATTTGAGGAAACGCCAATTACAACAGGCCTCTGATTACGTATATGGGATTTCACGGCAAGAGTTACAGGCGTGTCATAAATTCCGTTTGCAAGCTTTGCCAGGGTGTTTCCCGTGCAAGGTAAAACAACAAGAACATCTGTCAGCTTCTGAGGTCCGATAGGCTCTGCAGTTTCAAGTGAAGATATTATGCTTCTGCCGCAGATTTTCTCAATCTCTTTTCTGAAGCTTTCTGCCTTACCGAAACGTGTATCAATACCGTAAGCATTAAAGGACATTATCGGTAAAATATCAGCTCCTGATTCTTTCAGCGACCTCATCTGCTCAAGAGACTTATCGAAGGTGCAAAATGATCCGGTAAGAGCATACCCGATTTTTATACCCGTCATAATTTACCGCCTTTCAAAAGCTTTTCATCTGAAATTACAAGCTCAAAAACACTTTTGGCAACCGCTTCGGGATAAAATCTTCCCGGCAAGGCTGAAGCATTGACAAACTTTTTTCCTGTTGACTCAAAGTCTTTCTCCTTTGCACCGAAGGGCTTTGATGCTATTTCAAAATATAACGCCTCATCTTTTAAATGACTGATATCCTTTTCATCAAACAAGGTGAACGGAACCGTGTTGAAAATGTAATCGAAGTAAAATAACACACCTTTTAAACGTGAAATTCTCAAAACGTCGAAGCCTAAAGAAGCGGCATCTATCGCCTGAGAATCACTTCTGACAGCAACGTAAACCTTAACTCCGAGAGCTTTAAGCATAAGAGCGAGAGATTTGCCTATTCTTCCGAAGCCAGTAATCAAAGCGTGCTTTCCGGCAATATAATCTTTTGTGTTTTCAAGAAGAAGCCGTACAACGCCCTGTGAAGTCAGGTATGCATTTTTAATAACATAAGGCTCATAGGTAAAGTAATCAATATAATCTATTCCTGCTTCATCAAAATCTTTTTTCAATTCATCGTCAATTAAGCCACCGATTAACAGCTGACCTTTGTTAAAATAATCTGATGCTTTTGAGCTTTCACTTGCAAGAAAGCTAAGATTTTCTCTTTTAGACGGAAACGGCAATATAATTTTTGAAAAATTACTTGCACAGCTTTTAAACAAATCTCTGTCAGAAAAAGAGATGCTCTCACTTTCTACACCTTTCTCCAAAAGAAGCTTATTAATCTCTGACTGTACATCATTAAAGGGAATCACTGCTATTTTATCATTCAAATGAATCCACCTCGATTATTCATTATATTCGCTATATTATATGCAGAAAAATTTTTCATGTTAATTTGAAAAAAGTGTTTACTAATTCACAATTATGCAATATAATAATATACTGTAAATTACTATGTTTTTTGAGGTGCTTAAAATGTACGAAATAGATAAACTTTTAAAAGAAAAGAAGCGCATTCATTTTATCGGAATCGGCGGATCAGGCATGTGCCCTCTTGCGGAAATACTTCACACCTGGGGATACGAGATAAGCGGTTCGGATAATAATCCTGGTGACAATATCGATAAGCTCCGTGCACTCGGAATGAAGGTTATTCTCGGTCAGAAAGCAGAAAATATTGAAGGTGCTGAAATTATTGTATATACAGCTGCTATTCTTAAGGATAATCCCGAGCTTGTTGCTGCTCTTGAGAGTGATATTCCTTCCTTTGAAAGAGCTGCTCTTTTCGGTGCGATTTCAAGAATGTACAACGACTGCATTGCAATCTGCGGAACCCACGGCAAAACAACAGTAACAGCAATGCTCACCCAGGTTTTCGTTATGGCTCAGAAGGATCCTTCTGCGGTTATCGGAGGCAGACTTCCTCTTATTGACAGTCACGGCATTGCTGGCAAAAGCGAAACGCTTATCTGCGAAGCCTGCGAATTCAACAATCACTACCACGAGCTTGATCCCAATGTTGCTGTTATTCTCAATGTTGACGAGGATCATCTTGAATTCTTTGAGAATCTTGATAATATCATAGCTTCTTTCAGAAAGTTCTCTGACATGACAAGTGATACTGTTATTTATAACGGTGACGACGAGAACACCGTTAAAGCTGTTGAAGGACTTAATAAAAAGCTTATCTCCTTCGGCAGAAAAGATTCCAACGATTACTACGCTGCAAATGTTACATATAACCGTGGTGCTTTCGGTGAATTTGACGTTATGCACAAAGGCGAAAAAATTGCCCACCTTAAGCTTAACATCCCCGGTGAGCACAACATCACAAACGCTCTTGCAGCTTTTGCCGCAGCTAAAAACGGTGGCTGTTCAAACGAAGAGTGTGAAAACGGCATCGGTGCCTTCGGTGGCGCAGGCAGACGCTTTGAGGTACACGGTGAATTTGATGGTATCACAATTGCTGACGACTATGCACATCATCCCGGCGAGCTTGAGGTTACTCTCAACGCTGTTATGAAGATGGGTTATAATACTGTATGGGCAGTTTTCCAGCCCTTCACCTACTCAAGAACTAAACTTCTCTTTGATGATTTTGTAAAGGCTCTTCAGATTCCCGATAAGTGTGTTATGACAGAGATTATGGGCTCACGTGAAGTGAACACCTACGGAATATACACAAAGGATCTTGCCGAAAAGATTCCCGGAAGCGTGTGGTTCAACACATTTGAAGAAATTGCAGATTATGTTCTCGCAAATGCAAAGAAGGGTGATATCATCATCACTCTCGGTTGCGGAGACATTTACAAATGTGCAAAGATAATGGTTGAAAAATTGAAATAATTTCCAACTGATATAATGAATTTTATAAGCCGCAAATGCCATACTATTCTCAGCGGATAAGCAATGGCGTTTGCGGCTTCTCCGCACCCGATTAGTGTGGGGAAGCCCGACGCAATCGGATAAATTAAACCGACGGAGCAATGCGTTGCATTGCAATGAAATATCTGTTTCGCAGATGTGAAATATTTGCCTTACAGCAAACGTTGAGGGTCTGCGACGCAATTTTAATTCTGTTGCAGAAAGGTGTTGCTACCGTTGAAAAGCGTTCACACATTGGTGTGGACTTTCAGATAGGATAAAATCCGAAAGCCAACGTAAAAATCCACGGCGGATTTGGAAGGACGGCATGGCAAGAGCTGTGCCAATTGGGCGAGAATGGATTTTATCACGGAGCGTCCAAGCCATTTGGTAAGGACAGAGAACCCCCGCAGTCATTGGACTGCAGGGGTTCTATATAAAATAACAGGTGTCCCTTTTCGGAAACACCTGTCATTACTTTTAAGTTAAATTATTTAACCATTGAAGCGATTTCAGCTGCGAAATCGTCAACCTTCTTTTCGATGCCTTCGCCCTTAGCGAAACGAACGAACTGTGAAAGCTTGATTTCTGCGCCGAGTGCCTTAGCTACTGAGTTGATGTAGCCGTTTACATCGCCTTCAAAGAGATCTGAACGAACGAATGTCTGCTCAAGGAGACAAACTTCCTTAACCTGCTTTGCAAGACGACCCTGAACGAGACCTGCGAAGATCTTGTTGTCAACGATTTCAGCCTTGTGTGAAACTGCGATTTCAGCAAGAGCAGCCATAGCTTCCTTTGAAATGAAGTTGGGGAAGTTCTTCTTCTGCTTCTGATCAAGACCCTTGAAGATTTCTGCATCTTCGTCGCTCCACTTCTTTGAAGAAATTGCTTCTTCTGTGAGGCTGTTGAGGATGGGTACGGGAAGTGAATCAGGCTTATTAAGAGCACTGTCAATTGTGATTGACTTCATCTTAGCAAATTCTTCTTCTGAAATGTCAGCCTTGCTGAGATATTCAGGGCTCATAGCAGCAATCTGCATTGCTACGTTCTTGCTCATTGCAACGAATTCTTCGTTAGCAGCTGTTGCATCGTCAACATCAAATGCAGCAAGAACACCTACTGAACCGCCTGCATGAATGTATGATGTTGTGTGACCTTCAAGAAGAGCAAAACGACGAACCTTCATGTTTTCACGAAGAGCAAGGAATACCTCCTGAACTTCTTCATCAACAGTCATTTCTGAACCTACAACCTTTGTAGCAAGAAGAGCTTCAAGGTCAGCAGGCTTTGCAGCAACAACAGTCTTAACAACCTTAGCTGCAAGCTCAACGAAGGGAGCACCCTTAGCAACGAAGTCTGTTTCGCAGTTAATTTCAACAAGTGCACCTGCGTTTGCATCGTTATAAGCTGCAACTACACCTTCAGCTGCAACACGGCTTGCCTTCTTAGCAGCAGAAGCAAGACCCTTTTCTCTGAGAATATCAATAGCCTTGTCGATGTCGCCATCTGTTTCAACAAGAGCCTTCTTACAATCCATCATACCTACGCCGGTCTTCTCACGAAGTGCCTGTACGTCTTTAGCTGTAAATGCCATAATAAATTCCTCCTAAAAAATAAGTAATATTTTCAAAGAAACCCCGTCAATTAAATATAACGGGGTTTATAATCAAAATTATTCAGCAGCTTCTGCTGCAGCTTCTGCTACGGGAGCGTTTGATTCGCCCTGTCTGCCTTCGATGATAGCGTCAGCCATTGCACCTGCGATAAGTCTTACAGCTCTGATAGCGTCGTCGTTACCGGGGATTACATAGTCAACTTCATCGGGATCACAGTTTGTGTCAACGATAGCAACGATGGGGATACCGAGCTTGTGAGCTTCTGCAACTGCGATTCTTTCTTTTCTGGGGTCAACGATGAAGAGTGCAGCGGGCTGCTTCTTCATTTCTGTGATACCGCCCATAAATTTTTCAAGCTTTTCGATTTCAAGGTTAAGCTTGATAACTTCCTTCTTGGGAAGAAGGTTGAATGTGCCGTCCTGCTCCATAGCCTTGAGCTGAGCAAGTCTCTTGATTCTCTTCTGGATTGTCTGATAGTTTGTGAGCATACCGCCGAGCCAACGAGCGTTAACATAGGGCATACCGCAACGGATTGCTTCCTCACGAACTGAATCCATAGCCTGCTTCTTTGTGCCTACGAAAAGAACTTCGCCGCCGTTTTCAGAAACTTCCTTGATGAAAGCATAAGCTTCTTCAAGCTTCTTTACTGTTTTCTGAAGGTCGATG
>JAZKYQ010000030.1:0-2034 GCA_045612205.1 Acutalibacteraceae bacterium | reverse complement strand
GGAGTCTGCAGCACATTGAACGGACGTCGCTGGGCTCCATATCGGAGTTGATGTAGTTTGAGAAGTAGGGTGTGCCGTATTTTGAGGTCATTTCAAAAAGAAGCTTGTTGTTCTGTGTTTCTGACCAGTCAAAGTCGCTTGTGATTGAGTAGGTGGGGATAGGATATTGGAAGCCTCTGCCGTTTGCGTCACCTTCAATCATTGTTTCGATGAAGGCACGGTTGATCATATCCATTTCCTTCTTGCAATCCTTGTACTTGAAGTCCATTTCCTTGCCGCCTACGATTGCGTTGAGCTCTGCAAGGTCACCGGGAACTGTCCAGTCAAGGGTGATGTTTGAGAAGGGAGCCTGTGTGCCCCAGCGTGAGGGAGTGTTTACCCCGTAGATAAAGCTTTCGATGCACTTTTTAACCTGCCCGTAGGAGAGGTTGTCAACCTTTACAAAGGGTGCAAGATATGTATCAAAGGAGGAGAATGCCTGAGCACCTGCCCATTCGTTCTGCATAATGCCGAGGAAGTTTACCATCTGATTGCAAAGTGTTGCAAGATGCTTTGCAGGAGCAGAGGTGATTTTGCCTGTTACACCGCCGAGACCCTCCTGGATGAGCTGCTTGAGTGACCAGCCTGCACAGTAGCCTGTGAGCATTGAAAGGTCGTGAATGTGAATGTCAGCGTTTCTGTGAGCGTTTGCGATTTCATCGTCGTAAACCTCGCTGAGCCAGTAGTTGGCGGTAATTGCACCTGAGTTATTGAGGATAAGACCGCCTACAGAATAGGTAACGGTTGAGTTTTCCTTAACTCGCCAGTCGGAAACATTGACATAGTTATCAACGATTTCCTTATAGTCAAGAAGAGTTGTGTTGATGTCACGCAGCTTTTCGTGCTGACGGCGGTAAAGGATGTATGCCTTTGCAACGTCGGAATAGCCCGCCTGAACAAGAACGTTTTCAACGCTGTCCTGGATGTCCTCAACGGCAATGCAGTGGTCCTTGATTTTAGGCTCGAAGTCTGCAGTTACCTTAAGTGCAAGAAAGTCGATGATGTTGGGGTTGTATTCTCTTTGCTCTGCTTCAAAAGCAAGGGTGATGGCCTGAGTGATTTTTCCAAGGTCAAACTCAATAAGCTTGCCTGTACGCTTCATAACTGAATACATGAAATTTCCTCCTTTTTCTTTCTCTCTTTTCAAAAAAATATAATCAGTATCTTCCGCTTTTTTTTAGCGGTGCGAGACTGATTATAGCATTAATATCTGGAAATTTCAAGGGTTATTATACAATTTCTTGTGTTTTTTATGAAAAAAAGCACAAAATATTGGGTTTAGGCACAATATGTAGTTTCAAGTAATTTTGCAACTGTCGATTAAGTTTCACGCAGTAAAACGTTAGTGTGATCAGAATTAAGAATGCTGACAAGCTTTCTCATCCGTTCAGTGCTCCAGCCGTGACAGCTTTCGTCGATGAGATTGCCTGAGTCCTTGAACTGCTGGATAAAATAGAGTGTATTTCCGGAAAAAAGCGAAAGGATTTTTTCAAAATCCTCTTCACTGTGAAGCTCATCGGTTACCGTTGTACGGAACTCGTGGGGCACATCGCTTTTTTCAAGAAGGCTGATGCTTTCTGCTATAAGTGAAAAATCAAAAGCTGAAATTCCCGTAGCTTCACCGTAGCGCTCGGGTGAGGCCTTTACATCCATTGCCACATAGTCAGCAAGGTTTTTATGAAGAATTTCTTTTAATACATCGGGCTTGTAGCCGTTGGTATCAAGCTTTATAAGAAAGCCCCTTCCTCTGATTTTCTCCATAAAGGGGATGAGCTCCTTTTGCAAGGTCGGCTCTCCGCCTGTTATGCATACTCCGTCGAGAATACCCTCTCTTTTTGAAAGAAAGGAGAAAAACTCGTCCTCGCTTACGAAAGAGTCAACCTTGTCAGTTACAAGAAGAGCATTATGACAGAAGGGGCAACGGAAATTACACCCGGGAGTGAAAACAGTACAGGCTGTTTTGCCGGGATAGTCAAGTAAGGTGAGCTTCTGAAG
>JAZKYQ010000029.1:0-6248 GCA_045612205.1 Acutalibacteraceae bacterium | reverse complement strand
CGACCAGGTCATGCCGGTATACTCAACGTGTGTTCCCCTACCCTTATGCGCAAGGGTATCCGATTTCGGACAGAAACGACGACGGAAAAAGTAAGGGGAATTTTTGTGATTCTGCTCAAGAGTCCAGAGGTCAACAATCTTCACAAAAGCCTCGTGAAGCTCCTTTGTGAAGTGAGTTGTTGCCCCTGCTTCCTTCCAGAAGCGATAAACAAGCTTCACGGGATAGCAAAGAGAGTCGATTTCGTATTTCCTCTCCCACACACAGGGAGAGTGGAAATCGGTTTTGTCCTTAAACTGAGTTTTACCGTTCGCTCTTCGGTTAAAGGCATTTGCGTAAGGGTCAATGCGGATGCAGTTAACCTGACGGCGGATGAGGCCGTCAATGAGCCTGTAGGCCTCGGGACACTTATTCGCAAACTGAATGTAGTGATTAACCTGAGCCGAGGAATCACGAAGCCACATTGCAGGTATATCGCCCGTTATAACAAAGCAGCTTCCATCCTTAAGGAATTTTGCCGTGGTTTCAAAGGTGCTCATAAAGCACTGCACGAACATTTTCTTCAGCTTCTCGTCGCTGATTCTGGCAGCGTATTCCTGCGCAATTTCCGATAACTTCATTTTACGTCCCTCTGCAATACTCAAGCGTTATCGCTTGCCATTTTTTCCTGCTTAACCTTGTGGTCAATCACGTGACGTGATGCAAGCTCTTTTCTTACATCATCAACGCTGATCCCCATTTCAACCATCATTACCATAATGTGGTAAGCAAGATCGGCAATTTCGTAAACGGTTTCTTTTTTGTCATCAGCCTTACCTGCAATGATGACCTCTGTTGATTCCTCACCGATTTTCTTAAGGATTTTATCAATACCCTTCTGGAAAAGGTAGGTTGTGTAAGAGCCTTCCGGAAGGTTGGCTTTTCTTCCGAGAAGAAGCTCGTAAAGTCCGTCCATAGTGAAATGAGAAAGCTCGTCACTTTCAAAAACAGGAGCTGTAAAGCAGGAATCTGTACCCTTGTGACAGGCAGGTCCGTCCTTTTCAACAACCACAACAAGGGCATCCTTGTCACAGTCGGCGGTAATCGACACGATGTGCTGATAGTTGCCGCTTGTTTCACCCTTGAGCCAGAGCTCCTGTCTTGAGCGGCTGAAGAAGCAAGTGAGCTTCTTTTCAATTGAAATTTCAAGGCTTTCCTTGTTCATATAAGCGAGGGTCAACACCTTACCTGTAAGAGAGTCAACAACTATCGCAGGGATAAGTCCTTTATCGTCAAATTTAAGTTCGTTTATGTTAATCATTTTTATATCCTCACAGTTATACCTTTGTTTTTAAGATCATATTTAAGGTCCTTGATTGCAACCTCTCCAAAGTGAAAGATTGAAGCGGCAAGACCTGCCGAGACCTCAGGAACTTCGTTGAAAAGCTTGGTAAAATCGTCAATGCAACCTGCGCCGCCCGAAGCGATTACAGGCACTTTAACAACATCACATACGGCTTTGAGCATTTCAAGATCGAAGCCTTTTTTTACACCGTCAGTGTCAATGGAGTTGACAACGATTTCACCTGCACCCATTCCGACACAACGCTTAATCCATTCAATCGCTTCCATACCTGTGTTTTCTCTTCCGCCTTTTGCAAACACACGGAAAACTCCGTCCACACGCTTAATATCAGCAGAAAGAACAACACACTGGTCTCCGTAACGCTTTGCCGCCTGCTCAATAAGCTCAGGATTTCTGATTGCACCCGAGTTTACGCTTACCTTATCAGCTCCGCAACCGAGAACTCTTTCAAAATCGTCAAGGGTATTTATTCCTCCGCCAACTGTAAGAGGAATGAAAATCTTTGAAGCAACCTCTGTAAGAATGTCTGTAAAACGCCTTCTTTCCTCAAAGGAAGCAGTTATATCATAAAATACAAGCTCGTCAGCACCGTTGTTACTGTAATATTCAGCAAGACTGACAGGAGAGGAAACATCGTTTAGTCCTTCAAAGTTTACACCTTTAACAACTCTGCCGTTTTTTACATCAAGGCATGGAATAATTCTTTTTGTAATCATTCGGCCACCTCCAGCGCTTCCTTAAGATTGATTGCACCTGTGTAATATGCTTTGCCGATAATTGCCCCGTAAAGCTTCATTTCAGCAAGAGCCTTAACATCATCAAGAGTTGAAACGCCGCCGGAAGCAGTGATGTTTATGCTAAGCTTTTCGGAAAGCTCTTTATATAACTCACGGTTTGTTCCGATCATAGCTCCGTCTTTTGAAATATCGGTGCAGATTATTGTTTTAACACCGATATCCTGCATTTTCTTGCAGAATTCAAAGCCGTCAAACTCTGATTTTTCCGTCCAGCCCTTAATCGCAACAAAGCCATCCTTTATGTCGACACCAACTGCAATCTTCTCACCGTATTTTTCAACAGCAGCTTTAAGAAATGCTTCGTCTTTAACTGCAGCAGTTCCGAGGATTACTCTGTCAACGCCTGCATTAAGATAAGCTTCAACAGTTTCCATATTACGGATACCGCCACCGATTTCAATATAAAGCCCACATGAATTTCTGATCTTTTTTACGGTTTCTATATTCGGAGTTGTGCCGTCCTTGGCACCCTCAAGATCAACGAGATGCAGATATTTTGCACCGCTTTTTTCAAAGTCAATTGCTATTTCTTCAGGATGCTCACTATATACTGTCATCTGATCATAATCGCCTTTAAAAAGACGTACTGCACAACCCTTTACAAGGTCGATTGCGGGAAAAATATTCATTCTTACTCCCCCATTTCGCAAAATGCTTTCAAAATATTAAGTCCTGTTTCACCGCTTTTTTCAGGGTGAAACTGGCAACCGAATATGTTACCTCTTTCAACGCAAGCAGTAATATCAATACCGTATTCAGCTGTTGCTGTGACACTTTCGTCACAGTCACATCCGAAATATGAGTGAACAAAATAAACACATTCGCCCTCATTGATGTATTTGAAAAGCTTACTGTCCTTTTTAAAGCTGAGTGCATTCCAACCAATGTGAGGAATATTGAGCTTTTCTGGAATTCTGCCCTCCATTGAAACTATGCTTCCCTTTATAAGACCGAGTCCCGTATGCTCACCGTATTCAAAGCTTATTTCAAAAAGCATCTGCATACCAAGACAAATCCCCATAAGAGGCTTTCCCTTTGACACTTCATCAAGTATTACCTTGTCTAAGCCTGAAGAAAAAAGCTTTTTAGCCGCATCCTCAAATGCACCTACACCGGGAAGGATAAGCTTATCCGCTTTTCTTATAACTTCTTCATCACCTGTCACAATAACATCGGCACCTACAGCCTTTAATGAACAGGACAAGGAAAAAAGATTTCCCACTCCATAATCAATAATCGCAATCATTACAGAACTCCTTTTGTTGATGGAATTTCATCACTGAAGGCTTCGTCAATAGCACAAGCTGCTTTAAGAGAACGTGCAACTGATTTGAATGTACCTTCAATAATGTGATGAGAATTAGAGCCTGCGAGCTGACGTATATGAAGATTGAGAGCCGCATTGTGGCAAAAAGCAACGAAGAATTCTTCAACAAGCTCTGTATCGAAATCCCCCACCTTCTGTGTAGGAATATTAAGTGCGAATCCGAGATAAGCTCTGCCTGAAATGTCAACAGCACTCATAATAAGACTTTCATCCATAGGGAGAATAAAATTACCGTAGCGTATGATGCCTCTTTTTTCACCAAGAGCTTCAGCAAAGGCTTTACCTAAAACAATACCGATATCCTCAACAGTGTGATGATAATCAACATAAGTGTCACCCTTACATTCAACCTGAAGGTCAAATCTGCCGTGCTTTGCAAAAAGAGTAAGCATATGATCAAAGAATCCGCAACCGGTATCAATAATTGATTTACCTGTTCCGTCAATATTTAGTCTTAACAATATATCTGTTTCCGCTGTTTTGCGTTTGATTTCAGATGTTCTCATTATCTCTCCTCCAGAATGTTCTTAACCGTTACAATGAAGCTTTCCATATCCTCTCTTGCACCGATCGTAATTCTCACATAATCACAGATTTTCTTATCAGAAAAATGTCTTACAAGAATACCCTTTGACTTAAGTGCTTTGTATAACTCTTCACCACCGATATCCTTGCTTTTGGCAAAAATAAAGTTTGCCTTTGAATCTATAACCTCAAAGCCGATTTTAATAAGCTCGTCTGTTGTATACTCTCTTGTTTCAATGATTTTCTTGCAGTTATTCATGTAATAATCATTTTCTTTAATGGCAGCTTCACCTGCAGCAAGAGTGATTCTGTTAAGGTTATAGGGATTAGTGGAGTACTTTATTTTATTAAGATCCTCAATTAGCTCCTTATCACCGAAAGCAAAACCAAGTCTTGCACCTGCCATTGAACGAGACTTTGAAAAGGTCTGCACTACAAGGAGATTTTTGTATTGCTTTATAAGAGGATAAACCGATTCACCGCCAAAGTCAACATAAGCTTCGTCTATAAGCACAACATTGTCCGGATTAGTTTCAAGAATACGGATTATATCCTCCTTGGAAATGGTCTTACCTGTCGGAGCATTGGGATTTGCAATAACAATGAAGCTGTTAAGACCGCAATAATCATTTGCGTCAACAGAGAAATCATCCTTAAGAGGAATCTTCTTATAATCGAGTCCGTAAAGCTCAGCATAAACCTTGTAAAAACCGTAACTGATTACAGGAAAGGCTGCCGCAACTCCGTTTCCTGCAAAAGCCATAAACGAGAAGTTCAGTATATCATCCGAACCGTTTGAAAGATAAATATTGTCTGTATCAACATTGTAAAGCTCTGCAATTGCCAGCTTAAGATGCTTGCACTCAGGATCAGAATAAAGACGTAAATTTGCAGCCTCGGCTGAATTGACCGCTTCAAGAACTCCCTTTGAAGGCGGATAGGGTGATTCATTCGTATTGAGCTTTATATATTTCATATCCCTCGGTTGTTCACCGGGGGTATATGCTTCAAGCTTCTGATATTTTTCATTTAAAAATCTGCTCATTTTTAATCCTCAAAACGCACTGTGGCACTTCTTGCGTGAGCTGAAAGGCCTTCCTTTTCAGCAAAGAATGCAACATCATCTGCAACTCGTGAAAGTGCTTCTTTAGTGTAATATGTGTACTGTGTCTTTTTAACGAAATCGTCAACGGAAAGCGGACTTGAAAATCTCGCTGTACCTGTTGTGGGAAGTGTATGATTAGGACCTGCAAAGTAATCACCGAGGGCTTCAGGACAGTATCTTCCCATAAAGATTGAGCCGGCGTGCCTGATTTTATCAAGATAGTCGAAGGGGTTATCAACGCAAAGCTCAAGATGCTCAGGAGCAATCTCATTTGCAATATCAATTGCTTTCATAAGATCATCACTTACAATAATCTTTCCGTTATTGTCAATGGAAACTCTTGCAATTTCTTCTCTTGGAAGAAGAGGAATCTGTCTTTCAAGCTCATCGCTTACTTCCTTGGCAAAATCCATACTGTCGGTAACAAGAACCGCACTTGCCATTTTATCGTGCTCTGCCTGAGAAAGAAGGTCTGCGGCAACAAATTTTGCATTGCTCTTACCGTCAGCAACAACAAGAATCTCACTCGGACCTGCGATCATATCGATTGAAACAATACCGTAAACCTGCTTTTTTGCTTCTGCAACAAAAGCATTACCCGGACCGACAATCTTGTCAACCTTAGGAACTGTTTCTGTTCCGTAAGCAAGAGCTGCAATCGCCTGCGCTCCACCGACCTTGAAAATGCGGTCTACACCTGCAATTTTAGCAGCTGCAAGAATTACGGGATTAACCTTGCCTTCCGCATTAGGAGGTGTTGTGATGCATATTTCACCGCAGCCTGCAATCTTAGCAGGGATGCTGTCCATAAGCACCGTTGAAGGATAAGCCGCTGTGCCGCCAGGAACATAAAGTCCTGCCTTTTCAACGGGAATAACCTTCTGACCGATTACGACTCCATCCTTATCGTTGATGATAAAGCTGTTTCTTACCTGCTTTTCGTGGAAGGCACGGATATTTACAGCCGCCTTTTCAAGAATTTCAATAAATCTCGGCTCGACACTTTCAAAAGCCTGCTGAATTTCTTCTTCGCTAACCTCAAGAGAAGTAAGCTTTGCCTTGTCGAACTTTTCACAATACTCAAAAAGTGCTTTATCTCCGTTTTTTCTGACATTATATATAATATCGGAAACAATATCGGAAACATCTGT
>JAZKYQ010000028.1:0-11966 GCA_045612205.1 Acutalibacteraceae bacterium | reverse complement strand
TACCTGTTGCGAACCAACGGGTAACCTTCTTGTCGTGAAGAGCCATCTGGATCTTTTCGTAGCAGTACTTGTCGTGCATATAGTGAATGATGTTAAGTGTGTTTACATAAACGCCTGCAAGCCACTTCATCATTTCGTCGTAGCGCTTCATAACCTCATCGTAGTCGAGGTAGTCGCTTGTGATGGGTCTGTACTCGGGAGCAACCTGCTTGCCTGAGATTTCGTCCACACCGCCGTTGATTGCGTAAAGAAGACACTTTGCAAGGTTAGCTCTTGCGCCGAAGAATTGCATTTCCTTACCTACTCTCATTGATGAAACGCAGCATGCGATTGCATAGTCGTCACCGTGAGTGAATCTCATAAGGTCGTCGTTTTCGTACTGTACGGAAGAGGTTTCGATTGAAATCTTTGCACAGAAGCGCTTGAAGTTTTCGGGAAGATTTACTGACCAGAGAACTGTGAGGTTGGGCTCGGGTGCAGCACCAAGGTTTTCAAGAGTGTGAAGGTAACGGTAGGACATCTTTGTAACAAGGTGTCTGCCGTCGATAGCAACGCCTCCGATTGATTCAGTTACCCACTGAGGGTCGCCTGAGAAGAGAGCGTTGTACTCGGGAGTACGTGCAAACTTGATAAGACGAAGCTTCATAATGAAGTGGTCTACCATTTCCTGAATCTCAGTTTCGGTGTAGATGCCGTTTCTGAGGTCTCTTTCAGCATAAATATCAAGGAAGGTTGAGGTTCTGCCAAGGCTCATTGCAGCACCGTTTTGTTCCTTAACTGCTGCAAGGTAACCGAAGTAGAGCCACTGGATAGCTTCCTTTGTGTCCTTTGCGGGTCTTGAGATGTCATAGCCGTAGCTTGCTGCCATCTTCTTGAGGTCTTCAAGAGCACGGATCTGCTCTGAAAGCTCTTCTCTGTCACGGATAACCTGGGAGTACATAGCACTTCTTGTGGTTTCCTTCTGCTCCATCTTGTCAGCAATAAGTCTGTCAATACCGTAAAGAGCAACTCTTCTGTAGTCACCGATGATTCTGCCGCGGCCGTAAGCATCGGGAAGACCTGTGATGATGTGGCTTGAACGGCAGGCTCTCATTTCAGGTGTATATGCATCGAAAACACCTGCGTTGTGAGTCTTTCTGTGAACAGTGAAGAATTCCTTGATGGAGGGATCGAGCTTATAGCCGTTGTCAGCGCAAGCCTTTTCAGCCATACGGATGCCGCCGTAGGGCATAAGAGCACGCTTGAAGGGCTTGTCTGTCTGGAAGCCTACGATAACTTCCTTTTCCTTGTCAAGATAACCAGGAGCGTGTGATGTGATAGTTGAAATAATATCAGTATCCATATCAAGAACGCCGCCTGCTTCTCTTTCCTGCTTTGTAAGCTCAAGAACCTGCTCCCAGAGAGCGGTTGTGCTGTCGGTGGGGCCTACAAGGAAATCCTCGTTGCCGTCGTAGGGTGTATGGTTATGTCTGATAAAGCTTCTTACATTGATTTCTTTTGACCATGTACCGAAATCAAAGCCATACCATTCGTCGTAATTATAGTTCATATTGTCATTCCTTTCTTTATTCCAATTTTACACTTGACATTATATCACAAAGCATTCCACGGGTCAATAAAACTATGCCCAATTATAAGATAAAATTTAAGGAAATAATGTATATTTTTTACATTTTACACTTTGCAGTTTTAAACCAAAAAAATAAAGCCCTGACGTTTTTCAGGGCTTTATTTAGAAAAAAGAATTTTTTTACTTTTTCTGTCCGTAATAAGCATTCGGGCCGTGTTTTCTCATATAGTGCTTATCAAGAAGGTACTGCTCAATAGGCTCCTTTGCAGGATTTAACTGCTCAGCGTGGTAAGCCATATTAGCAACGGTTTCCATAACAACGGCGTTATGTACGGAATCCTTGGGAGTCTTGCCCCAGGCGAAGGGTCCGTGCTTATAAACAACAACACCGGGAACTGCCATAGGATCAATGCCCTCAAAGGCTTCGATGATAACGGTGCCTGTTTCCTTTTCGTAAGCAGCTTCAACCTCTTCGGGTGTGAGCTGACGTGTGCAGGGGATTGCTCCGTAAAAATAGTCAGCGTGAGTTGTGCCGTAAGCAGGGATGCTTCTTCCTGCCTGTGCCCATGAGGTTGCCCAGGGTGAATGGGTGTGAATGATGCCACCTACCTCAGGGAAGGCCTTGTAAAGCTCGAGGTGGGTGGGTGTGTCTGATGAGGGATTGAGCTTGCCTTCAACAATATTTCCGTCAAGGTCAACAACAACCATATCCTCGGCTGTCATAACGTCGTATTCAACGCCGCTGGGCTTGATAACAACGAGTCCCTTTTCGCGGTCAATACCGCTTACATTACCCCAGGTGAAGGTTACAAGGTTGTATTTCGGTAAGCTTAAGTTAGCTTCAAGTACGTCTTTTTTGAGTTGTTCGAGCATAGTTTGTTCTCCTTATAATTAATCTGTTGCAACAATAAAAGTAGTTACGCTGTAAGGTCTGAGCACGGTGTCAAGAAGCCCGCCAACAAGCTTTTCTGCTTCAAGCTCCTTCCATTGCTCACCCTTTTCAAGGCTGCCGCTTGTGCGGATAACCTGACAGGTGCCTTCAGCTGAAAACTCCTCAAGACCGAGAGAAAGCCTTTTTTCTTTCCTTGTATCGTTGACAGCCACAAGCACAAGCCTTTTTTCATCCTTATTATAAGCACCGACGGTGCGGTTGTCAATGGGCAGAATTGTCATTTTGGGACGGATGTAACGGGTGAACTGTCCGAAGCAGTAATATTTCTGTGAAAGAACAATTTCTTTTTTGTCAAAGTCGCAACGGCTGACACCCCAGAAGCCCTTTGTCATATCAACGGGCGGACCGTCAAAATTCCCGTCAAAGGGTTCACTTCCCGAGTAAGAGCCGATAACCTGCCACATAATCCACGCCTGAGGTGAAAGATTATTGAGATCCTGAATGATTTTCTTTGCAAACCACAGACCCGGACCCATACCGTTTTTACAGCCTCTTACGCTGCTGCTCCAGTCGGTTTCCGTCATCCATAAGGGGAGATTATGCCTTTTTGCATAAGAGCCGAGGCTCTTCCAGGCTCTTTCATAGGTGTGAACGCTTATGCGGTCGATGTGCTCTTTTGCCTCTTTACTGTAGCATTTTAAGGAATGGAGCTGAGTGCGGCAGTTTGTTTCGTCGCTTGCGGTGATGTGGGTGTGAGAAAGGCCTCTTTTTTTCATTGCCTTACTTGCTGCAATGAGAATTCTGTTCTGACTTTCACCGCCGTCAAAGTGACATCCCTCCTGCTTTGGAGAGCCTTCCTTCCAGTAGCTTGTGTCAGGCTCATTCATTGCCGCAAGACTTTTTATAGTGATGCCTTCTTCCTTTTCAAGGTAAAGGCAGACATCGGCAAGATAGTCGGCAAATTCTCCGACACATTCCTTTTTCAGGTTGTCGCTTATTGCATTGCGGCTTCCGCTTGAGCAGCCGCTGACAGTCATAAAATATGGCGGTGAATTGGAAAAGGCTTCAACAAAGGCCTCGTCACCTGCAGCGGCAATACAGCGCTTTGTCACATTCAGCTGATTTTTGTCAGCATCGGGAGTGAAGATTTTTTCGCCCTTTTCATTAAGCTTTACCCAGCCGGGAATTTTTGAATCGGTACGGGTGATGTGGTTATGGGTCGGGTTGTCACCTCCGCCGATGTTGTAGCGCATAATGTTAAGACCGAGACCTTCCTTTGAATAAAAAAGGTCAGCGGCTGACTGTGCAAGAGAATCGTCAAAGCCGAGTCGGTGAGCCCACCAACAAAGACTTGTACCCCATCCTTCAAAAGGACGGGGTTCGAGTGAGGCTTTTTTTAAGATAATCTTATCCATAAGCTTATTTCATCAGGCCGTAAAAGCCGTTTTCGTCAAGGAGAGTTACACCCTTGTCTGTAAGAGCCTTTGCAGCAACATCGTTGTCAGCAACTCTGAGAATAACATAAGCCTTCTGAGTGTCTCTTGAAATGAAGGCATACATGTACTCAACGTCAATGCCTGCGTCAGCAAGAATTCTCATGGGAACGCTGAATGCACCGGGAGTGTCATCGATACCGACAGCGATAACGTTTGTGATTGAAACTGTGAGACCTGCTTCCTTGAGAGTGAGGGCAGCTTCTTCGGGCTTGTCAACGATAAGACGGAGAATACCGAAGTCTGTTGTGTCAGCAATTGAAAGAGCACGGATGTCAATTCCTGCCTTTGCGATTGTCTCTGTGATTTCGGCAAGTCTGCCTGCTTTGTTTTCTACGAAAATGGAAATCTGCTTGATAATCATAATATTTTCTTCCTTTCTTGTTGGTTATGGAGAAAGAGAGGAAAAGTAGTGAGTAGTGTGTAGTAAGTAGTAGGATAACGAAGGAATACGAATCATCTG
Source organism: Acutalibacteraceae bacterium (assembly GCA_045612205.1). GTDB lineage: Bacteria > Bacillota > Clostridia > Oscillospirales > Acutalibacteraceae > UBA6857. The sequence goes on along the minus strand of JAZKYQ010000028.1, from coordinate 7,548 downwards.
ACTACTGACTACCGTCTACCGGCTACTCAGCCACTCTGTATCAGCTTACAGCTTGCGGTTATCAATAACTCTCTTTGCCTTGCCCTCTGAACGGGGAAGTGAGCCGGGAGCCATAAGACGAACCTTTGCGTGAATGTTAAGAGTTGACTGAAGGGCTGCTTCAATCTTCTTTTCTTCCTTTTCCATACCCTTGACGGTATCGGAGAACATGTCGGGATTCATTTCGACCTGTACCTCCATTGTATCAGAATTATTCACTCTGTCAACAATAATGAGGTAATTAGGTGCCATATTAAGAGAAAGAAGCACATGCTCAACCTGTGAGGGGAATACATTGACACCGCGGATGATAAGCATATCGTCGCTTCTGCCCTTGGGCTTTGCCATTCTGACGGTTGTTCTGCCGCAGGCACATGTTTCTCTTGTAAGAGCACAGATGTCTCTTGTGCGGTATCTTACAAGGGGGAGAGCTTCCTTTCCGATGCAGGTGAATACAAGCTCGCCGTATTCGCCGTCGGGTACGGGCTCAAGAGTGTCGGGATCAATGATTTCGGGATAGAAGAAGTCCTCACAGACGTGCATACCGTTCTGGCATTCACATTCATAGGAAACACCGGGACCTGCGATTTCGGAAAGACCGTAGATGTCGTAAGCCTTGATGTCAAGAAGCTCTTCAATCTGCTTTCTCATCTTTTCTGTCCAGGGCTCTGCACCGAAAATACCTGCACGGACCTTGAGACTCTTGGGATCGATTCCCATATCACGGATTGTTTCACCGATGAACATTGCATAGGAGGGTGTGCAGCAAAGAATATCTGATTCGAAATCCTGAAGCATCTGAATCTGTCTCTGAGTGTTACCTGATGAAGCAGGAAGAGCGGTTGCTCCGAGCTTTTCTGCACCGTAGTGAAGGCCGAGACCGCCTGTGAAAAGGCCGTAGCCGTAGGAAACGTGGATTGTGTCATCCTTTAAACCGCCTGCTGCACTGATTGCTCTTGCAGCACCCTCTGACCATACATCAATGTCAGCCTTGGTGTAGCCGACAACGGTGGGCTTACCTGTTGTGCCTGAGGAGGCGTGAATTCTTACAAGCTCGTCCTTCTTGCAGGCAAAAAGACCGAAGGGATAGTTGTCACGAAGATCTGTCTTTACTGTGAAGGGAAGCTTTGTGATGTCGTCGATTGAGTGGATGTCCTCGGGCTTGAGACCGATTTCATCAAACTTCTCTTTGTAGAAAGGAACGTTTTCGTAAGCGTTCTTTACCATTTTGATGAGTCTTGCTGACTGAAGTGCACGAAGGTAATCTCTTGAAGCACATTCAATTTCGGGGTTGAAAATTGGCATTTTAGGTCAATTCCTTTCTTTTTGATTTTTTATTTTAAACTTCCGTTTTTTACGCATTATAGCCAAGCTCAAATGCCTTGAGGTTGGTTTCGATTGTCTTGGGAGGAACGGTTGATCTGATTGTGTCAATCCAGATTTCCTTGTCAATTCCGAGATAGGGAACAGCCGCACCTAAAAGCACGATGTTGGCACATTTTGCTGTGCCTGCTGAAATTGCAAGTGAAAGAGCATCGAGTGAAACAAGTCGGATGTCCTTTTTCTCGATTTTTCTGAGGATTTCTTCGGGGTACTGTGCCTTACCCATAATTACGGGCATAGGATCGATGCGCTGAGTGCTTGAGATGAGAACGCCGCCCTTTTTAAGGTAGGAAAGCCATCTTGCACTTTCAAGCTGCTCAAATGAAATGATGATGTCAGCCTCTCCCTTTTCGATAACGGGGGAGTAAACCTTGTCACCGTATCTTACATATGTAACAACGCTGCCGCCACGCTGGCTCATGCCGTGGACCTCGCTTACCTTTACGTCGAAGCCCTTTTCCATAAAGCACTTACCCATAAGCTTTGAAGCAAGGAGAGTACCCTGACCGCCTACGCCGACAATAAGAATGTTCTTTGTTTCCATCAGTTTGTACCTCCTGTTCTGATTGCGTCGAACTTACAAGCCTCTGCACATACACCACAGCCTACGCACTGAGTGCTGTCAATGAGAGCGATGCCCTTGCCGTCAGCCTTTTTGCCTGTTGAAAGAGCAGGACAGCCGACGTTGAGACAAGCCTTGCAGCCGATGCACTTGTCCTCGTCGATTACAACGGGAGCAGAATGCTTTACTGTTTTAAGAAGTGCACAGGGACGGCGTGAGATGATGAGTGAAGGCTCTTCTTTTGCAAGCTCAGCCTTTACAGCTTCCTTTGTAGCCTTTACATCAAAGGGGTCAACAACCACAACATTGTTGAAGCCTACAGCCTTTGCGAGAGCTTCAAGGTTAACCGCAACGGTGGGATCACCCTTGATTGTAAGACCGTTTGCAGGGTTGTTCTGGTGGCCTGTCATACCTGTGATTGAGTTATCAAGAACAATTACTGTTGAAATGCCCTTGTTGTATGCGATGTCGATAAGACCTGTGATACCTGAGTGGATGAAGGTTGAGTCACCGATAACGGCAACGCTCTTTTTTGCCTGTTCTGTGCCTCTTGCGGTGTTGAAGCCGTGAAGAGCACTTACGGAAGCACCCATACATACACAGCTGTCAAGCATTGAAAGAGGAGCCTGAGCACCGAGAGTGTAGCAGCCGATGTCACCGCTTACATAAAGTCCCATACCCTTGAGTGAATAGAAGAGACCTCTGTGGGGACAGCCTGCGCAAAGCACGGGAGGACGTGCGGGAATTTCTTCCTCAAAGGTGTCAAAGTCAGCCTTTTTGTCTGTAAGAGCGTCAAGAACAGTCTTGTGGGAGAATTCACCGAAGATGGAGAAAAGCTCCTTGCCCTTTACATTAAGACCAAGCTTGATGCAGTGAGTTTCGATAATATCGTCAAGCTCTTCAATAACAACAAGCTCGTCAACCTCTTTTGCAAAGTCCTTGATAAGCTTCACGGGAAGGGGATTAACCATACCGAGCTTGAGGTAGCTTGCGTTTTCACCCATTGCTTCACGGGCGTAAACATAAGCTGAGCCTGCGGCAATGATGCCGAGCTTCTTTGAGTTCATTTCGATTTTATTGATGCCGAGCTCAACTGCCTCTGTGTCTGCGAAGTCAGCCATAGCCTTGAGACGGTTTTCAACCTTGACGTGAGCACCTCTTGCCATTGCAGGCATCATAACATTTTTCATAACGTCCTTCTTGTATTCCTTAACGGGAACATCAGCTCTGTCTGAAAGGCTTACAATTGAACGGGCGTGAGAAATTCTTGTGGAAAGACGAAGAAGCATAGGAGTGTCAAAGCGCTCTGAAAGCTCAAAAGCGAGCTTTGTGAAAAGACAGCATTCTTCTGAGTCTGAGGGCTCAAGCATAGGTGTCTTTGAAGCGATTGCGTGATGACGTGAGTCCTGCTCATTCTGGGATGAGTGCATACCGGGGTCGTCAGCAACAGCGCATACCATACCACCGTTGACACCGATGTAGGATGCAGTGTAAAGAGGGTCAGCGGCAACGTTGAGACCAACGTGCTTCATTGCACAGAAGGCTCTTGCACCGCCTGTTGCTGCACCGAAAGCAACCTCAAAGGCAACCTTTTCATTGGGTGCCCATTCGCTGTACATATCGTCGTATTTACTTGCAAATTCGGTAATTTCCGTGCTGGGTGTGCCGGGATATGAGGAGATGACATTAACGCCTGCCTCATAAAGACCTCTTGCAACAGCCTCATTACCGAGCATAAGAGATTTGTTCATTTTATGTAACTCCTTTGTTTTTGCTACGCACAAAAATGCAAAATGCAAAATTGCGGTCGCGTGGAAAATATTTGTGACTTTAGGGTGGCGAGCATAATCCGAACCCCGTTTTTTACGGGCGGATTTCCGCCAATACTTCGTTAAAATACTCGTAAATCCGATAGGATTTACTGCGTTTTGTGTCTTGTCTTGCCAAAAATCCGCTCCGCAAAAAATCGCAGACCCAAAAGTGCGAATTTTTGCAGGATTTTTGGATATTGAGGGTGACGACAGGCTGACGCCTTTCAAAACCGAAATGCCGAAAAGCCGCGAAAACTCACGCTTTTGGGCGGGTTCGGATTATACTCGTCACCCTAAGGTTATATTCCGCATAGCAGATAAGCCTTTAAAGGTAAGACGGTAGCTTTACAAAACACCGAAGGTGTTGCTGACTGTTGACTACTTACTGATTTCTTAAATCAAGTATTCTCTTGGCCTTACCTGTAAAGCGTTCGATTGTCTTGGGCTCAACAAGTGTAACCTTGATTTCAATGCCGAGGATGGCCTTGATTCTGTTGTGGATGTTTCTTCTGAGCTTTTCAAGCTCGCCGTAAACCTCAAGAAGTGAAGCGTCAATAAGCTCAACTCTTACCTCGAGGGTATCTGAGAAGCCTTCACGGCGGACAACAAGCTGATAATGGGGGCTGATTGAATCGATACCGATGAGGGCGGATTCAATCTGTGTCGGGAATACGTTAACGCCACGGATCTTGAGCATATCGTCACTTCTGCCGATAATCTTTGACATACGGGCGCTTGTTCTTCCGCATTCGCATTTGTCGTAGTTGATGTTGGTGATGTCCTTTGTTCTGTAGCGGAGCATGGGGATGCCTCTTTTGGTGAGGTTTGTTACAACAAGCTCACCTGTGCTGCCCTTGGGAAGCACGTCGCCTGTTGCTGAATCGATAACCTCGCAAAGGAAGTGGTCCTCGTTGATGTGAAGGCCGTCACGCTTGTAGCATTCACCGCTCATGCCCGGGCCGTTAAGCTCACTCATACCGTAGTTATCTGTACAGAAGAAGCCGTTACCCCAGCTTTCCTCAATCTGTGCTCTCATTTCGGGAGTACAGCCCTCACTGCCTAAAAGTCCGAGCTTGAGATTGTAGGAGTCAAGGGGAAATTCAATTCCTCTTTCCTTTGCACTTTCTGCAAGGTAGAGACAGTAGGAGGGAGTTGCTACGATGGTATCTGTACCGAAGTCACGCATAAACTTAAGCTGCTTTTCTGTGTTGCCTGCTGAGGTGGGAACAACGGTAGCACCGATTTTTTCAAGGCCGTAGTGAAGGCCGAGAGCACCTGTGAACATACCGTAGCCGAAGCAGATCTGAACGATGCTTTCATCTGTTGCACCTGCGGCACAGACAAGTCTTGCCACCTGCTCGCTCCAGTTGTCAAGGTCGCCTCTTGTGTAGCCTACAACGGTGGGGTTACCTGTTGTGCCCGAGGAAGCGTGAAGACGTACGATTTCCTTCTGAGGAACGGAGAAAAGTCCGAAGGGATAGTTGTCGCGAAGGTCTTCCTTGGTTGTGTAAGGAATGTACTGAATGTCGGAAAGACATTTTATTTTATCGGCGGTGATGCCGTGCTTTTCAAAACGGTCGTGGTAAAATTTTACGTTTCTGTCGCAGTAGTCAACAAGGGCCTTGAGTCTTTCGAGCTGTAAGGCTTCAAGCTCCTTACGGTCCATGCATTCCATCTGCGGATTCCAAATCTGATGTTTCATTTCTGTGTCCTTTCTGTATTGCCTTCCGGCAACTTTACCGAAACAAATTAAATTTTATTATACAACGGAAACTTAACTTTTATTTTCGGCAAAAGAATTAAAGTTTATTTTTTTATCACATTATGCTTCAGTAATTACATAGAAAGCCTCGTTTTCCTTGCCGTCGCTCTTTTCTGCCTTTGTAACAGCAAGGCACATAACAAGGGAAACAATCATTGCAAGGCAGGCAAAGTGGGGACCCATATCCATAACCTTGCCGAAGAGGGGAAGAGAAATATCAATTGAGCAAAGCTTGCAGATAACGGGAGGAAGGGCTGTGACAAAGCCTGAAATGATGCCTGCCCATGCACCCTTCGCACCAAGCTTTTTGTTGTAAAGAGTAAGAGCATAGGGGGCAAGGAATGAGCCTGAAATGATACCCCATGAGTAGGACATCATATCAAGGATGGGAGTGTTGCTGTTTGCGATAATGTAAGAGCAAAGAACAAACACAAGGCAGAGAAGCTTGGTAAGCTTTGCTTCCTTCACCTTATCCTCGGTTTTCATCACAACGGGAGCGATGAAGTCCATTGTAAGAGTTGAGGTTGCGGTGATTGTGATTGAGGAAAGAGTGGAAACAGATGCGGCAATGAGAAGGACAAGGATAACGCCGATGAGAATATCTGAAATCTCACTCATTTTAAGCATATAAGGAATGAGGTAATCGGTTTTGCCTGCACCTGCACCGGGAATTTCGTCAAGGCTTCCGAAGAAGAGGTGGGCAAGAGAGCCGATAAAGTAACCGCCGCCCGCAACGATAAAGGCAAAGAAGGTGGAAATAACCGTACCTCTTTTAACCTCGTGGTTGTCACGGATGCCGTAGTACTTGTGAATCATCTGAGGAAGTCCCCAGGTGCCGAAGGAGGTCATGAGCACCGTTGACCAGAGGCCTATATGATTTGCAGGGGTGAGATTGAGATTTTTTGTTTCCTTTACGATTTCTGAAAGGCCTTCGGTAAAGCCGCCTACGGTATCACTTCTCATTACTGAGATAATAAGAAGCACAACGCCCACGAGCATAATTGCGCCCTGAACAAAGTCAGCCTTGAGTGTTGCACCGTAGCCGCCGAGAATTACAATAAGAAGAGATGCAAGAGCTATAACAATCATACACACTCTTTCATCAACACCCAGAAGCACGGAGCAGACACTTGTAAGTCCCTTGTAAACTGAGGCTGAGTAGGGAATGAGGAAAAGGAAGATAACTGCCACGCAGAAGTTTTTCATTCTTGTGCTGTGGAATCTCTTTTCAAAAAGCTGGGGCATGGATTTGATCTTGTGCTGTCTTGTGATTTCTCGTGTCTTTTTTGCAAGAACAAGCCACGCGAGAAGTGAGCCGATTATTGCATTTCCCATACCGGGAAGAACGCCCCAGATGCCGTATTTCCAGCCTGTGCCGCCGGCATAACCGATGAACATAACAGCGGAGAAATAAGCGGTGCCGTAAGAGAAGGCTGAAAGCCAGGCACTTGCGTTTCTTTTGCCAACGGTAAATTCGGTTATGTTTTTTGATTTTTTTGCATTGAGCACACCGATTGCACCGATGAAAACAACATACACTGCAATGGTAAGCCAGATTACGGTTTTTTGTGTCATGATTTGGTCCTCTACTTTTGTGTTTTAAGAATTTAAACCTTTAAAGGTCTAAAGCGATAGTGGAATTATAATACAAAAAGAAAGGAATGTCAAGGGGGAAAGGGGATTTTTTTAGTAGTAAGTAGTGAGTAGGAAGTAGTAAGGATGGCACAGAATAATTCACAATTAAAATTGTAGGGCAGAAGCAAGCTCTGCCCTGCAATGCGGACACGGCACAATCTGTCCCTACTACTCACTACTTACTACTAGAAAAAGCTCCCTCATCGAGAGGGAGCTTCAGACTGTCGAAAAACCGTGTTTCGCAATCAAGCGAGACACGGTTTTCTGTCTGTATTGTCGAATATTTGGAATAAAGTGGATAAAAAGGTGTAAAAGTCACGGAAATTCTCGTTTTTGAACTTCCACATTGCCATTTT
>JAZKYQ010000027.1:0-29219 GCA_045612205.1 Acutalibacteraceae bacterium | reverse complement strand
GAGTAGTGGTTGGTCAAATAAAGGCTCTTTCACAACATCAAATGATAGCGGTGACTGGGAAACCGACTGTTACGAGGGCACATGGAAGGAAGTTGCATTTGATATTACCATTTATGACAAGTCAACACTTGGTGCAACTGTAAATGAAGCAAATAATATTGTTAACAATCTTGCCGGTAAATATACTCCCGCTTCATTGAACAACCTTAAGACAGTTCTTAACAATAATAAGGGTGTTCTTACAACACGTGCTACAACACAGAGCAACATTGACACAGCTAACACTAACATCCGTAATGCTATCAACAGTCTTGTCGTTGCTTATTATGACATAACATTTGATAATTTGTTCAATTACAGCAAGTTTACAATTAGCGGAAATCTTACTGTTAATGAAAGAACCAACACAGGCTTTAAGGTTACTTCAACTGCCGGTGACGGTAACACAGGCTTCAGCACAGCAATTCCTGTTGAACCCGGTAAGACATATACCTTATCAGCTGATGTTGAATATGATAATACTGTTGGTGGAGCAGGTTACGATATCTATGTTCATACCCTCGATGCAAATCAGGCAGGTGAAACAACTGCAACTCCCGACACTTCAAACGGTGCACATAGAGAAGGTAATGTTTACATTTCTCTTACAGGACAGACAACAAACAAAACTCCTTATATCAGATTCACAGCAGGTGATAACACAAGATATATCAAAATCAGATTTGACGCTAACAATACAGGAAATGTTCTTACTGTTAACAACATCCGTGTTAATGAATATGGCAGAGTAGCCGATGGCATTTCTTATATTGATGCAAAGACCTACGAAGGTGCTTCTGCACTTGGTACAAGTCTTGATGTTCCTACAAGAGCAGGTTATGTCTTTAACGGTTGGTATGCTGATACAAACAATAACGGTAAAAAGGATTCCGGTGAAGAAGTATCTGACGGTAACGGAAATGTTGTTGCTAATTTCATCAATTATGGTATTACTCAGAATTTGATACTCTATTCAGACTGGTCAGCAATTGATGTTAACTATGAGAATCTTTTCTCACTTGCTGATTGGGCAGCTTCAGATTGTGTATTACCAAGCAATGCTTCACGCGGTGAAGTAAAATATGACCTTGCGAAGGGTACAATTACAGTTAACAGCACTAACGGCGGTGAGGTTTACACAAAATATAGCTCAGATAGTGCTAATTATTACACAATTCCTGTTAATGCCAATACTGAATATACTCTCGAAACCAATATGAATGTTGAAGAGGGTGAAGTGCACGGTCAGTTATTTGTTTTCTTCTACGATGCAAGCGGAAATGGTGTAACAGGTTCTATTTACAATGGTAAAACTCAGACTGTTCCTCACATTGGTATTTATCCAAAAGCTAACGGTGTAAGCAAAATAACCTTTACAACTCCTTCAACCTGTACAAAGATTGGTATGCGTGTAGGTGCTACAGCAATTGGTACAACTGCAACTTATTCGAACATCAGACTTTATACAACAAAGAGAGCTACTGATAATGCTCTTGACACATGGCAGAAGGAATACAGAATAAATGCACCTGCGAAGGGCTCTGCTCTTGCTACCCCCACAAGAACCGGATATACCTTTGGTGGTTGGTTCTATGATGAGGCTTGCACAAATGCTGTTGGTGCAAACGATACCTTTAAAAAGAGTACAACTGTTTATGCAAAGTGGACTGTTAATAAGTACACAATTACTTTTGTTAATGCTGCCGGAACAACCGTTTCAACACAGACTCTCGAATACGGCAAAACTCCCACAGTGCCTGATAAAACGGCGGCAAGCTATGACAAAACAAACCATTATACATACTCATGGCCTGAAATAAGCACTGTAACAGCTAATGTAACTTATACAGAAGTAAAGAAAACCGAAGCTCATTCTATGAGTGATTGGAAAGTAACTGTAGCTTCTACTTGTGAAAAGTTGGGAACTGAAGAACGCAAATGCTCTTGCGGATACACAGAAAAAAGAGATCTTACCGAGTGGCCGGATCATACCTATGGTGAAGCTGTTATTACAAAATCAGCCACATGTACTCAGACCGGTACAAAGAAATTTACTTGTACAGTATGTGGTTATTCGATGACTGAAACAATTCCTGCAAACGGTCACAAAGCCGGAACACCTGTAGAGGAAAACCGCATTGAAGCAACTTGCGGTAAAGACGGTTCATACAATCTTGTAACCTACTGTTCAGTATGTTCAACTGTTATTAATACAGAGTCAAAAACAATCCCTGCAACAGGTATGCATACAGAAGCTACAAGAGAAGAAAATCTTGTTGAGGCAACCTGTGGTGCAGATGGTTCATACAATCTTGTAACCTACTGTTCAGTATGTTCAACTGTTATTAAGACAGAAACCAAAACAATCCCTGCAACAGGTAAGCATACATGGAATGATGGAGAAGTTCATAATGAGCCTACATGCACAGAAAATGGTCTGACTATATATACTTGTAATGTTTGCGGAGCTACAAAGGATGAAAATGAACCTACAGCACCTGGTCATACTCCCGCCGAAGCAGTGAAGGAAAAGGAAGTAGCTGCAACTTGTACAGCAGACGGTTCATATGATTCAGTAGTTTATTGCTCTGTATGTAGTACCGAAATCAGCCGTACTACTATAACTGTTCCTATGAAGGGCCATAATTATGTAGCAACAGTAACACTTCCCACATGTACTGAAGGCGGTTACACAACATACAAGTGTTCAGTTTGCGATGACACATATGTGGCTGATAGAGTGTCAGCAACAGGTCACACCGACGGTTCAGTTATTGTTGAAAATGAAGAGGCAGCAACATGTACAACAGACGGTTCATACGATAACGTAACATATTGTACTGTATGTGGTGCTGAAACAAGGAGAAATACAATAACTGTTCCTGCAACAGGTCACACCGACGGCAAGGCAGTTAAAGAAAATGAAGTACCTGTAACATGTACAACAAACGGATCATACGATAACGCAACCTATTGTACTGTATGTGGTGCTGAAACAAGCAGAAATACAGTAACAATTACTGCAACAGGTCATAAATATGATTCTGTTGTCGAAGCTAAAGCTGAAACCTGCGACGAAGACGGTAACTATGCTTACAAGCAGTGTACAGTTTGTGACAAGTTCTTTGCAGGTGATGCAGAAGCATTCTCAACAGATGCAAAGGATAGCGCAGATACATTCAAGATTTCTAAGCTCGGACACAATTTTGCTTCAACATTTACAGTTGACAATAAGGCAACATGCGACACAGCAGGCTCAAAGTCAAAGCATTGCTCACGTTGCTCAGCTACAACCGAAGTAACAGAAATCTCCGTAAGAGATCATGTTCTTGTTGACACAACAGTAGCTACAGAAAAAACTTGTACAACAAACGGCTCAATGAATCAGAAGTGTACAAATGTATCTACTGATGAATACGAAGCTTGCACTTACACAACAACAAGAGTTATCCCTGCAACAGGTCACGTTTTCGGTGAAACTACAGATGCAAATGCAGCTACTTGTACAACTGCAGGTAATGAAGCTTACAAGCAGTGCGAAGTTTGCAACAAGTTCTTTGCAGATGAGGCTGATGCATTCTCAAACGATGCAAAGGATAGCACTGATGCTTTTGTAATTGATGCTTTAAACCATGATTTTGCAACAGAATTTACTGTTGACAAGAAGGCAACATGCGACACAGCAGGCTCAAAATCAAAGCATTGCTCACGTTGCTCAGAGGTATCAGATGTTACAGAAATTCCCGTGAGAGCACACACTCTTGCTGATACAACCGTTAATACACATGAAACTTGCATAACAGACGGTGTAATGAATCAGAAGTGCTCAAACGTAGCTACTGATGAATACGAAGCTTGTACTTATACAACAACAAGAGTAATTCCTGCAAACGGCATTCACGTTTACGGTGCTTGGGAACCCGTTGACGGAAATTCACACAAGCACGTATGTACAGCTGATGTGAATTGTACTGCTTCTGAAACAAAAGCTCACAGCTGGTCCGGTTGGGTTGCTGATCCTGAAAACAAGACTGATGATCAGGGTTCAATGAAGAATACATGTTCTGATTGCAGATATGTTTGGGAATCAACTTGTGAATACAAGGTTGTAGAAGATATTGATTCAACTTGTTATTCAAAGGGTCACATTACATATAAGTGTAAGGAATGTGATAACGGTTATACCGTAACAAAGGAACTTCTTTCTCATACAGCTGGTGAAGCAGTTATTGAAAATAAGGTTGACTCAAGCTGCTATGCAGAAGGTTCATATGATGAAGTAGTTTACTGCTCAGTTTGTGAAGCTGCAGGCAAGACAGAAGAGATGAGCAGAGTTAAAAAGACAATTGAAAAGAAGGATCATACTCCTGCTGAAGCAGTAAAGGAAAACATTGTTGATTCAACTTGCTATGCAGAAGGTTCATACAATTCAGTAGTTTACTGTTCAGTTAAGGAGTGTAATGAAAAGCTCAGCAGCACACCTGAGACAATCGAAAAGAAGGCTCATACAGCAGGCGAAGCTGTTGTAGAAAACATGGTTGACTCAACCTGCTATGCTGAAGGTTCATATGACGAAGTAGTTTACTGCTCGGTATGTGCAGCTGCAGGCAAGACAAAGGAGCTCAGCAGAGTAGCAAAGATAATTGCAAAGAAAGCACATACACCTGCAGAAGCAGTTCGTGAGGATGTTGTTGATTCAACATGCTACGCCGAAGGTTCATACAATGCAGTTGTTTACTGCTCAGTTGAAAAATGTCAGGAAAAGCTCAAGAGTACACCGATGATAATAACTGTGAAAGAGCATACACCTGCAGAAGCAGTCAGAGAAAATGAGGTTGCTCCCACATGTACAGTTGACGGCTCCTATGATTCAGTTGTTTACTGTTCAGTTGAAGCCTGCAAGTACCAAATCAGCAGAACTCCTACTGTAGATCCTGCAACAGGTCATACAGAAGAAGAAATCCCTGCAGTTGCACCTGATTGTGTAAACACAGGACTTACAGCAGGCATTAAATGCTCAGTTTGTGGTGAAATTCTTGTAGCTCAGGAAGTTGTTCCTGCAAAGGGACATACAGAAGAAGCGCTTTCAGCAGTTGCTCCTGATTGTGTAAATACAGGTCTTACAGAAGGTAAGAAATGTTCAGTCTGCGGTGAAATCCTTGTTGCTCAGGAGGTTGTTCCTGCAATCGGCCATACCGATGGCGAAGCAGTAATTGAGAACCTTAAGGAAGCAACATGCATTTCCGCTAAGTCATACGATAAGGTAACATACTGTACAGTATGTAAAGCTGAAACCTCACGCGAAACAATTACTGAAGGCACAGTTTCAGGCCATAAGGAAGAAATCATTCCTGCTTCTCTTGCAACTTGTGAATCTGAAGGTCGTACCGCAGGTAAGAAGTGTTCAGTCTGTGGTGAAATCCTTGTTGCTCAGGAGGTTATCCCTGCAACAGGCCACAATATGAGCGACGTTCCTTATAAAGTAACTTCTGCAACTTGCTCAGCATTCAGAACTGAATATTACAAGTGTAAGAATTGCACTCTTGAAACTAAGGTTCTTGATGAAAAATATGATGATAACGGTAAGCCGATTTACGGTGGTCCTCATACAATCATTGAAATCCGGGAAACAGAAGCAACTTGCGATAAGATGGGTTACTACGCATACTTCTGCACAAGCTGCGGAACTAATGTTGAAGTTAAGACAATCAATCCTATAGGTCATGTTGACAAGGATCACGATGGTGTTTGTGATGTTACAGGCTGTGGCGGCAAGGTAGAACTTCCTGACGGCACAAAGGTTTGCATCTGTGCTTGTCATAAGGAAAGCTTTATCGGAAAGGTTATTTACAAGCTCCTCAGCTTCTTCTGGAAGCTCTTCGGATCAAACAAAGCTTGTGATTGCGGCTATGTTCATTATTAATCGCTGAGTTGTTTGCACTTAACATTATTAAAAGGTCAGGGCTAGTCCCTGACCTTTTTTGTGATTTTGCCTATTATTGAAGTTCTAAAATTTACAGAAATGTAATAGTTTTGCTTTTTACCTGTATTGACTGTAAAAAAGTGCTGATGTATAATTTATTAGTATTATAATGACTATTTTTGACTAAATCAATTTTTATAATAAGGAGTGATTTTGTGGCAAGAAAAATGCGTAAAAACAGCTTCGTTGAAGGCGCTGTTATATCATACGCTGCTATTGTTTTGACAAAAATACTCGGAGCTTTTTATAATATTCCTTTTTACAGCATAATTGGTGAACGAGGCAGTATTATTTATTCTTTTGCTTACAGTATTTACACATTGTTTCTTGATGTATCTACTTCGGGAATTCCTATTGCAATAAGTATTGTTATAAGTGAGTACGCTACCAAAGAGATGTACCGTACAAAGGAAAGGGCCTATACTCTCGGCCTGAGAGTCGTAATGCTCGTTTCTTTTGCTGCGTTTATCTTTCTTCAGGTTTTTGCTCCGCAGGTTGCAGGATATTACATAGGTGATATGACCGAAGGTGTTACAATTGCAGAGGTTGCTCCGGCTATCCGTGCTATTTCAATTTGCCTTATTATTGTTCCTTTTCTCAGTATGAGAAGAGGATATCTTCAGGGTCATAAGTGCGTTGCAGAATCTTCTGCAAGCCAGGTTACAGAGCAATTTGTCCGCATTTTTGTTGTTCTTGTCGGTGCTTACCTTGCAATACATGTTTTTGATCAGAGCGTCAGTGTTGGTGTTTGCATTTCACTTCTCGGTGCTGCAATCGGTGCATTGGTAGCTTATGTGCAGATTAAATTAAAGGAAAGAAACAGTAAAGATTTATTTTATCTTGATGCTCCTTCGGAAGCAAATACGGATCCTGATAAGACTATTCTTAAGAAGCTTTTCACATACTGCTCAATTGTTACAATAATAACAGTTGCAAATGGTGTGTATAATCTTGTTGATATGAAGCTTCTTCTTGTTGGTTTGGAAAATCTTAATTATTCCGATGAAAGCGCTCAATTGATCTCCGGACTTTCAGCTACCTGGATTCCTAAAATTTGCATGATTGTTACCGCTCTTTCGATGGGTATGACAAGCAGTATTGCTCCGCATGTCGCCGAAAACTTTGCTTCAGGTAATCTCGGAAAGGTTAATGCGAATATCAATCAGGCGATTAGCACAATCGTTGCTGTTGCAACCCCGATAGTAAGCGGTATGATTATCTTTGCAGGACCTGTTTTCAGCATTTTCTATGGAGAAAATCCGTATGGTCCGGACATATTACAATGGTCACTTGTTTTTAATATTTTCTTCAGTATCGTTACCGTTGTAGGCATGGGTATGCAGAGCATGAATATGGGTATACCTGTTTGCATTGCTACCTTAGTCGGAATTTTCCTTAACGCAATTCTTGACTTGCCTTTTATTTATCTTTTCGACAGAATAGGGATTCCTGCTTATCTTGGCGCAACGGCAGCAAGTATTGTTGGTGAAGTGGTAACATTAATTATTCTTCTTGTTATTCTTAAAAAGAGAATTAATTTCCATTACGGCCCTTCAATAAAAGTTATTGCAAAAACTGCAGCTTCAGTTTTGCCGATGGTTATTGCAGTGATTGGACTTTGCAAGCTTTGGCCACTTTACGATGGCGGAATAATGTTATATGCACAGATTGCGTTGTTTGCAGCTGTAGGTGTTTTAATTTTCCTTGTTATCAGCATTAAATCTGGTCTTCTTGTTGATGTTCTTGGTCAAGGCATGATTGACAGGGTACTTGGCATCGTCAACAAAATACTTATAAAGTTACATTTGAAAAAATCATAACTTGTCAGCAGGATGGCAATGATAAAACATAAAACTTCTGTGGTAGAATTTAAAAAAACTACCATGGAAGTTTTTTTTGTTCTTTTTCTCCAAATAAAAATAAAGACTTTATTCTATTCAAGTTGACAAAAATATAAGTGGGGAGTATAATAACTAGGAATAATTGTAAAAAGGATTGATAAATTAATGAATCAGTTTTTTGTAGATGAGCTCAGATGTATTTCAACTGACATCAGAGCTAAAAAAATCAACCCTCGTTTTTACTGCGGTAATGAAATCAACATTATCGGTGATGAAAACGGACTTGCTGCTTATCTTGCAGGCTTTAATATGTCTGTTCTGACAGCAGAGGATAAGGGCGTTGTAAATGTTATTTACGACGGCAAGCTTTCAAATGAAGCACTTTATAAGGAGATTGAGGAGGAGTATGGTCATAAGGAAAGCATGAACCTTGTTGACGGCTTTGATTCCTATCTCAAGCTTACAGATGAAAAGCGCATAAAGCGTTTTTACTATATCGCAAACCTTCAGCTTGAAGAATATAAGGATGAAGCTTTCGTTGAGAAGAAAATTGACGATCTGAAAAAATGGATCAAATACGCAATGGAGAAGAAGGGCAGATTTATTTTTATTCCCATCTTCAACTTTGCAAAGCCTCTGCCGCATGGCATTGCCGCTTGTTCAGAGCGTGAGGTAGAAGCTATTGCTGCATACGATGAGGATTTTTATCAGGGTAAAATTCTTGATAAAATGGAAGATATATGCAGAACTTTCTTCAAGGGAAGGAAAAACTATATCAAGGTTGTACGCTTTGACAATATCTTCGGACCGCTTGTTGCTTCCACATCAAATCTTGGTCTTGATAATATCATTGATGAGCTTATTAATAATAACAAAATAACATTCAATACAACTGATGCATCTGTTTATCATACAGGTTGCTACATCAGACAGGCAGTAACCGCTGTATTCTATGTTGATTATATGGGAAAAATCGGTAATATTTACAATGCTGCTAATTACCGTTTTACTCTTCACGATGTTAAAAATAATCTTTACAAGAAATTCAAGTCAAAGTTACCTGAGGTTGAATATGTGAATAATGCTGACGGAGTTGCTCCTGAAGATTCATATGATTGTCTCGGTAATATCAAGATTAAAAATCTCGGTTGGGCAAAAGTGACTCCTCTTGAGGAAGCAATTTACAGGACAGCTCTCGCACGTTGTGATGAAGAGTATATGGCTGATTTCTATGTTTCCGTTTATCAGGGTAAGCTTGAAAGAATCAAGAAGATCGAAATGGATATTATGGAGGAAATTGACCGTATCTGTAAAGAAAATGATATTACTTATTTCCTTGTCGGCGGTACACTTCTCGGTGCGGTAAGACACAAGGGCTTCATTCCATGGGATGACGATATTGATATTGGTATGCTTCGTGATGACTATAACAAATTCAGAGAGGTTTGTCCCGAATCACTCAAGTCACATCTCAGTTATCAGTCACATCTTAAAGAAACAACCTCACATTACATCTTCGATAAGGTAAGACTTAAGGATACTTACTTTAACACAAAGTTCTCAAACCGATTCGATGATATTGAAAACGGTATCTTTATCGATGTTCTTGTATTTGATAAAACAGGTAACACGCCCTTCAGTCAGAAGGCTCATATCAAGCTTGTTAAGATTTTTCGCAGACTTATCAATGTCCGCTGGGTAAATGTGGCAAGAAAGGGCATCCATTACACGGCTTCAAAAATGTTCCTTCCTCTTATGAGAAAGGTTCCCTTCAGTCTATATCACCGTTGCTTTGATAAAGCACTTACCATTTATCATAAGAGCAAGAAGAGTGCTTATCTTATAGACGGTGTCGGACTTAACCTTGATAAAGGTCCTTTCCCTGCTGAATGGTTCGGTGATTTCATTGATATGAAGTATGAGCACATGACTTTCAAGGTGCCTGTAGGCTATGACAATTATCTTCGTATGTGGTACGGTGACCGTTATATGGAGCTTCTTCCTCTTTCAGCACGCTTCTCCGGTCACAAGCTTCTCAGACTTGACCTTGGTAAGTATGTTATCCCTGAAACAGAGAATATGAAGCTTCATGAAAATCATCTTCTCGGTGAGCTTTATGAAGATGCTCTCGATTCATAAAAAATTTAAAGAGGTGCTATTTATGAAAAAATCAAGAAGACTTATTTCTTTTGTACTTGCATTGATGCTTGTTTTCACTCTTTCAATTCCTGCTTTTGCAGCTGACAGTAACGGTGAGGAATGTCCTGTTATATACATTCCCGGTATTGCAACAAGCAAAATTTATAACGATAAGGATGATACTTCAACCTTAGTTACATATCCTGATTCCGAAATTATTCTCGCACTTGTTAAAGAGACAATTGTTCCTTCGCTTCTTACCTTTTCTGCAGACCGCGATGCCGATAAGCTTGCATCAAAAATCTGTGCTGAGCTTAACACAACCTTTGCCGAATGGTTTAATAATCCCGACGGAAGTGCAAAAGGCAACGCCGGTGCTCATCTTGTTTATCCTTCACCTTCTTCAATAAGAGCAGGCGGTCAGTATACTTTCGATTATGACTGGAGAGGTAATCCTGTAGAAATTGCGGCAGAGCTCAACGGCTTTATAGAGTACATCATAAGCAACAGTAAGTTTGACAAGGTTACTATTGCTTCACACTCTCTTGGCAATATCATTGCCTTAAGTTATATTTCAATTTACGGTAATGATGATGTTCAGGGCATTGTTTTTGATTCTCCTGCTATTAACGGTGTATCATATGTCGGTGATCTTTTTTGCGGCGAAATGGTACTCAATGCAGAGTCAATTGACTTTTTCCTTAAGGAGCTCCTCGGTACAACCGAGTATGAAGAGCTTATGGTAAGCATTGTAGATGTGTTCAATCTTGCAGGCATTCCTGAAATGCTTTCAGTTTTCCTTAATGATATAATCGATAAGATTGCTCCCACTCTTTATAAGGATACTCTTATTCCTCTTTGCGGCAGATGGCTTACAATCTGGGCTATGTGTCCCGATGACCGTATTGATGACGCAATGAACAGCGTATTTAACGGCTATTGCAAGGATGAAGATCTTTCTGCACTTAAGGCAAAAATTGAAGAGTTCAACAGTAAGGTCAGAGACGGAAAGCATCAGACACTTCTTGATTTTGACAAGGAGGGCAGAGTCGCTGTTATTTCAAGATACGGCTTCTCATCTCTTCCTATCACACCTTCTTATGATCTTATGAGTGATACTGTTATCGAAACAGCTTCAACCTCCTTAGGTGCAACCACTGCAACATTAGGTAAATGCTTTGATGAAGCTTATCTTGAAGGAAAGGACCTCGCTTATATTTCTCCTGATAAGACTGTTGACGCATCAACTTGTCTTTTCCCTGAAAAAACATGGTTCATAAAGAATCTTAAGCACGCTGATACCTCTGTTACAAAGAATTTCTATAAATCCTTCCTTTTCTCAGCTGAAGAGGCAACAACCGATAATCATGTTCTTTCACGCTTCAGCTATTATGACGCTGAAACAGATACAATTATTGAAGATGTAACTTCACCCGAGCCTAACGAAAAGCTCTCACCGTTACAGGTGCTTTTCAATTTTCTCAAGGCTCTTTTCAATAAGTTTATTGAATTTTTCAGATGATATATCTGAGTGCAAAACATTAACGGGTTATATTAATATTATTCTGAGCTTACAGCTCCGCAGTATTATGACGCTGCGGAGTTGTTTTCTTTTTATTTAAAATTAAATTTAGAAGGTATTCCTTGACATAAGTTTTAAAAAATAGTATTATGTACTATAATACCATTATTATGGGTTAATTTTGTCTTGTTAATAATGAACGGAAATATATATAATTTAACAGTAAAGGAGTGTACAGTAGTTAAATGAGTGAAACAAAACAAACAAACTCAAAGGCAGTAAAAAAATCTCAGCAGAAGTCCGGTTCGACAAAGAACACAAGCTCAGTGAAAAATGAAAAGAAAGCTGCAACTGCTTCTGCAGAAAAAAAGAAGAATAAAAACATTCAGAATAATAAAAAGCAGCAGAATAAAAAATCATCTAATTTTAAATCTCAGAGTAATAAGCAGTCACAAAAAATACAGAACAAGGCTGCAAAGAAAAACCTTCCTGCTGTTGACAAAGCAAAAAAGAAGAAGTCAAAAAAGAAGATTAATGCTCAGCCGATAAAAATTGCGTTTCTCGGCGGTCTTAATGAAGTCGGTAAAAATATAACACTTTTTCAGTATAAGGACGATATTCTTCTCATTGACAGCGGACTTGCTTTTCCTGACGAAGATATGCCGGGTATTGACCTTGTGATTCCTGATTTTACTTATCTTGAGAGAAATGCTGATAAAATCAAGGGTATCTGCATAACCCACGGTCACGAGGATCACATCGGTTCACTTGCCTATCTTCTTAAAAAGGTAAATATACCTGTTTACAGTACAAGACTTACCAACGGTCTTATTGAAGGTAAGCTTAAGGAGCACGGAATTCTCAATTCAACAAAGCTTAATGTTGTAAAGGCAGGAGACAGTGTTAATATAGGTGAATTCACTGTTGAATTCATCCATGTAAATCACTCAATTCCTGATGCAGTAGGATTTGCAATCAAGTGTGGCGGCGGTACCGTTGTTCATACAGGTGACTTCAAAATTGATACAACACCTATTGATGGCGGAATGATTGACCTTGCAAGGTTTGCCGAGCTTGGTAAGGAAGGCGTGCTTTGTATGATGGCGGATTCAACCAACGCTGAAAGACCGGGTTATACAGAAAGTGAAAGCAAGGTGGGTGCATCATTTGAGCTTCTTTTCAGAAAGGCGGATAAGAGAAGGATAATTGTTGCAACCTTTGCTTCAAATATTCACCGTGTTCAGCAGATTATAAATGTTGCATCTCAGCTTGGAAGAAAGGTCGCTCTTTCGGGACGAAGCCTTGAAAATGTTGTTGCCGTTGCGGCAGAGCTTGGTTATCTCAAGGTTCCTGACGGTATACTTGTCAAGCTTGATATGATCAACAGATATTCTGACCATGAAATTGTTCTGATAACAACAGGCAGTCAGGGAGAGCCGATGTCTGCCCTTACAAGAATGGCGTTTTCCGATCACCGTAAGGTGGCTATCGGTCCTAATGATTATGTTATTATTTCGGCAACACCGATTCCCGGCAATGAAAAGACTGTCGGAAGGGTTGTCAATGAGCTTATGAAGCTTGGCGCCGAGGTCGTTTATGAAAAAATGTACGATGTGCACGTTTCAGGTCACGCTTGCCGTGAGGAGCTTAAGCTTATGCTCGGAATCGTGAAGCCGCAGTACTTTGTACCTGTTCACGGAGAGCAGAAGCATCTTCTCAAGCATGCTCAGCTTGCAGAATCTGTAGGAATACCTTCCAAGAATATTGTAATTGCCGATAACGGTGTTGTTCTTGAGGTTTCATCTGAGCATATCAGAAAAGCCGGCACTGTTCCTGCAGGTAAGGTTTTTGTTGACGGTTACGGTGTCGGAGATGTCGGATCGGTTGTTCTCAAGGACAGAAAGCACCTTGCTGAGGACGGTATAATCATTGTCGTTGCAACGATTGACACGGTTTCTCAGGAGCTTGTTTCCGGACCTGATATCGTCTCAAGAGGCTTTGTGTTTGTTAAAGAGAATGAAGCACTCATTGACGAGGCAAAAGAAACTGCATACAATGCTATAATGCGTTGCTTCGACAGAAATGTATATGATTGGGGAACAATCAAAAGCAGAGTCAGAGATGATGTTTCAAGACTTATGTATGAAAGGACAAAGAGAAGTCCTATGATTCTGCCCATACTCATGGAGATTTAAAAAATGAAAAAGCTATGGAAAATTTACGACTTTTCCTTGCCCTTTGCATTACTCGGATGCATATTTATGGTTTTTGTTCTTCTTAATAACAGAAACTTCGGCATAATAGGTTACGTGCTTCTTGGTGCATGTCTTATAGGAAAATTCGTTTATTACAAAACAAAAAAAGAAAAGCTTCTCGCTCAGGTCAAGGCGGTTTCCGATGAGATTGATTTTGAGCAGGGAAAGGCCTTTGAACAGCTCACGGTGCCTTGCTGCGTTATTGAGGAGAACGGTAACTTTATCTGGCTTAACACGGCTTTCGAGGAGTATTTCAGTATTTCTTCTGAAAGCAGAATAAAAAGCATTGGCGAGCTTGTAAATAAGGACAGTATTGATAAGCTTCTCATCGGCAGAGGTTATCGTGTAAGAATAGGACAGCAGTATTTTTCTGTTTATTCAAGCGAAATTTCCGCTGTTGATGAAAAGGTGTATCTTCTTTACTTTTTCGATGAAACAAAGCTTCGGCTTACCGAAAAGGAATATTACGACTCTAAGCCCTCAATTATGCTTTGCGTTATTGATAATGTAGATGAAATCTATCAGAATTTCAAGGACAGTGAATGCACTGCGATTGTCGGCTCTGTTGAGCAGATGATAGAAGAATGGGTTTCTTCCTATGGTGGTCTCTGCCGTAAGTATTCAAGCGATCGTGTTATGGTCTTTATTGAGGAAAGAGGACTTACAAGAATGGTTGCTGACAAATTCAGCATTCTTGATAAGGTGAGAGATTTCACTTACGACGGTAAGAGTGTTGATATTACACTTTCAATCGGTGTCGGCAAGGATGATAAGCTTCCTGAGGCTCATAGCAGTGCGAAGCAGGCTCTTGATATGGCTCAGAGCCGAGGTGGTGACCAGGTTGCAGTCAAGCACGAGGTGCAGTATAAGTTCTATGGCGGAGTTTCAGCGGGACACGAAAAGAAAAACAAGGCAAGAACACGTCTTATCGCTAAAAGTATTGCTGAAATCATCAGAGACAGTGAAAATGTTGTTATTATGGGTCACAGATTCTCTGACTTTGACTCCTTCGGAAGTGCTGTCGGTGTTTTTGCAATTGCCCGTCATTTCGACAAAAAGGTTAATATTGTTCTTAACAAAAAGAATACTCTCGCAGGACCTCTTGTGGATCGTTTCATCGAGCAAAACGGCGAAAGCTTTATAGTCAGTCCTGAAAAAGCGTCTTCCTGTATAAATGAGAACACTCTTCTTATTGTTGTTGATACCCATAAAAAGGATGTAACGGAATCACCTGAGATTATTGATCTTGCAGAAAAGGTAATGGTTGTTGACCATCACAGAAAGAGCGTAGGCTTTATTGAAAATACGGTTATGTTTTACCATATGCCCAATGCTTCTTCGGCAAGTGAAATGGTTGCAGAGCTTGTGCAGTATGTAGATGCTAAGCCTGTAATAAATCAGTTTGAGGCCCTTGCTCTTTTCGCAGGTATTATGCTTGATACCAGAAACTTTATCATAAGAGCCGGTGTGCGTACCTTTGAAGCGGCAGCTTATCTTCGCTCACGAGGTGCAAACACTGTGGAAACCAAGAAGCTCTTTTCAAATGATATGGAGATTTTTCGTCAGCGTAATACGATAATTGACTCAGCAGAGGAGTACAGAGAGTGTGCTGTTTCAGTTTATGATGAAACCAATGAAAATGTACGCCTTGTGACCTCGCAGGCTGCTGATGAAATGCTTAATATTGAAGGTGTTAAAGCATCCTTTGTGCTGTATACAAGCGGTAACGGTGTAAATATTTCCGCCAGAAGCTATGGCGAAATTAACGTGCAGCTTGTTATGGAAGCTATGGGAGGTGGAGGACATCAGACCATGTCTGCGTGTCAGCTTAAGGAAAAAAGCCTTCAAAATGCAGAAATTGAGCTTAAAAAGGCTATTGATGAATATTTTGAAAATAATTAACGGAGGATAAATTAATGAAAGTAGTATTAAAACAGGATGTTAAAGGTCTCGGTAAAAAAGGTGAGCTTGTAAATACATCAGACGGATATGCAAGAAATTTTCTTTTCCCGAAGGGCCTTGCAACAGAGGCTAATGCTCAGAGCATGACTGAGCTTAAAAATCGTGAACAGGCTCAGAAATACAAAATTGAAACAGAAACTGCAGCAGCAAAGAAGGCTGCTTCTGAAATTCAGGGTAAGACTATCCGCATTAAAGCAAAAGCCGGTCAGAACGGCAAGCTTTTCGGATCTGTAACAAGCAAGGAAATTGCTGAAAAGCTCAAGGAAGAGTTCAAGCTTGATGTCGATAAGAGAAAGGTTGTTGTCGAGGATATCAAGCAGTTCGGAACCTTTGAATTTGAAGTGAAGCTTTATCAGGGTATCTCTGCAAAGCTTTTTGTTGCAGTGGGCGAATAATCCTTTGATTTTGGAGTGAAAGATAATGGAAAGAGTAAATACATTTTCCTCTCTTGACGATGTGAACATGCCTTACTCTCTTGAAGCTGAGCAGGCTGTGCTCGGTTCGGTGCTGATTGATCCTGCTTGTATTACACAGGTTCTTATTATGGTTAAGCCTGAGTATTTTTACCTTCCTCAACACAGGGCTATTTTTACCATAATGCAGGAAATTGATGCTTTCGGAGGTAAAATAGATCCGCTTATTGTTCTTGAAAAGCTCAAGAATGAAAAGGTTTATGATGATGCCAACGGAAAGCAGTATCTTCTTCAGCTTTCACAGCTTGTTCCTTCAACTGAAAATGTTGAGGCTTATGCAAAAATTATTCGTGAGAAATATTACATAAGATCACTTATTAATGTTTCAAAGAGCATAATTGACGAAGCTGCTTCTACAACTGAGCAAGCAGATATTCTTCTCGAATCTGCCGAACAAAAGATTTATGACATCCGCCAGGGCAGAGTGACAAAGGGTCCTAAAAGAATCGGAGATATCATTGTAAATGAGGTTTATGATAAGCTTCAGAAATTGAGCTCTGCCGATAAGGATAAGTATAAGGGCTACACCACCGGATTTGTTGATCTTGATAAGGCTATTACCGGTCTTAACCGTTCCGACCTTCTTATTATCGGTGCACGTCCTGCTATGGGTAAGACAAGTCTTGCACTTAACCTTGCGAGAAACACTGCAATGATGGGTCATAAAAAGGTTCTTTTCTTCTCCCTTGAAATGACTAAGGAACAGCTTGCACAGCGTGTTCTTTCCACAGAAGCAAGAGTTGAAAGCACAAAAATGAGAACAGGTAATATTTCAAGCGACGAGTGGGCTAAGCTTGCTACTGCAACAGGTCTTCTCAGCGGTTGTGATCTCTATTTTGATGATACATCAAACCTTACAGTTTCTGAAATGAAGTCAATTATCAGACGACTTAAGGATGTTGATGCGGTTTTTGTTGATTACCTTCAGCTTATGAAGAGCGGTTCAAGAGTTGAAAGCCGTGTTCAGGAGGTTTCTGAAATTACAAGAAACCTCAAGCTTATGGCAAAGGATCTTAATATTCCTGTCGTAGTTCTTGCTCAGCTTGCAAGAACCACGGAAGGCCGAGGTAAGTCACACAGACCTCAGCTTTCTGACCTTCGTGAATCCGGTTCAATCGAACAGGACGCAGATATAGTTATCATGCTTTACAGAGATGAATACTATGCAGCTGAAAAAGACGGCGGCGGAGACACCTATGAGGAGAGACCTGCCGTGAACGAAGCAGAGTTTATTATTGCTAAGAACAGACACGGTCCCACAACAACGGTTAAGGTTGCCTGGAACGGTGACTACACCTTGTTCTCAAATCTGGAGACAATCAGAAATGATATGTAAAGTTAAAGAAACCATAAAAAAATACAATCTTCTGAACGAAAGCATAAAAACAGTTGCCGTCGGATTTTCAGGCGGCGCTGATTCAGTTTGTCTTTTGCATATTTTAAGTTCATTAAAGGATGAATATGGTATTATTATCAAAGCTGTTCACGTAAATCATAATATCCGAGGTGAAGAAGCGAAATTTGATGAGAGCTTTGCTCGTAAGTTTTGCATGAGTCTTGGTGTTGATTTTGAAGCTTTCAGTATTGATGTGCCATCACTTGCAAAAGAAAAGAAGCTCAGCTACGAAGAATGCGGCAGACTTGTGAGATATGAGTGCTTCGATAAGGTCGGTTGTGATGCTGTGGCAGTTGCGCACACGCTTTCTGACAGTATTGAAACAATGCTTTTTAATCTTGCAAGAGGTACAGGTACAAAGGGTCTGTCGGGAATTACACCTTCAAGAGAGCCGAATATTATTAGACCTCTCATTGAGTGCTCACGCAAGGAGATAGAGGCTTACTGCAAAGCCAACGGCCTTGATTATGTAACCGATTCCACAAATCTTACTGATGATTATACAAGAAATCACATTAGGCATAATCTTGTGCCGTGTTTTGAAAAAATCAACGGCGACTATCAATCCTCCTTTCTTCGGGCTATGAATAGCCTGAGAGAAGAAAATGATTTTATTGAAGAATGTGCTGAAAGACTTCTTGTTGAAAGCAGATGCGAAAAAGGGTATTATATCGAAGGTTTTCTCTTATCTCATAATGCAGTTGTAAAAAGATGCCTTCTGATTCTTCTTAAACAGAATATGAAAAAGCCTCCCGAAGCAAAGCATATAGAACTATGCTTTGATATAATAAAAAAGGGGAGCGGTAAGGCTGAAATTTCAAAGGGCTTGTATATTTGTGTAAACGGTGGTATAATCTCTTTTCGCTCGGAATTGAAGGCTGACAGTGAGTGGAAATGCAGCTTTGCAGAAAATGTTGCTGATACTCCCGTAGGAAGGTTTCTTCTTTACGAAAACGAAGAAGCTGCAGGTAAGGATAGTTTTGATGCTAAAAAAATTCAAAGTGAGCTTTTTATCTCATCAAGGCTTCCCGGTGATACCTTTACCTTTAAAAACAGAAAAATCACAAAAAGTCTTAAAAAGCTTTTTAACGAAATGAAAATACCTTCACATAAAAGAAACAGTATTGCCGTTTTGCATGACGGTGACAATGTTGTATGGGTTGAAGATATTGGTGTGAACAGTGTGTACATACATGACGAAAATTCACAAAAAATAATAACAATAAAAAAGGACGGGTCAAAATGTTAAACGATATCAGAGAGGTTCTCGTTTCAGAAAAGGAAATTGAGGAAATCGTAAGCAGAATTTCATCCGAAATCAATGAGGATTACAAGGACAAGAACCTCCTTCTTGTTTGCATCCTCAAGGGTTCAGTATGTTTTATGTCTGATCTTATGAAAAAAATTACTCTTCCCTGTGCGATTGATTTTATGGTTGCAAAAAGCTATTATGCAGGCACCGAATCAAAGGGTGAAATTAAAATCTACAAAGATCTTGACATTGATATAAGCGATTACGATGTTCTTCTTATTGAAGATATTTTTGACAGCGGCAGAACTCTTAATCTGCTTGTTGAAAAGCTTAAGGAAAGAAATCCTCGTTCACTTGAATGCTGTTCTTTACTTGATAAACCCGAAAGAAGAGATCCTAATATCACAATGAAGCTCAAATATGTTGGTAAAAATGTGCCTGATGAATTTGTTGTAGGTTATGGACTTGATTATGATGAAGCTTATCGTAATCTTCCTTTCGTCGGTGTCCTCAAGCGAGAGGTTTACGAGAAATAAGGAGTTGATTTAATATTGGATAATAACAAAAACGGCAATAACAATGAGAACAACAATAACAGCTACAACATTAAGGTGGTTAATTCCCGTTGGGGTAACCTCCTTTACATCCTCGTTGCTGTAGGTTTCGTTTTCGCTCTGGCTTTTATGGTTGGCCAGAAAACCGAAAAGAAGGAAACAAAGTACTACGAAATCGTTGAGCAGTTCAGAATCGGAGATGTCAAGGAATATACACTTAACCTCGGAACAGGCGCAATGAGTTATAAGCTTGCTGACGGTGTTGAGCAGAAATATGTTGTTCCTAATGTGGAAATTTTCCTTAATGATGTCCACAATTATGTAACTGAGTATAACCTTAAAAATCCCGATACCGCAATTAAATATGACTACAAGCGAGGATCAAACAGCTCGATGTGGTCAAGCATGCTTCCTGTAATGATTATGAGCTTGCTTACAGTTGCAGCTCTGTTTTATATGTATAAAAAAACAGGGCAGAGTATCATGAATGAAAACAACAGAGCTTTATCTTTCGGTAAGGCAAGGGTAAAGCTTGGTAAAGATGAAAAAAGAAAGACAACCTTCAAGGATGTTGCAGGTGCAGATGAAGAGAAGGCTGAGCTTGAGGAAATCGTTGATTTTCTTCGTACTCCGGAAACCTTCCGTGAGCTCGGGGCAAGAATTCCCAAGGGTGTGCTTCTTGTAGGCCCTCCGGGTACAGGTAAAACACTTCTTGCAAGAGCTGTTGCAGGTGAAGCTGGCGTTCCCTTCTTCTCTATTTCAGGCTCTGATTTTGTTGAAATGTATGTCGGTGTCGGTGCTTCCCGAGTAAGAGATCTTTTTGCTCAGGCTAAGAAAAATTCACCTTCAATTCTCTTCATTGATGAAATCGATGCAGTCGGACGTCATCGCGGCGCCGGTATGGGTGGCGGTCACGATGAAAGAGAACAGACACTCAATCAGCTTCTTATTGAAATGGACGGATTTGGTGAAAATGAAGGCTTTATCATCATCGCTGCCACTAATCGTCCTGACATTCTTGACCCTGCTCTTCTCAGACCGGGCAGATTTGACCGCCCGCTTACTGTAGGTTATCCCGATGTTAAAGGCAGAGAGGAAATTCTTAAGGTTCACGCAAGAAACAAGCCTCTTGCACCTGATGTGAAGCTTTCGGTAATCGCTCAGTCAACTGCCGGCTTTACAGGAGCCGATCTTGAAAATCTTCTCAATGAAGCTGCACTTCTTTCTGCAAGAAGAAAGAAGAAGGCTATAACAATGGAAGAAATTGAAGAAGCGACTGTTAAATGTGTTGTCGGCACAGAGAAAAAGAGCAGAAAGATCAGTGATAAAGAAAAGAAGCTTACTGCTTATCACGAAGCAGGACACGCCCTTGCAACATATTTCCTTCCCGGGCAGGATCCTGTTCATCAGATTTCCATTATCCCGAGAGGTATGGCAGGCGGATACACAATGTCTCTTCCTGCTGAAGATAAGAGTTATCGTTCAAAGGGAGATATGCTTGATGATATCGTTGTTCTTCTTGGCGGTAGAGTTGCTGAAGCAACTGTGCTCGGTGATATTTCAACAGGGGCTTCCAATGACATCGGAAGAGCTTCCGATATTGCACGCAAGATGGTTACCCGTTACGGTATGAGTGAAAATCTTGGTCCTATCGTTTACGGCAGCGGTGATCATGAGGTCTTCCTTGGCAAGGATTACAGCAGTGTAAGAAATTATTCTGAATCCGTTGCGGCTGATATTGATGTTGAAGTCAGAAACATCATTGCTTCTTCATACAACAGATGTGTTGAAATCATCAAGAGCAATATTGATAAGCTTACTGCTGTTGCCGAGTATCTTATTGAAAATGAAAAGGCTGACGGTGAAACCTTTGAAAAGCTAATGAAGGGTGAGCTTTTGAGTGAAGCTTCTGTGGTGGAAGAAAACGACACACCTGACGAAATTCAGTAATTAAACTTCAATAAAAATTAACCGGAAAATGTGTGAATTTTCCGGTTTTTTATTTTATTTACTTGCTCAATTTACAATCTTATGATATAATTTTCAATGAATATTTATGTTAAACGGAGGCAGAAAAAATGATGGAGTATCTTAAAACGATAATACTTGCAATTTTAACCGGAGTGACAGCTCCCTTGCCTGTTTCTTCATCGGCACATTTTAATTTTCTTTCAAATGTACTTGGCTTTTCACAGGATACAGAAATTCTCTCACTTTATTATAATGCATTTCTCGTTGCTTTTGCTGTTGTTATAATAATCAGCTTCAGAAGGATTTTCCGCGGTTGCTTTAAAGCTGCTTTTGTTTCAAAGAAAAACAAAAAGGCTTATCAGGCTACATCCGGCTTCAGATTTATCCTTAAGAATATAGGCGTGTCAATTATTCCCACACTGATTCTTTTTGTGCCTGTTTCAAAGGATAAGCTTTTAATGGATCTTTTTGATGGCTTTTTGAATCTCAACAGCATCATTCTTTCGGGCTTTGCTTGCGTAGTTTCTGCTTGTGTACTTATTATCGCTCTTTGGTATTCAAAGAAAAAGGATGCACATGAAGAATCGGCGAATATTAAAACAGCACTCAGGTTGTCACTTTATCAGCTTCCCTGCTACATAATTCCCGGATTCTCACATATTGCTTCAGGTGCAACAAATTTAACAATCTGTGATGTTAAATCAAAGACCTTTCTCAGTGAGCTTTACGTTTATCTTGCTCCTTCCATGCTTATTGTAGGTCTTGTAAAGATAATCAGAACCATTGCAGGCGGAGTTCTTTTTGATCCGGTTGTTCTTATTGCAGGTATGGTATTTTTCGGTATAGCTTGCCGATTTATTATTTCACTTGCTTCAAAAACCAATCTTCGCAGACTTTTCGGCTTTTTCTGTGTTTATTCTGTTCTTTTTGGAATTTTCATTGCTGTGGCATCATTCTTTATCTAAGCCGAACCGAACACTTCTATAACAATATTTTATATACGGAGTTTTTTCAATGGCAGAAAATAAAAAGAAAAAAAGCGGCTCAACAACCAAAAATAATACAGCCGCAAATAAAAATAAAAACAATAAAAAATCAAATGTTAAGCGTGTCGGTAAAGACAAGAACGTTCAGCTTACTTTCTTCGATCAGCATCGAAATGCTGTAATGCTCAGCTATATTGCTGTGACGGCGTTGCTTTTCTTTGTTGCTATAATTCCCGGATACAATCTCTGGCAAAAACTCAGGGCAAGCTTTTTTGCCGTTTTCGGTCTCGGATTTATTCTTGGTGTAATTGTTCTTGCGGTTATCTCTGTGAGAATGTGTCTTAGGTCACTTAAAAGAAGCCTTCTTGTCACAAATATTTCCGCATTTTTCCTTGTAGCTAATTTTTGCGGCATTCTCCATCTTACCAATTACGGCGTTGTGTACGGCGGATTCGATGAATGGAAAACACAGTTTGCCGAAGCTTGTAAAAGCGGCTGGGAAATAGGATACGGCACTTTTGAAGGAAGCGGTGGTATATTCGGCGCTGTTTTCGGAGGTGTGCCTCTTCATCTTTTCGGTAAAACAGGCTCCTTCGTTGTTTTAATTATACTGTTTTTTGTGTGCTTGTTCTTTTATCTTAACACAGATATTAATGCAATCGGTGATAAGCTTTCTGAGCTTGCTATATTCGGCAAGGATAAAATCGGTCAGTCAAATGAGATTAGAAAAGAGCGTGCAGAAGAGAAAAAGAGAATACGAAAAGAGGAAAAGCTCGCTCGTATTCAGTCAGAAATAGATAAGCAGGAGCAGGAAGCTCTTCGTGCAAGAGAAGAAGCTGAAAAAGAAGCGGAGGATGAAGCTTCAACAGATCTTCGTCTTGGTTTTGCTCTTTTTAACAGTGAAGATACTGGCGATGAAGCTGAAAACGAAGCTCAATTAGTCAAATCGGATGCCTTTGATTTTGATAAAACAGAAATCGAATATGATCCTATCAGCAAGGATAAGATCACTTTTGCTAAAGCTGAAAAGCATATCTATCCGTCAAACGGTGTGTTTACTTATCCCGAGGAAAGAGATGTTAATGTAAAAGCAGAAGTTCAAAGCGAAAAAACTGTTAATAAACCCGCAGAACCACCCAGAAGCTCAGTTCTCGGTGAGGATCTGATTTCATCAGGCAGAGGTGCAATCAGACCTAAAACTGCCTTTAAGGTTGATCTTCCCGAAGAATTCGAGGAGATTGACAGCGTTGAAAACGATGATTTTGAAGAAATAGTTGATAACGAAGAAAAAGCAGAGGTCAAGCTTTCAGAGAATGACAAGGCTGTTGTTACTGAGGCTGTTAAGGATGCTGAAAGCAAGCTCGAAAAAACCAAATCTGAAGTAAGAAATTACAGAGAAACAAGAAAGGTTCAGAAGGCTTATAAGCTTCCGAGCATAGAATTTCTGAATAAGCCTACATTCGGTTCTGATTTTGACAGTGAAAGTGAGATGCGTACGACTGCAAAGAAGCTTGTGGATGTTCTTAAAAGCTTCGGTGTTGAAACTACACTTATAGGTGCATCAAGAGGACCGTCTGTTACACGTTATGAGCTTTCACCTGCACCCGGTGTTAAAATCAGCCGCATTACAAGCCTTGCTGATGATATAGCTCTTGGCCTTGCTTCTACTGATGTGCGTATTGAAGCACCGATTCCCAACAAGGCTGCTGTTGGTATTGAGGTGCCCAATAAGAAGAGCTCAATGGTTACGCTTCGAGAGGTTATATCATCAAAGGAATATAAGGAGAGTCAGGATAAGCTTCTTACAGTCGCTCTCGGTAAGGACATTGCAGGTAATATCCGTTGCGCTGACCTTGCAAACATGCCTCATCTTCTTATTGCGGGTACAACAGGCTCGGGTAAGTCAGTTTGTCTTAATTGTATGATTACAAGTGTGCTTTATAATGCTACTCCCGATCAGGTCAAGCTTCTTATGATTGACCCGAAGCAGGTTGAATTCAGCGTTTATAACGGGATTCCCCATCTTCTTGTACCTGTTATCACCGATGCAAGAAAAGCTGCAGGCTCTCTTGCGTGGGCGGTAGGCGAAATGGATTCAAGATACAAGAGCTTTTCAACCTGTGGTGTGCGCGATATAAAATCATATAACAATTACATCAAGGATCATCCCGAGCTTCCGTTTATGCCTCAGATTGTTATCTTTATCGATGAGCTTAACGATCTTATGATGGTTTCACCAAAGGAGGTTGAGGATTCAATCTGTCGTCTTGCTCAGAAGGCGAGAGCTGCAGGTATGCACCTTGTTGTTGCTACTCAGCGTCCTTCAGTTGACGTTATCACAGGTATCATTAAGGCTAACATTCCTTCACGTCTTTCACTTTCTGTTTCATCTCAGGTTGACTCAAGAACAATTCTTGACTCAATTGGTGCTGAAAAGCTTCTTGGTAACGGTGATATGCTCTTTAATCCTGTAGGTGTCTCAAAGCCTGTCAGAATTCAGGGTGCATATCTTTCTGACGGAGAAATCGAAAAAATAGTTACCTTCATCAAAAACCAGGGTACTGTTTCATATGATGATGAAATTATGCAGGAAATCGAAAAGAATGCGGTTTCCGAGAAGAAAAAAGGCGGATCTTCCGCTGCTGATGGTGAGGAAAGCCAGCTTGACGCTCTTATTGAAGAAGCGATGAATGTTGTAACTGAACTCAACTCAGCTTCAACAACTGTAATTCAACGTAAGCTTTCTGTAGGATACGCAAGAGCTGCACGAATTATGGATCCCCTTGAACAGCTTGGATATGTAAGTCCCGCTGAAGGTAATAAACCAAGAAAGGTGCTTATTACAAGAGCTCAGTTCCTTGAGATGAGAGCAAGAGGCGAGGATGGTAGTGAGGATTATGATGTCCTTTCAGATTAAAGGAGTTTGACTGTTTTGAATAATTTTTTACCCATTAACAGAAAAGATGCTCTTGAAAGAGGATGGGATGAGGTTGACTTTGTTTATGTCATCGGTGACGCATATGTTGACCATCCGTCCTTTGGACCGGCTATAATTTCAAGAGTGCTTGAAAATTACGGTTTTACTGTAGGCATAATTTCGCAGCCTGATTGGCGTAGTGCTGATGCCTTTATGGAATACGGAAAACCAAGACTTGGATTTTTTGTTTCCTCGGGTAACATTGACTCAATGGTTGCTCATTATACTGCTGCAAAAAAGAAACGCAGTGACGACGCATATACTCCAGGTGGTAAGGCGGGAGCAAGACCTGACAGAGCTGTAATAGTTTACTGTAACCGTAT
Source organism: Acutalibacteraceae bacterium (assembly GCA_045612205.1). GTDB lineage: Bacteria > Bacillota > Clostridia > Oscillospirales > Acutalibacteraceae > UBA6857. Next base: position 3,546 of record JAZKYQ010000027.1, on the reverse strand, counting down.
TCGTGAAGCTTATGGAGATGTTCCCATTATTATCGGAGGTCTTGAAGCATCTCTTCGACGCTTTGCTCATTACGATTACTGGGATGATAAAATTCGCCGCTCCATCATTTTTGATGCTCAGGCTGATCTTATTTCTTATGGTATGGGCGAAAAACAAACTATCGAAATTGCCGAAAGACTTCGTAACGGTGAGCGCATATCAGACCTTCGTGATATCAGAGGCACCTGCTATGTTTGTGATGTAACGGAAACTCCGCTTACCGGAGCTGAATGTCCGTCATATGAAAATGTTGTCAAGAATAAAAAAGAATACGCTGTTTCCTGCAGAATTCAGCAGGATGAACAGGATCATATAAGAGGTAAAATCATCAAACAACGCCACGGAAACAAAATGCTTGTTCAGAATCCTCCTATGGCTCCTCTTACAACTCAGGAACTTGACGAAGTGTATGCACTTCCTTATATGAGAACATACCATCCGTCTTATGAAAAGCTCGGAGGTGTTCCCGGAATTGAAGAAGTCAGATTTTCTGTTATTCATAACAGAGGTTGCTTTGGCGGTTGTAATTTTTGTTCAATAGCTCTTCATCAGGGAAGATATGTTACTTCAAGAAGTAAGGAATCCATCGTTAATGAGGTTAAGCTTCTTACAACATTTTCTGATTTTAAAGGTTATATTCACGACATTGGCGGACCTACAGCTAACTTCCGTCAGCCATCATGCGAAAAACAGAAGGATCTAGGTCTTTGTAAAGGCAAGAAATGTCTTGCTCCCAAGGTTTGTCCTGCACTTAAGGCAGATCACAGCGAGTATATTGATATTTTAAGAAGTGTAAGAAATATCGATAAGATTAAGAAGGTTTTCATCCGTTCAGGTATCCGTTACGACTATATGCTTCGTGATGAAAATGAAACCTTCTTCAAGGAACTCATCCGTTTCCATGTCAGCGGTCAGCTTAAGGTTGCGCCTGAGCATTGCTCTGCTCAGGTTCTTGTAAAAATGGGAAAGCCTTACATTGATACCTACGTCAATTTTTCAAAACGTTATTTTGAGCTTAGCAAAAGTGCCGGTAAGGAGCAGTATCTTGTGCCTTATCTTATGTCATCTCATCCGGGATCAAAGCTTGAAGATGCAATTGAGCTTGCACTCTTCCTTAAAAAGAGAAATATACGACCCGAACAGGTTCAGGATTTTTACCCGACACCGGGTACAGTCTCAACTTGTATGTTCTATACCGGTCTTGATCCGTACACAATGAAGGAGGTTTACTCTGCAAAGACTCCTGAAGAAAAAGCTATGCAGAGAGCTTTGTTGCAGTATTATAATCCTAAAAATAAAGAACTCATAATAAAAGCTCTTAAAAAAGCCGGAAGATACGATCTCATCGGAAAAGGCGAAAAGTGTCTTGTTAATTCCGAAAAGCCGATGAATTTGAAAAACAATAACTTCAACAACAGAAACGGCGGAAAATATTATGGCAAAAAGAGGAAATAAAATGGGAAATAAATTTATTGCTTCGGTAGTTGTTGCTGTTTTTATGGCGATTGTTGCGTTTTTACAAGGTAAAGGCATAATACTTGAAACTGTAAATCCCGTAGTTGACGGAGAGGTTTACATTCATGTCATTGATGTCGGTCAGGGTTCTTCTACTCTTATTCAGCAAGGTGACGAAGGTATACTTATTGATGCCGGTGAGCTTGATTATGCTCAGGATGTGAGTGATTACATCAATTCCTGCGGTATTGACACACTTAAGTATGTTGTAGCTTCTCATCCCCATTCAGACCATATTGGTGGTTTGCCGAAGGTGCTTGCTGACTATAAGCCGGAAGAGGTGCTCATGCCTGAAATTGCTGAAGAAAATCTACCTACAACAAGAGTTTATGAACGCTTTCTTGATGCGATAGCCGATAATAATCTTTCAGCTTCCTATTGTGAGGTCGGAGATGTATATTATATGGGTGATGTTACAATGGAAATTCTCGGTCCTGTCAAGCAGATAAGTGACCTTAACAATATGTCTGCTATTTGTAAAATATCAGTAGGTGATACTGATGTTATGATTCTCGGTGACGCTGAAACGAAAGAGCTCAAGACTGTTTATCAGTATGGTGGTGATTTTGAAAGTGAAATTCTCGTAATGGGTCATCACGGAAGCCGAACATCACTTTACTATGATTTCCTTTCTGCAGTAAATCCTGAAACAGCGCTTATTTCCTGCGGTAAAGACAACTCTTACGGTCATCCCCACGAGGAAACAATTACATATCTTGAAAATAACAATATAGATTATTGGCGCACCGATTATTCGGGAAGCATAGTCTACCTCGTTGACGATTACGGCTATGAAAGGATAGAAAAATGATGAAGCTTACAGTTGACAGAATTGTTGAAGGTATAGCAGTTTTGGAAAAAGAGGATTTAAGTCATACAGAAGTTTCGGTCAACCTTCTTCCTGCAGAGGTTAAAGAGGGTAGTGTCCTTTCTTTTGACGGCAGCACATATACTCTTGATGCTGATACTGAGGCCGAAATCAGATCAAGAATCATAAATAAACAAAGAAGTATCTTCAAAAAGAAATAAAATAATCCCAAAAAAATAAAAAAATTCACCGATACCCCTTGCATTTTGCATTTTCTTGTGATATACTATCGCAGATAACGCACGCAAGGGGATTGGTATGCCCGTTTCGCTCCGTTCGGAGTGTTGCTTACTTGTGAACCTGCGGTGGTTAAAAAACATTAAGGAGGACATTAATATGTCAGTAGTATCAATGAGACAGCTTCTTGAAGCTGGTGTACACTTCGGTCATCAGACAAGACGCTGGAACCCCAAAATGAGCGAATACATCTTCGCTGAAAGAAACGGAATTTACATCATCGACCTTCAGAAGACCGTAAAGAAGCTTGAAGAAGCTTACTCATTCATCCGTGAAGTATCACTTAACGGTGGTGAAGTTCTCTTCGTAGGTACAAAGAAGCAGGCTATGGATTCAATCAAGGAAGAAGCAATCCGTTGCGGCATGCCCTTCGTAAATGCTCGTTGGCTTGGTGGTATGCTCACAAACTTCCAGACAATCCAGAAGAGAATCAAGAGACTTGCTCAGCTTAAGGCTATGGAGCAGGACGGCACATTTGCTCTTCTTCCCAAGAAGGAAGTTATCAAGCTTAACCTCGAAATCGAAAAGCTTGAAAAGTTCATGGGCGGTATCACAGAAATGAAGAAGCAGCCCGCTGCACTCTTCATCGTTGACCCCAGAAAAGAAAGAATTGCAGTTGCTGAAGCTCACAAGCTCGGTATCCCCATCGTTGCTATCGTTGACACAAACTGTGATCCCGATGAAGTTGACTATGTAATCCCCGGTAACGACGACGCTATCAGAGCTGTAAGACTTATCGCAGGTGCTATGGCTGACGCTATCATCGAAGGCAGACAGGGCGAATCAAATGCTCCCGTTGCAGAAGCAACTGAAGAAGCTGCTGAATAATTTAGATTTCAACCCCGTATATAAATCATATTACGGGGTCTTTTTAAAACTTAAAGTA
>JAZKYQ010000026.1:0-4534 GCA_045612205.1 Acutalibacteraceae bacterium | reverse complement strand
AAGTTCCTTTTGCCTCTTACAACAAGAGAAAAGCTCGCTCTTCAGCAGAGTGCAGAATGCCTTAAGGAAATCATCAGAAACGTTAAGTATTAATTTTTCCGCATTAATCAGTCACGCAGAGAAAAGCTCTTTGCGTGGCGTTTTTTGTTGCGGACGACCAATGGTCGCCCCTACATTCCGTCGACCTGTGGTCGACAGCCGCCCATGGGGCGACGCTACATTGCGGACTCACAATGCGAGCCTTACTACTTACTACTCACTACTTACTACTCACTACTCACTACTTCACAGGAGGTTCATCTTGGCTAAACGATTTTTTTCTTTTACAAAAGGCTACAGATTGCTGACGGTTATCTGTCCCTTTATGATCTACTTTGACATTCTCATTGAGCTTGAAATTCCCAAGGCAATGGCAAGAATTATTGACGCAATTTATACCCTTGACCAGGCCGGCGCCACTGTTGACATTATCAAAACGGAGCTTTTAAGAGAGGTCGGCATTATGCTTCTTCTCTGCCTTGCGACCCTTGTCATCGGTTACATCGCCTCACGCTGCAGCGCAATTGCAAGCATGGGCTTTGGCGCAAACCTCAGAAGAGAGCTTTTCAACAAAACTCAGGATCTCTCCTTTGAAAACATCAATAAGCTGAAAATCTCCTCACTTATCACAAGAATGACAAGCGACGTTTCATCAGTACAGGGTGTTTATAAAAACATAATCGTCACCTTCATCAAGGGACCCATTATGCTCGTCAGCGCACTTGCATATGCCCTTGAAATCAGCCGTGACCTTTCCGTTGTGTTCTATGTTGCGCTTCCTGCAATTGTTATTATTCTTACTGCAATGGCCTTCATCGCAGTACCCCTTTTCAGAAAGATGCTCAAAAAGACCGACGAATTCAACGGTGTTCTCAGAGGCAACATCAACGGCATCCGTGTTGTAAAGGCTTTTGTCCGTCAGGACCACGAGAAGGACCGCTTTGCCGCAGTGAACGAAGCAGTTATGAAGCTTACAATCAAGTCTCAGACACTTCTTCTTTATATGTCTCCGCTTATTATGTTCGTAATTTACGGCTGTATGGTTTACACACTCTGGGGCGGAAGCTCAATAATCATTGCAAACCCTGCTGCAGCCCTTGACGAAACAGGACTTACCGTAGGTCAGCTCACCGCTTTCATAACCTACATAACATCCGTGCTTTCCTCACTTATGATGGTGCTTCTTGTATTTGTAAGCATGGTTATGGCAAAAGCCTCCATCGACAGAATCAACGAGGTATTCAACGAGATTCCTGCCGTTACCGACGACAATGCAGACAGCAGTCTTAAGGTTTCCGACGGCTCAATCGAATTCAGAAATGTTTCCTTCCGTTACAGCAAGGAGGCAGAAAAGAACATCCTCGAGGATATCAACCTTAAAATCAATTCCGGTGAAACCCTCGGTATCATTGGCGGTACAGGCTCATCAAAATCCTCACTCATTCAGCTTATTCCCCGTCTTTACGATGCGGAAAACGGTGAAGTGCTTGTCGGCGGAGTGAACGTAAAGGATTACGCCTTCAGGAATCTGCGTGATGAAATTGCCGTTGTTCCTCAGCAGAGCCTTCTTTTCTCAGGAACAATCAAGGATAACATCCTCTGGGGCAAGCTTGACGCAACCGAGCAGGAAATTATCGACGCTGCAAAGGCTGCCGAGGCAGACACCTTCATCAGCGAATTTGAAAAAGGCTATGACACAGAGCTCGGCCAGGGCGGAAACACCGTTTCAGGCGGTCAGAGACAGAGAATCTGTATTGCCCGTGCTCTTTTAAGAAAGCCTAAGATTCTCATCTTCGACGACTCAACAAGTGCAGTTGATACTGCCACCGACGCAAAAATCCGTCACGCTTTAAGAGGCGAGGATTACAAGGATATCACAAAGATTATCATCTCTCAGCGTATCACCTCAATTATGGACGCTGACAGAATTATCGTTATGGACAACGGCAGAATCGTTGCCTCAGGTACCCATGACGAGCTTAAAGAAAACAGCGAGGTTTACAAAGAAATCTTTGTTTCCCAGCAGGAAGGAGTGTTGGCACAGTGAATAATAACAACTCCCCCATCTGCGAAGAAGTAAAGGAAGAAGTGAAGGCTGAAGAAAAAAAGCTTTCAAAAAAAGAGCTTCGCGCTAAAAAAAGAGAGGAACGAGCTAAAAAGAAAATTCCCGAAAATGAAACCGAGGAAGAACGCAAGGAGCGTGAAAAGAAGGAAGAGGCCAAGAAAAGAGCAAAGCCCAAGGATATAAAGCAGGCAACAAAGCGTCTTATGTCCTATATTGCAAAATATAAGGCTCTTCTTGTAGTCGTTGCCGTTCTTGTTGTGCTGACAACGGTAACAAGCGTTATTGCTTCACTTTTCATGATGCCCGTTTACGAAATTCTCGAAAACATCATCAAGGGCACAGGTGACCCCTCAGGTGCACCTAAGGAAATTCTCAAGTGGCTTGTCATAATGGCTGTGTGCTACATCTTCTCAGCAGCCTGCAACCTTATTTACACAAAAATCATGCTGCATATTTCAAGCCACACTCTTAAGAATATGCGCCGTGATCTTTTCAATCATCTTCAGTCACTTCCTCTGGAATTCTTTGACAAGAAAAAAACCGGCGAAATCATGAGCCATTTCACAAACGACGTAAGCAAGGTCAGCGACCTTGTAAGCAACAACTTTCCCACCCTTATCTCCTCATCAATCCAGGCAGTCCTTACTATAGGCATCATGATTGCTATGAGCTGGAGACTCACAATCACGATTACCGTTGCCATTGTGCTGATGTTTGCTGTTGTGATGATCATCACCGGCAAATGCTCACCTCTTTTCAAAAAGCAGCAGAAGGCAATTGCCGAATGTAACGGCTACATTGAAGAGTATATCAAGGGTATCAAGATTGTTAAGCTCTTCTCCCGTGAAAGCACAACCAAGGCTCACTTTAACGAGCTTAACGAAAACTACCGTAAGACAGGCGTCAAGGCAAACATCATCGGCGGCTTTATGGGTCCGCTTATGTCAATGATCACCAGAGTCAATTACGCTATTGTTGTTTTTCTCGGTGCTTTCCTTGTCCTTGACGGAAAAATGGGCGTACCCGCTCTTGTAACCTACCTTGACAAGTCAAAAAGCTACGCTTCTCCCATTGCATCCCTTGCAAGCTGCTACAGCTCACTCGTTGCCGCACTTGCAGGTGCTGAACGTGTTTTCGAGGTTCTCGATACAGATCCCGAAACCGATGAGGGTAAGGTAACGCTTATAAGGATAATCAGAAACGCTCTTGGTCAAGAGGAAGAAACAGAAAGCACAGAAGGCAGCTTTGCCTGGAAAATTCCTTCAGAGGACGGTGCAAGGTATGTTGACCTCAAGGGTAATATCGAGCTTAAGGATGTTACCTTCTCCTACGTTGAAGGCACAGAGGTTCTCAAGAATATCAGCATCAACGCCAGGGAGGGTGAAAAGATTGCCTTTGTAGGCTCAACAGGTGCAGGTAAGACAACCATCACAAACCTCATCAACCGTTTCTATGAAATTGACAAGGGTGAAATCACCTATGACGGTATTCCCGTAACCGACATTAAAAAGGATGACCTTCGTCACTCAATGGCAATGGTTCTTCAGGACACAAAGCTCTTCACAGGCACAATCAAGGATAACATCCGTTACGGTAAGCTTGATGCAACAGACGAGGAAATCATTGCAGCCTCAAAGCTTGCAAATGCTCATTCCTTCATTGAAAAGCTTCCCGACGGCTACGAAACAGAAATCAAGCCCGATGCAACAAACATCTCCGTCGGTCAGGCACAGCTTATCAACATTGCCCGTGCCGCTGTGGCAGGAGCACCTCTTCTCATTCTTGACGAGGCAACCTCCTCCGTTGACACAAGAACGGAAAGACTTATCGAAATCGGTATGGACAAGCTTATGGACAACAAAACCGTTTTCGTTATTGCCCACCGACTTTCAACTGTAAGAAACTCCGAGAATATCGTTGTTCTTGAAAAGGGCGAGATTATCGAAGAAGGAAATCATCAGAAGCTTATCGATGAGGGCGGAAAGTATTATCAGCTTTACACCGGCAGCTTCGAGATGGAATAAAAAACAAATCAAAAAGGAGAAAACAGCCATGAAAAAAATAATGGTTCCCGTACTTATCGTAATTGCAGTTCTTCTCATTCTGGCAACAGTTCTGAGCAAGACAAACTCATCAAACAACACCTCTTCAGGTGATGTAGGCTATCACACTCACGCTGACGGCTCAATCCACTATGACAATCAGCCCGAGCCTACATACCATGTGCATGAGGACGGCGTTACACATTACGATGAACATTAACAAAAAGCTCCCTCTCGATGAGGGAGCTTCAGACTGTCGAAAAAGTCCAGCGAAAGCTGGGCTTTTTGTCATATATGTGGTATAATGTATATGGTGATGAAAATGTTAGAAGAAAAGCGAACAGGACAAAACAGAAACGATGGCGAGATAGTAAGTTTAGATTCACTT
>JAZKYQ010000025.1:0-8805 GCA_045612205.1 Acutalibacteraceae bacterium | reverse complement strand
GCATTGGGCTCAGGAAGCTCAACAGGCTCCATCATCTGACCCATTGTACCGTCTGCAAGAATCATTGCGGGCATTCTGTACTTATCTGCAAGATCAAATGCAGTAGAAGTAAGAGAAGCCATTTCCTGAACAGATGACGGTGCAAGAACAATCTTCTTGAAGTCGCCGTGGCTGCCGCCCTTAACTGCCTGGAAGTAGTCAGACTGTGAAGGCTGAATACCGCCGAGACCGGGGCCGCCACGCTGTACGTTAACAACAAGTGCAGGAAGGTCTGAGCCTGCCATATATGAAAGTCCTTCAGCCTTAAGTGAAATTCCGGGGCTTGAAGATGATGTCATAACACGCTTACCTGTTGATGCAACACCGTAAACCATATTGATTGCTGCAACTTCACTTTCTGCCTGAAGGAAGCAACCACCGATTTTGGGCATTTTCTTTGCCATATAAGCCGCAATTTCTGTCTGCGGAGTGATGGGATAACCGAAGTAATGACGGCAACCTGCAAGAATCGCAGCTTCCGCAATAGCTTCATTACCCTTCATGAGTACTTTTTCTGCCATTTTTTTACCCTCACTTTTCAACCTTGATTATACAGTCCGGACACATAGTTGCACAGAATGCACAACCGATGCATTTGCTTTCGTCAGTCATTTCGGCAGGCGAATGTCCCTTGGCATTGATTTTGTCCTTAGCGATCACAAGAATCTGCTTCGGACAGGCCTGAACACAAAGTCCGCAGCCTTTGCATGAATCTGTTTTAAATGTTACCTTTGCCATAAAGCTCCTCCGTTTTAAAAGATTTTATTTTGCAAAGCAAGGCAAAACATATTTTTTGTCTTGTTGTTTAATTGATTGTACACACTTTCTTTTGCTGTTGTCATTTTAAGAGGTAGTCCGCTTAAAGCAGCAAGCTTTTCTGCTTCCTTTTCTGTTGAAAGGACGTCTTCGGCAGTTGTGTGCTCACCGAGATTTGAATTGTTGATAATTGAAGTGAATTTAAGTCTTGAGGCCGCCTCAATCTCACGCATAATCTCCATAGCCTCTTCGGCTGTACGGGAAAGCGGTCTGAAAAAGTTGACTACGAAAACCATATCGTAATTATCTTCTTCTGAGATATAAGGTGCAAATCTGCCAAGAGCTATAGCTCCGGCATCGTCACCTCCAATATCCATTACTGCATACTTGCTCTTATCTTGAACAGTGCGGTACATTTCCTGAGGAATTGACGGAATATCGAGATTTGTATTAGCGAATTTCGAGCTTATAAGCTCAATTCCTGCCTGTGAAAGCTCATCTTCACTGTCCTTGGTGCGAAAATAAGGATTAACGATATCAAGATCAGCTACAATTACATCATATCCGTTTTTCTTAAGCATCAGAGCATAGTTAACGGCAATATTCGTTTTTCCGCTGCCGTAATGGCCTGCAAAAAGTGTAAGTCGCTTCACCTGAAATCCTCCTTTAAATTTGCAACATTAGAGTATTATAAAACATAAATCGCACTTTTGCAACAATTCATGCAATATTTTTATGGTAAATATTAGAGTTTATTTCTCTGAATTTTACCGCTGATTGTTTTAGGAAGCTCGTCCTTGAACACGACGATTCTGGGATACTTGTAAGGTGCAGTATTCTTCTTAACGTAGGCCTGGATTTCCTTTTTGAGCTCTTCAGTTCCTTCAGTGCCCTTAGTAAGAACAATGCTTGCCTTTACAACCTGTCCTCTCATTTCGTCAGGCGCTGCGGAAACACCGCATTCAAGAACGTAAGGAAGCTCCATAATTACGTTTTCGATTTCAAAAGGTCCGATACGGTAGCCCGATGACTTGATAACATCATCGATACGGCTTACATACCAATAATAACCGTCTTCGTCGCACCAGGCTGTGTCGCCTGTATGATACATACCGTCATGCCATACCTCTTCGGTTTTCTCTGTGTCTCTGTAATAGCCCTTAAAAAGACCGCAAGGAACTTTTTCGTTTGTTCTGATACAGATTTCACCTGTTTCACCCACAGGACAAGGATTACCGTCAGGATCAACAATAACGATATCGTAACCGGGTACAGGCTTACCCATTGCACCGACCTTGTTCTTTGTTCCCACAAGATTTGCAATTGTAAGCGTGGTTTCTGTCTGTCCGAAGCCCTCCATAATTGAAAGACCTGTAGCTTTTTCAAACTGGAAGTAAACCTCAGGATTAAGAGCTTCACCTGCAGTTGTAGCATATCTGATTGAGGAGAGATCAAACCTTGAAAGATCTTCCTTTATGAGCATTCTGTACATTGTAGGAGGTGCACAGAAGGTTGTAATATTGTACTTCTTGAACATAGGAAGAATATCCGAAGCATCGAAACGGTCAAAGTCATAAGCAAAAACAGCTGCTTCACACATCCACTGTCCGTAGAATTTACCCCAAAGAGCCTTACCCCAGCCTGTGTCTGAAATTGTAAGGTGAAGATCTGTAGGCTCAATTGAATGCCAATACTTAGCCGTTGTGAAATGGCCGAGTGCATACTTATGGGAATGAGCGGCAATTTTTGGATAACCTGTTGTGCCTGAGGTAAAGAACATAAGCACGGGATCATCACCGCAAGCTGTGTCTTCCTCTCTTTCAAAAATACTTCTGAAGAGCTTATATTCGCTGTCAAAGCTGTGCCAGCCTTCCTTTTCACCGTTAACCATAATCTTGCATTCAAGCTCGCCGTAGCTTTCAGCGGCCTTATCTACATGATCTGATGTGTTGCCGTCAGCTGTACAAAGGATGGCCTTAACACCCGCAGCCTTGAAACGGTAATCGAAGTCGTGTTCAACGAGCTGATTTGTTGCAGGAATCATAACAGCACCAAGCTTATGAAGCGCAAGAGCACAGATCCAGAACTGATAATGACGCTTGAGAACAAGCATTACTCTGTCGCCCTTTGTGATGCCGAGGCTTCTGAAATAGTTAGCTGCACGGGCAGATTCCTTCTTGATATCGTTATATGTGAATCTGCTTTCTGTTTTATCGTTTGCAATATGAAGAAGAGCAAGCTTATCAGGGTACTTATCAGCTACAGCATCAATAACATCAAAAGCAAAATTGAATCTGTCTTCGTTCTTGAAGCTGATGTTCTGAAGAACACCTTCATCATTTTCAACTGTTTCTATAAATTCCTTGACAACAAGCTCGTGCTGAGACTTAACAGCTGAATGGAAAGCCTTTTCAACCGCCGCATCACCTGTATCGTCACCTGCAACAACAACTGCAAGGAAGGTACAGTCTTCACCGTCAACAGCAATCATACCGTGAGGTGTTGAGCTCTTATAATAAATGCTGTCACCCTCTGAGAGGATCTCTGTATTGTCACCGATTCTTACCTTAAGCTTACCGGAAAGAACGAGGTCAAATTCCTGACCGCTGTGAGTAGTTGTTTCAATAGGAGCATTCTGAAGCTCAGGCTTATATTCGTACTTTGCAAGGTAAGGCTCAGAAAGCTTATGACGGAAACGAGGAGCAAGATTCTTGATTTCAATTCCGAATTCTTTTGAAGTGATCTTTCCCTCACCCTTTCTTGTAACAGTATAGGATGAAAGATGAGCACTCTTACCTTCAAGAAGATCTGTCATTTCAATTGAGAAAGCTTTTGCACATTTGTGAATAAAAGTAAAAGGAAAATCAGCCTCTCCCTTTTCATAGTGAAGGTATTCTTCAACAGAAACGTCTGTTTTTTCAGCCATTTCAGCTTCAGTAAAACCTGCAACTTCACGCATTTCCTTGATTCTTGCCGCCACGTCCTTAAGACGCTTGTTAAGATTTTCCATGTTTTGTCCAACCTTTCTTTTAAATACTTTTTTTAGGTATGAGACGGTTTTATAAATAAAAAAACCCGTCTCAAAGAAAAACTTTGAGACGAGATACTTCACAAGTAACCCGCGGTACCACTCAAATTGCGATTTATAATCGCCACCTCAAGCTCCAACAAGCTCTATGCATTAACGCAGCAATCACGGAAGACGTCTACTGCTCATAAAATGAGGTTCGGGTCTTCAGCTCAGAAGTGATGGGATATGAAACCTTGTTTACTGACTCACAGCACCGTCAGCTCTCTGTAAAACATAGATAACGTCCGTCTTCGTCACAGCTTTTTATATTAATTTGGATAAAATTATATCACTTGTAAATAGTAAAGTCAAGGGTTTTAATAAATATTTTTATTCATTGTCAATTCTGAAAAGCTCACAGGCATTCCTGAAGAATATTTTCTCAAGCGAAGCTTCATCCCTTACTGCTTTTTTGAGAAAATCAATCTCCTTTTCACTGTCACCTAAAGGATAATCAGTTCCGAACAGTATTTTATCGGCTGTATATTTTTCTATAAGCTCTGTCGCCTTTTCTATGGAAATATCCGAAAATGATGAAGAAGTGTCAACATAAAAATTCGGATAAGCACTGAGCTTATCTGCAGCTTCATCCCATACAGACCAGCCGCCGAAATGAGCACCGATAAAGGTACACTCAGGAAACTCCTCAAGAACACGCTTCATTCTATCAGGATTTGAAAAATCATAACGGTAATCCCCTGTATGAAGAAGCACAGGTATTTTTCCTGAGCACAGACGATAAATGTTTTTGCATCTTTCATCATCAATTGCTACTTGCTGGATATCAGGATGGAGCTTGACACCTTTAAGACCAAGCTCAAGAAGCTGTCGGAAATCAGCTTCAAGTGTTTCGGAATCAGGATGGAGTGCACCGAGTCCGATGAACACTCCGTCACTGTTTTTTACACAATCAGCAATAAAGCTGTTGATTGAATGCACCTGATGCGGTGTAGTGGCGACAGAAAAAACAACATACCTTTCGACTCCGGACTTCTTACCGTTTTCAAGCATTGTTGAAGCACTGCCGTCAAAGCCCTTATAACGGTTATCATAAAAGCTTTCAATTGCTGTAACAGCCTTACTGACTATAGCCTCCGGATAAATATGACAATGAGAATCTATTATTCCGTAATCTTTCATTAAAATTCTGCCTTTCAAAAAAAGCTCAATTATTTCTTCAAGCCTAATTGTTCGGCTGAAATATCACGCATCTTGTATTTCAGAATTTTTCCTGCAGCATTCATCGGGAACTCATTTACAAAAATGAAGTATCTCGGAACCTTATGTCTTGCAATTGATGCGTTTCCGTATTCCTTCATTTCATTTTCGTCAGCTGTTTCACCCTTATGAAGAATAACCCATGCACAGCATTCCTCACCGTATCTTTCATCGGGAACACCAACTATCTGTACGTCACGAACCTTGGGATTTGTAAGATAGAATTCCTCGATTTCACGGGGATAAAGGTTTTCACCGCCACGGATGATCATATCCTTAAGACGACCTGTAACCTTATAATAACCATCAGGAGTTCTCATACAGATATCACCTGAATGAAGCCAGCCTTCTGCATCAATAGCCTGAGCGGTAGCCTCAGGCATTTTATAGTAGCCCTTCATAATATTGAAGCCGCGAGCAACAAATTCACCACTTTCACCGTCGGGAAGCTCGTCGCCGGTTTCGGGATCGATAATCTTGCACTCTACGCCGGGGAAGGCACTACCAACAGTTTCGACACGGTGGTCAAGATCCTCGTTAACCTCACCCATTGTACATCCGGGTGAAGCTTCAGTCTGTCCGTAAACCGAAATAATTTCACGCATATTCATTTCAACCGAAGCTCGGCGCATAAGATCAGCAGGACAGTTTGCACCAGCCATAATACCTGTTCTCATATATGAGAAATCGGTTTTTGCAAAATCGGGATGATTGAACATTGCAATAAACATTGTTGGAACACCGTTAAAGCAAGTGATTCTTTCATCATTAACACAAGCAAGTGATGACTTGGGTGAAAAATAAGGAATAGGACAAAGTGTACCGCCGTGAGTCATCATCGATGTCATTGAAAGAACCATTCCGAAGCAATGGAACATCGGAACCTGAATCATCATACGGTCAGCGGTTGAAAGATCCATTCTGTCACCGATTGTTTTACCGTTATTGACAATATTGCGATGTGTAAGCATAACGCCTTTTGGGAAACCTGTTGTGCCTGAAGTATACTGCATATTGCATACATCGTCAGGCTTTACAAGTGAAGCACGTCTGCGAACCTCCTCACGGGGAATGAGTGAAGAGCGTGAGAGCATCTGCTCCCAGGTGAGACATCCGTCCATAGAAAAGCCGACAGTTACAACGTTACGAAGGAAGGGAAGATTCTTTGAATAAAGGGGTGAGCCGGGAATAAGAGCCTTAAGCTCAGGACAAAGCTCTTCAATAATTTCCTTATAATTAATATCCTTACAGTCTTCAATCATAACAAGAGTGTGGGTATCCGACTGCTTCAGAAGATATTCAATTTCGTGAATCTTGTAAGCAGTATTAACGGTAACAAGAACTGCACCGATTTTTGTTGTTGCCCAGAAGGTAATAAACCACTGAGGAACATTAGTTGCCCATACAGCAACATGGTCACCTGCTTTTACACCTAGTGAAATAAGAGCTGCGGCACATTCATCAACATCACGTCTGAACTGCTCGTATGTTCTTGTGTAATCAAGAGTGGGATATTTAAAGGCATACTGATCAGGATATGTTTCTGCCATTGTATCAAGAACATCCGCAAATGTAGCCTCGATAACATCATACTTTTTCCATACAAATGTACCTGTCTTATCACGATTATAGTAAGCGTGATCAAATGACTTTTTGTCACGGTTAAGAGATGAAATATAGTTTGTAAAATGAGTAAGAACGATATCCGCGTCACTGATTTCTTCATTCCATGCTGCACAGATAAAGCCTTCATAATTAAGTGAGGAAAGTGCATTGATGAGCTTCTCAACCTCAAGATCACCCTCACCGATAAGAACGGTCCTTCCATCCTTCATATCGCCAAGGCGCACATATTTGATATAAGCACCGAGATTTTTGATTGTTGTTTCAGCTGTCTCCCCTGCATCAAAATAGGTTCCTCTTACATTCCAGGAAGCTCCGATTGCCGAAGAAGCAAAATGATTGATTATTCCGATTACATTTTCGGTTCTTGCAAGATAGCCAACAGTTTCAAACAAAACATTTACATCAACTGTTTCTGCATATCCGATTGCATCAACAAGCTTCTGATCAAGCACATCGAAAGATACATTTTCTTCAACACGTACAATCACATTGTCAATACCTGAAGCGGCAGCCATTGATACATATTTACTGATAAGCTCAGCTGTTGTTTCTTCATCTTCAACAGGCTTAGGCATACGAAGAGCCGAGACAGCAAGATTTCTGTTAACAAGCTTTCTTTTTGCATCAGCTATACGGTCCTGCCTTAAAATACTGTCAAGGTGACCGCTTCTTTCCTTGATTGCATCGTAAATCTCGAAGCCCTCAAAGCCGTAATCATAAGCAAAACGGCATATATCAAGAAAAGAGGCACGGTTAACATTTTTTGTCGAAAATACAATTTTCATATTATGCCTCCTCGAATACAATCTTGTTCAAAGCATTGATATAAGCTCTGATGCTCGCAGCAACAATATCAGTGGAGGTACCGTTACCGGAATAAAGCTTGCCGTTATTACGAAGTCTTACAAGAGCGGAGCCGAGAGCCTCCTTACCCTCTGTTACAGCCTGAACCTGGAAATCATCAAGCTCATAATGGTGGCCGACGCACTGCTCAATTGCACGGAAGGCTGAGTCAATAGGTCCGTCACCGTTGCTTACTCCGCAGATAATTTCGTTGTTGCACTTAAGAGTTACCTGTGACATTGAGCTTGAAACATTACTGCTTGTTGTTGTGTATGATTCAAAATGATAGGTTGAAGGAGCCTGCATAGCAAAGCTTGCAATAAGAGCCTCAAACTCCTTTGAGCCGACTGAACCCTTCTTTTCACAAACCTGCTTAAGTCCTTTATATACACTGCCGATATCAGAATCGGAAAGATCATAACCGAGAGCGGATGCTGCCTGAACAACCTGAACAAGGGTTGAATCAGCATCAAGGAGAATATTACCTTCAGCGCTTACTTCACTTTCAATTTCATAAGCATCATTACCGATACCTGAAATAATATCATCAATGTTCGCGTGGATTTTTGTGCTGTCAAGATTGATTTGTGCATTGATCTGTGAAGCACAAGCTCTCATAGCGTCAGAAATTTCACCTGCAAGAAGCACATCCTTACCTGCCATTGCGCACTTAAGACCGTCTGCATCCTTTGCAATTGAAGCAAAAGCAGAGGCAACTGCCATACTGATACGGTCAGACACCTGAACATAAACAGGTACACAAACCTTTTCCTTTACCTTTGCAACAAGCTCAGCGATCTCATCGGGTGTGGATGCTCCTGCATTATCGCAAACCGTAATCATATTTGCACCGTTTGCCACAGCTTCACTTACAGCAGTGGCGAGGAAATCCTCATCAGCTCTGGTTGCATCAAGAGCTGAAAATTCAACATCATCGCAAAGCGCCTTTGCAGCCTTTATAAGCTCAATGATTTTTTCAAGCATTTTTGTCTGCTTGATGTGATATGTGTATTCCATCTGAATTGTTGACACGGGAAGCTCAACCTGAAGACGGGGATTTTTTGCATCCTTAATGCATTCCCAGGCAACGGCAACATCCTCAGCATTAAAGCCTACAGGGATTGCAAGAATTGCATTCTGTACATTTTTAGCCATAGTCTTATAAATAATTGAATCCTCACGAACAGACTTTACTGCAGGTAATTCAATTGCGTCAGCACCGATTGTATCGGCACAATTAGCAATAGCCGCCT
>JAZKYQ010000024.1:0-13402 GCA_045612205.1 Acutalibacteraceae bacterium | reverse complement strand
GTGCATCGTGAGGAGTATCAGCGTTGGTACGTACAACGAGCTTTGTATATTTCTCGCAGAGAGCCATCAACTCAGCGAAGTCGCCTGAAAGCTCAGCAGCCTTAGTCACAACTTGACCATTGTAGATCTCCCCGGTTGTACCATCCAAAGAGATGAAGCCACCCTCCTTCAATACGATACCGTCAACCTCAACAGTGCGGTTCTTGTAGTCGATATTCAATGCGCCTGCACCTGATACGCAGCACTTACCCATACCACGAGCAACAACAGCTGCGTGTGATGTCATACCGCCACGTACTGTAAGGATACCCTGAGCAGCCTTCATACCTGTGATATCTTCGGGTGATGTTTCAAGACGAACAAGGATAACCTTCTCGCCCTTATCTGCCCATGCTACTGCATCTTCAGCTGTGAATACAACCTTACCGCAAGCAGCACCGGGTGATGCACCGAGACCCTTGCCGATGGGAGTAGCAGCCTTAAGTGCCTTTGCATCGAACTGGGGATGAAGAAGTGTGTCAAGGTTTCTGGGGTCGATCATTGCAACAGCTTCTTCCTTTGTCTTGTGGCCTTCGTTAACAAGGTCAACAGCGATCTGGAGAGCAGCCTGTGCAGTTCTCTTACCGTTACGTGTCTGAAGCATATAGAGCTTTTCGTTTTCAACTGTGAACTCCATATCCTGCATGTCGTGATAGTGATTTTCAAGAAGAGCGCAAACTTCTGTGAACTGCTTGAAAGCAGCGGGGAACTTTTCTTCCATTTCAGCGATGGGCATCGGAGTTCTTACGCCGGCAACAACGTCTTCACCCTGTGCGTTTGTAAGGAATTCACCCATAAGCTTCTTTTCACCGGTAGCGGGGTCACGTGTGAAAGCAACACCTGTACCGCAATCTTCACCCATGTTACCGAAAGCCATAGCCTGAACGTTAACAGCAGTACCCCATGAGTAGGGAATATCGTTGTCACGACGGTAAACGTTTGCACGGGGGTTGTCCCATGAACGGAAAACAGCCTGAACTGCGCCCATGAGCTGTTCTTTGGGATCTGTGGGGAAGTCTGAACCGATCTTTGCCTTGTATTCAGCCTTGAACTGTTCTGCAAGCTCCTTGAGGTCAGCAGCTGTAAGCTCTGTATCCTGAGTTACGCCTCTGTCTTCCTTCATCTTGTCGATAAGCTCTTCAAAGTACTTCTTACCAACTTCCATAACAACGTCTGAGTACATCTGAATGAAACGTCTGTAGCAGTCATATGCCCATCTTTCGTTGCCTGATCTTTCAGCCATAACCTTAACAACATCTTCGTTAAGACCAAGGTTGAGAATTGTGTCCATCATGCCGGGCATTGATGCGCGAGCACCTGAACGAACTGATACGAGAAGGGGTCTTTCAAGGTCACCGAACTTCTTGCCTGTGATCTCTTCCATCTTGTCGATGTTTTCCATGATCTCAGCTACGATTTCGTCGTTGATCTTGCGACCGTCCTCATAATACTGTGTACATGCTTCTGTTGTGATTGTGAAGCCCTGGGGAACGGGGAGGCCGAGGTTTGTCATTTCAGCGAGGTTTGCACCCTTACCGCCGAGAAGCTCTCTCATGCTGCCGTTGCCTTCTTTGAAAAGGTATACCCATTTCTTAGCCATTGGAATCTCCTCCTAAAAAAAATAATTTACAAAATAATTTGGATAAAAGTACACTTTTTCCAAAGTACACTTTCACTCCCATAAATTTTAACAAATCCGAAGAGAAAAGTCTATTGTTTTTTTACATATAGATTAACTGATTTTACTGTTAATTTTGTCAAATTTTGCACAACTTTCAAATTCTCGTCTTCCTGAGGAAAAAAATGTGTTAAATTTTGAGCATTTCGGTGGAAAAATCCGAAGCTTTGTGATACAATACTAAATTGAAAAATTGGGTCATTATAATTAATTTGATAAGGAAGTGTTTTTTGACATGAAAAAAGTTCTTATTGCGGCGATTGCCGTGCTTGTGATTCTTCTCGGAGTTATAGCTGTTGACGCTGTGATTTCAAAAAAAAGCGATGCTACCGTAACTCAGGTGAATAAGTATACTGACGGTGACGTTCAGCAGACAGAGGTTATTGAGATTCCCACAAAGGACAGGAATGCCTCCGTTCAGTTCTCTATGCCTCTTTATTATCTTGAGGAAAAGTACAAAAATGACCTTGACCTTTTCTGTAAGGACAACAATTATGAAGCCTGTACAATTGATGAGCAGGCTCAGACCTTTACTGTCACAATGAATGCACTCACTCACGATATGATGCTTATCAATGTGGGTATGCAGTCAATCAAGAACATGGCAAACAGCATTGAATCGGAGAAGTATCCCTTCTTCAAGGAGCTGAGTAAGTACAACGATGATTTTTCCGAAATCGCAGTTCTTGTTGACAAGGCAGGCTATACCGCCGCAACCACAGACAAGGAAGGCTTTATGGCATTTATTGCAGGCTGCGGAATTTATTATCAGCTTTATACTGTCGAAAACGATTATTCCTGTAAGGTAGTTATTCAGGATAAGGAAAGCGGCGACATTCTTGATGCAAAGCTTTTTCAGCAGAATAATTCAGGCGTGGTTTCCTGACAGAGGTGAGTAATAATGAGCTTTATTGAATTTGATTCTGTTTACAGAAAATATAATACCGGTGAGATAACCATTCCTGCTGTTGACGGAGTAAGCTTTTCAATTGAAAAGGGTGAATTCTGCCTTATTGTCGGCACCAGCGGCGCAGGTAAAAGTACGGTGCTTAACATTCTCGGCGGTATGGACAGCTGCGATGAGGGTAAGGTAAGAGTAGGCGGCAAGTACATAAATGAGCTTGACAAGAACGCCCTTGTTGATTACCGCAGATATGATGTCGGCTTCATTTTTCAGTTTTATAATCTTGTGCCTAACCTTACGGCACTTGAAAATGTTGAAATTGCCACTCAGATGTGCAAAAATGCAATCGAGCCTGCAAAGATTTTAAGAAGCGTGGGCCTTAAGGAAAGAATGGACAACTTCCCTTCACAGCTTTCCGGCGGTGAGCAGCAGAGAGTTTCCATTGCAAGAGCTCTTGCCAAAAAGCCGAAGCTTCTTCTTTGTGACGAGCCTACGGGTGCGCTTGACTATAAGACAAGCAAGCAGATTCTTTCCCTGCTTCACAGAACCTGCCGTGAAACAGGCACGACAGTTGTTGTTATCACTCATAACAGTGCTCTTGCCGCTATGGCGGACAGAATCATCACAATGCGCTCGGGAAGAGTGGTTCAGATTGCCGTTAACGATCACCCCGTTCCCGTTGAAAGACTTGAGTGGTAAAATAAAAGGATTCAGAGCCGACAGAGCCTAATGTCGGTTGAGGTATGACAGATTATGAAAAGAAACAGGATTTTAATTACTGATGCAATAAGGACAATTGAACGCAGTCAGTCAAGATTTCTTTCAATTATTGCCATTGTTGCTCTTGGTGTCAGCTTTTTTGTGGGCACAAACGCTACTGCCCCGGATATGAGAGATACTGTTGAAAAGTATCTTGTTGACACCAACAGTATGGATATACGCATTGTTTCCACATCGGGAATCACCGATGAGGACATTGCGGTCATTTCATCGATAAACGGTGTTGAAAGTGCTGTCGGGCAGAAATTTATTGACGGCGTTGTAAGGGTTAACGGTGAGGTTATCAGTGACATTGACGGCTCTGAGCTTGCAGTAAGAGCCATAGCCCTTGATATGAATGAGGTTTACGCTCATACCTCAGGTGCGGACAACCCGAGGTATATGAACCGACCGCAGCTTATTGAAGGCAGCTGGCCCACAGCGGCAAATCAGTGCCTTGTTGACGCGAGTATGCTTTCAACTCCCGAGGAGTTTAAAATCGGCTCCGTTGTTAAAATTGAGGGTGACGGAGTTGACATCAGCTCCTCACTTGTAAATACGGAATATACTATTGTCGGTATTATCCGCAGTCCTCTTTTCATCTCCTATGACAGAGGCTCGTCAACGGTAGGAACAGGTAAGCTAGGTGCTTTCTGTTATGTGCCGTCGGATAATTTTCAGCTTGAATATTATTCGGCAATGTGTGTGAAAATTGCGGGAAGTGAAAATTTTGATCCCTTCTCCGATGAATACAAGGCCTATGTAAAGCGCTACACCGATTATATTTCACAGATTTCCGGTGAGCTTCTTGCAGGGCGTACACAGTCGCTTAAGGCTGAATACACAGTGAAGGTTGCCGAGGCTGAGCTTGAATATGCAACCTCAAAGGCTGACATTGAGCTTCAGCTTGCAAACGCAAGAGCTCAGGTTGATCAGATTCTTGATATGGCTGCAAACGGTGATCAGAAGCTTATTGAGTATAAGACTCAGTATAATGAAAAAGCAACCGAAGCCGCACAGACAATTGACGCAAGTAAGCTTGAGCATTCAACCCAGTATGCGGCCTGGGAAGCAAGGCGTAACGAATATAACACCGCAATGGAGAAGGTAAGCAAATACTCCAATGCGGAAACCGAGCTTGAAATGGCTAAAACCGAATATAATGTTGCAAGCTTACAGGTTAACACACTTCTTACAACGGTAAACTATTTTGAGGATCTTGTTGCAACGACCCGTTCGGCAATGGATCAGTTCAACTCAAGTCAGGATCAGACTGTCGGTGACATCATTAACCGCTTTGAGCAGTCGGGACTTGTGGGTGCCGAGGTTGACCAGATCATGGCGTCAATCAATTCCATGACCGCAGTCGGTACAGCGGAGGAAATGATGGCTTATATGGAGCCTCAGCTTCAGACCTTCGAGATAAAGCTTGCTTCCTCAAAGCAGGAGCTTGCAACTGCCAAAACTCAGCTTGCGGAAAAGAAGGCTGAGCTTGACAAGGCAGAACAGCTTGTCAAGGAGCTCAATGAGCTTAAGCCGAAGCTTGATGCGGCAAAGCTTGAGCTTGATGCGGCTGAAAAGAAGCTTACGGAAGCAGGCTATGACATTCAGTTCGGTGAGCTTGAGGTGCTTTCTCAGCTTTCCGATATGAAAAATCAGATAAATGCCTATGAGACAAATCTCTCAATGGCAAAGGAAAAGGCAAAGACCGTTGAGCAGGAATATGAGGCGGCTAAAAATGAGGCAAACCGCAAGCTTGAGCAGGCTAAAAATCAGCTTGATGAAGCAAAGGATTTCCTTCTCAACCTTGACAATGCAAAATGGTATGTCCACGGCAGAGAGGATGCTCTTCTCGGTATGGAGGAATACGGACAGATGGCAGACAGAATGGCGGCTATCTCCCTTATTTTCCCCTGGTTCTTCTTCATTGTTGCAGCTCTTGTGTGCCTTAACACAATGACACGAATGATTGAAGAGGAAAGAACAAGAATCGGTACCTTCAAGGCTCTCGGCTTTACTGACGGCGAGATAATGTACAAGTACATTGTTTTTGCTCTTGTTGCCTCGGTGGTAGGCTCGGTTTCAGGCTCCTTCCTCGGATGTGTTCTGTTCCCGACGATGTTCTCCATGGCTTTCGGAATTCTCTTTGCAATGCCGGAGCTTCTTATCTCCTACAGATTTATCTTTGCCGTTCCCGGCATTTTGATTTCAATTGCAACAACCGTTTTTGCAACCTGGTACACCTGCTACAGTAACCTCAAGGTTGTGCCCTCGTCCCTCATGCGTTCAAAGGCACCTAAGGCAGGTAAAAAGGTGTTTATCGAAAACTTCCCGGCCATCTGGTCACGCCTGAGCTTCACCTGGAAGGTTACAATGCGTAACGTTTTCCGTAACTTCAAGCGTTTCTTTATGGCAACAATGGGTGTTGCGGGCTGTACGGCTCTTCTTCTTGCCGCCTTCGGTCTTGACAGCTCCATTGACAGAACATTGAAATATCAGTTCACCGATGAGGACAGTGTATGGCAGTATGATATGCAGGTTGTGCTCAACGGCTCTTACGATACAACGGTAAGCCGTTGCGATGCTTACGACCTTGTTTGTGCAACGCCCGAGGTGGCAAACGCAATGCTCAGCTATATGACCGTTTACAACACAACAAGTGCTTACAGTCAGGAGCTTCTTGAAACCTATCTGCTTGTTCCCGAAAATTCAGCGGCAATAGGCAGCTACATCAATCTGCGTGACAGAGAAACAAAAGCTGCCCACGTTCTTGCTAATACGGGTGCAATAATCACTGAAAAGCTTGCAGATACTCTCGGCATAGGCCCCGGTGATGCAATAAGAATTATGATAAACGACGAGCAGGGTGTAAATGTGCCTGTTGCCGCCGTAACCGAAAACTACGCACTTCATTATATCTATATGTCAAAGGATGTATACACCGCTGTTTTCGGCTCCAATCCTGCTTACAACTATATAACTGCTGACTTGGCTAATCCTTCAATGGAGGGTCCGGCAAAGGCTGAGCTTGCAAAGAGGCTGATGAGTGAATACGAAATCAGTGCCGTTGCTTACACAAGTCAGATTGAGTCCTCCTTTGAAAACATTCTTGACTCACTGAGTATAGTAATTGTTATCATTATAGTATGTGCAGGTCTTCTTGCCTTCATCGTTCTTTATAATCTTTCCATTATCAATATTACGGAAAGAATAAAGGAAATTGCCACTATAAAGGTTCTCGGCTTTGATGATATGGAGGTTTCGGCGTATATCTTCAGAGAGAATATTATTCTTACTGTAATAGGTATAGTGGAAGGTCTTTTCTGCGGTATCGGTATTCACTGGGTGGTTATCAAGCTTGCAGAGGTTGACATTATCATGTATGGCAGAGGAATTCCCGTTACAAGCTTCCTTTATGCCGCTGCTCTTGCGTTCGTATTTTCAATGACCGTCAACTTCGTGCTTCACAAGAAGCTTCAGAAGGTTGATATGGTTGAATCCCTCAAATCAATAGAATAAATAAAAGGAGATGTTTTTATGCCTCTTTGTAATATGAAAGATCTGCTTAAAAAGGCAGAGCAAGGTAACTACGCCGTAGGCTCCTTCAGTGTTGCAAATATGGAAATGATTCTCGGTGTTATCAAGGCCGCTGAGGAAACCCGTTCACCGATAATCCTTCAGATTGCGGAGGTTCGTCTTAATCATTCACCCCTTCACGTTATCGGCCCTGCAATGCTTGCCGCGGCAAAAAATGCAACCGTTCCCGTTGCCGTTCACCTTGACCACGGAACCACTCTTGAATGCATCGGCCAGGCGTTAAGGCTCGGCTTCACTTCAGTTATGTTTGACGGCTCACATCTTCCCTTTGAAAAGAATGTGGAAATGACAAAAGAGGTCGTTTCCATGGCTAAAGCTACAGGTGCTGCCGTTGAGGCTGAAATCGGCTGTGTGGGCGGAAGCGAGGACGGAAGCGTGGACATTGCAATGCGCTGCACATCTCCCGAGCAGGCAAAGCTCTTCAGCGAAAGAACAGGTGTTGACTGCCTTGCAATTGCAATCGGAAATGCACACGGCTTTTACAAGGATGCTCCCGAGCTTCGTTTTGATATTCTCAGGGAGGTTGATATGCTTGTTGATGTTCCTCTTGTGCTTCACGGCGGAACAGGCATCAGCGAGGAGGACTTCATCCGCTGCCATCAGAACGGCATAAAGAAAATAAACATAGCAACCGCTACCTTTGCCGCAAGTGAAAGCAAGGTAAGAGAAGGCTATGAAAAGGGCGAAATCAAAGGCTATTATGACCTTCATACAAGAGAAATCGAAGGTGCCTATGAGAACGCAAAGAAGCATATGGAAATTTTTTACTCTGTCGGCAAGGCGGAGTAAAACGGAATAAATATATATTTACCGAAAGGAAGAAAACACTATGAAATATGTTGAATTTGACCAGAGTAAACCCCTTGATGTAATCCCCATAGGCAGACTTGCCATTGACTTCAACCCCACCGATATGAACAAGCCTCTTTCAGAAAGCTGTAACTTCAACAAGTATGTCGGCGGCTCACCTGCAAATATTGCCGTAGGTCTTGCGAGACTCGGCAAAAAGGTCGGCTTTATCGGTAAGGTTTCCGATGATCAGCACGGTGACTTCGTTGTGAATTATTTCAAGAACGACGGCATCGACACCTCACACATCTTCAGAGCAAAGAACGGTGAAAAGATCGGTCTTACCTTTACAGAAATCAAGAGCCCCACAGAGCCATCAATTCTTATGTACAGAGATGCAATTGCTGACCTTATGCTTGAGCCTGAAGAAATTGACGAGGAATACATCGCATCAGCAAAGGCTATTGTAATTTCAGGTACTGCTCTTGCAAAGAGCCCTTCAAGAGATGCCGCACTCAAGGCTATGCTGCTTGCAAAGAAGAACAACGTTGTTGTTATCTTTGATATCGACTACCGTGCATACACCTGGAAGAACAAGGATGAAATCTCAGTTTACTATCAGATGGTAGCACGCAATGCTGATATCATTCTCGGCTCACGCGAGGAATACGACCTTACGGAAGCTATCACAGGCGTCTGCAAAACCGATGAGGAAAGCGCAAAGCTCTGGCACTCCTACGGTGCAAAGATTGTTATCATCAAGCACGGCAAGGACGGCTCAACAGCTTACACAAACGACGGTATGAGCTATTCAATCAAGCCCTTCCCCGTAAAGGCAATGAAAGGCTTCGGCGGCGGTGACGGCTATGCAAGTGCATTCATCCGTTGTCTTCTTGAAGGCTGGGAGATGATTGATGCTCTCGAATTCGGTACCGCATCAGCTTCAATGCTTATTTCTGCTCACAGCTGCTCAGCTGCAATGCCTTCAGTTGAAGCCATTGAAAAGTTCATCAAGGAAGAAAAAGAGCTTTACGGAGAAATGGTTGCAAGAGCATAAACTCTCCGCAACAAAAAAAGTCAGATATTTATCTGCAAAAACTTGATAATTGAGTTTTTCTGATGTATAATTTATTTACTATATTAAGAAAAGGAGAAAAAATTATGCCCGCATTTATTACAAAAATCTTAAGCTTTGTTCTTGCAATTTTTTCATCAATGTCCATGGCGTTTTCACCTATCACAGAGGAAATCGTCAAGTCAAACTACGATTATGCAACATCCTTTGACAAAATCGTAGTTGAAGATCAGCTCGTTCCCGAGGAAGAGGAGCACGGCTGGACCTTCACAACAGACCGTGACTTCAAGGTTGTTCAGCTTACTGACGTTCACATCGGTGGCGGCTCAATGAGTAAGGATAAGGACAAGAAGGCTATGAACGCTGTTGCAGCAATGCTTACATACGAAAAGCCTGACCTTGTTATTCTCACAGGTGATATGGTTTATCCCGTTCCCTTCCAGGCAGGTACCTTTAACAATGCTATTTCAACAGAGATGATCATCACTCTTCTTGAAACACTCGGCATTTACTATGCTCCCGTTTTCGGTAACCACGATTCAGAGGCTTACAGCACTCACTCAAGAGAAGAAATTGCCGATATGTGGGGTGCAGATGATCTTCAGTACTCACTTTTCAAAAAGGGTCCCGAGGACATCTACGGTGTAGGTAACTACATCATCAAGGTTAAGAATTCCGCAGGCATCGTAAAGAATGCATTCTTCCTTATGGACTCAAATGAATATCTTCCCAACGATCCTATGGGTATTCTCGGTGATTATGACAGAATCCATGACGATCAGATCGAATGGTACAAGAACAATGTAATCGCTATTGACGAAGCAAACAATGACGGTGACGCAATGTTCAGCTCCTACGCTTTCTTCCACATTCCCATCCAGGAATATGATATTGCATGGAAGGAATATGCAGCAAACGGCTACAAGGATACTGAAAATGTAAAGTATATCTCAGGCGGCTATCATGAGCCTGACGAAAAGGTATGCTGCAGCAGTGAGTCAGAAAACTTCTTTGAAACAGCAACCGAGCTCGGTTCACTCAAGGCTACCTTCGTAGGTCACGACCACATCAACAACGCAATTCTCAACTACAAGGGCGTTGACCTTGTTTACGGCATGAGCATTGACTATCTTGCTTACATTGATCCCGTAACAAACGATATGGGTCCCCAGCGCGGTTGTGCAGTTATCATCGTAACTGCTGAAGGTGAGCACAGTGTTTCACTTGAAAACTACTATCAGGACAAGTACGTTACAAAGTATGAGAAGGAATCCGTTTCAATGTCCTGGTAAAACGGAGCTGCCGCATTAAGCGCAGAACAAAAGCAAAATAACAGCGAAAATAATAAAGAGCAGATATCGTTAAGCGTTAGCTTAGTGATATCTGCTTTTTGGTTTAATTATATGTTTAGTGTCAAGGTAAAAGGAAATCAGAAATTGCTTTCGTCAGCGAGAATTCTTTCGTAAATATTTACAAGTAATTCTGTAAGACAGCTTTCCTTTCTGTCGTTCATTTCACGGTAATCCTCAACGGAGGAGTCATCTGCATCGTCGCTGATTTTGCGAAGTGAGAGCATAGGAATACCTGCCTTGTCGCATACGCTTGCGATTGCACCGGTTTCCATATCGAAGGACTGAATGGAGAAGGTGTTTTTGAAAAAGTCCTTTTTAACGGGGTCACTTAAGAAAATGTCACCTGTGCCGCAGGAGGCTTTTTTAATACCCTGACTTTCAAGGGCGTAGGAAAGGAGCTTTTCGTCAGCAAAAAGAAGGCTCTTCTGACCGTCACATTTTTCTCCCGGCTTGTAGCCGATTGCGGTAAGGTCAAAGTCACATTCAATGTAGCTTTCGCCTGCGATCATATCCTCTCTCTTAAGGCCTGAAACAGCACCTGAAAGGCCTGCGTTGAGAATGATATCTGCCTTTTCACTTGCAATAAGAAAAGCTGTTGCTGCTGCAGCATTTACCTTGCCGATGCCGCATTTTACGCCGATGATTTTTATTTTTCTTTCACCCTCTGAAAGGCTTACTTCAACACAGTCGTTTCCGAAAAGAGTGCTTTCGGTTGCTGACTTTGTTTTTGCCCAGTCAAGAAAAGGTGCGTATTCCATTGAGTCTGCAAAAATTGTTCCGATAATAAGTTCCATTTTATTTCTTCCTTTCTTTTTGTACCCTTTAATTATATCCCAAAAAGTTCCTTGATGTCAACAGCGGATGTTCTGCATAAACTGTTAGTGTGGGATTTTTTCTCGCGCTTTTGCGGTGAAAGTTATCGGTGGCAGTTTGCCCGTGGGAAGCCGGTTCAGCATTTATGCCTTCACTGCCGGAATAACTCCGTTTTTCTCAAAGGACTTCTTTCGGGAAAAACGGGGGATTTTCTTTTTGTTTAACTGTTGCATAATTTATTTTTATTTGTTATAATATCGGTGGACAGTTTAAACTCACTGTAAAGTATTTGAAAAATTCTCACAAGGAGATGACTTGAAAATGAAAATCAAAGGAAAGCTTATAATTCCTCTTGTTGCAATTCTGATTGCAATGTTCACCATCGGCATCACTCCCGGTGCTGCAGCAGACACAACCGCAAGTGATTCACTTACTTATGTTCCGCCCACAGTAGCTCCCACCTCGAGCCTTGAGGAAAAGGCAGAGGATCTCGTTTCAGGTATGCTCGGCGATACACTTAAGGATGCGGAAGAGCCTCTCAGAGGTATCAGTGAGATTATGGCATCATTCCTCAATTCAATCAAGGGTGTGATCAATAAGCTCATCGGACTCTTACAGGGTGCAGGCGATATGATGGGAAACGGAGATCTTCTCGGTAACCTCGACGGAGGTCTTTTAGGTTAATTTGTTAAAAAAGATACCCTCTTAAGTCACTCTTAAGAGGTATTTTTCTGCCCTTGAGAAAAGGAAAGGAGCTAACGATGAAAAAATATATAAAAGATTCAATGCCCTATTACAAAAGAATGCTTCTTATTGCTCTGCCTATCATGATTCAGAACGGTGTGACAAATTTTGTCAATATGCTTGATAACATTATGGTCGGTCAGGTCGGAACATTGCAGATGACGGGTGTTTCGATTGTGAATCAGCTGATATTTGTATACGGTCTGTGCGTTTTCGGTGCCATGAGCGGTGCGGGTATTTTTACTGCACAGTTTTACGGCAAAAAGGATGACGACGGAGTAAGAACAACCTTTCAGTACAAGCTGATAACAGCCGTGGTGCTGGCTGCAATCGGAATCGGAGCCTTCTTTTTGTTCGGTGACAGCCTTATTTCCGCCTACATTCAGAAGGATTCTGCTCCCGAGGATATTGCGGCGGTTATGGCTTACAGTAAAAGCTATCTTAAGATAATGCTTTTGCAGACTGTTCCTTTTGCAATCGGACAGGCTTACGCTTCATCCTTAAGAGAAACAAACGACAGAGTTACACCTATGATAGCAACGGTTGTTGCTGTTGCGGTGAATCTTTGTTTCAATTATGCTCTTATTTTCGGCCACTTCGGCTTCCCTGAAATGGGTATTGAAGGTGCTGCAATTGCAACGGTAATTGCAAGATTCATTGAATGTGCAATTCTCATCGTAAGAACTCACACCGCAACAAAGAAATATCCCTTTGCAAAGGGTCTTTTCACAAAATTCAATTTCACCTTTGAGCTTATCAGAAGGATAACTGCAGTAACCGTGCCCCTTCTTTTCAACGAAGCATTATGGTCGGCAGGAATGGCCTTTCTTAATCAGTGCTATTCTGTCAGAGGGCTTGATGTTGTTGCGGCAACAAACATTGTTTCAACCCTCAACAATGTTTTCAACGTTTCGTTTATTGCCTTCGGAAGCGCCATAGGCATTATCCTCAGCCAGACCCTCGGAGCAGGCAAAAAGCAAGAGGCGAGAAGGGCTTCAACAAGGCTTCTCTGGTTCTCTGTTGTGCTTATTGTTTTTGTGGCTCTTGCCATGATGTGCTTTGCTCCCGTTTTCCCGAAAATTTACAACACCACCGATGAAATCAAGGCTCTTTCAACAAGGCTGCTTCTGATTATTGCGGCATTTATGCCTGTGCAGACGATTAACAATTCCTGCTATTTTTCACTGCGATCAGGCGGCAAAACCCTGCTGACCTTCTTTTTTGACTGCGGCTTTATGTGGTTGGTTTCGGCAACGCTTGCCTTTTGTCTCAGCCGTTTCACGGATATTCCCATTGAGACGCTGTTTATCTGCGTGATGTCGGTGGATGTTATCAAGGCGGTAATCGGGTACATCCTTTTAAAGAAAGGTATATGGCTCAACACCATAGTTTCAAACAGTTCAGACGAAGAATAAGATTATAACAAGCGTCCCGAAGTGTCGAGCTTCGGGATGTGTTGGTTTTAAATGTTCCGAGGATATATAATTAAGGTTCTACCGCTCCAAAGCCGCTGAGGCTTGTGTCTTTTTTATCTTCCGTGTATTTGGGCTTAAAGTTCTACCGCCTCGTGCCGGCGGGGCAGTTACTTTTGTCGCTTGTGACAAAAGTAACCAAAAGCACGCTTTTGGTTGTGCGAGGAGGGCCGCAGTGGC
>JAZKYQ010000023.1:0-32682 GCA_045612205.1 Acutalibacteraceae bacterium | reverse complement strand
AAATGGCAATGTGGAAGTTCAAAAACGAGAATTTCCGTGACTTTTACACCTTTTTATCCACTTTATTCCAAATATTCGACAATACAGACAGAAAACCGTGTCTCGCTTGATTGCGAAACACGGTTTTTTCGACAGTCTGAGACACCCGTTCGGGTGTCTTTTTTTTCATACTGTTGATAAAGTCACAAGAGCAATAATGTATTAATAATCAGTTTACTCTGTTTACAGGCTCGCCCTTAACGAAGCCTTCAATGTTGCTTTTGAAAATGTTCATCAGCCTTGTTCTTGCTTCAAGACTTGCCCAGGCGATGTGAGGAGTTATAACGGTCTTACTGCAGCTTGCAAGGGGATTATCAGCTGCAGGAGGCTCTGTTGAAAGCACGTCTGCGCCTACACCGGCGAGATAGCCTTCTTCAAGGGCTTTCCTTACATCAGCCTCGTTAAGCACCGGACCTCTTGAGGTATTGATGATGTAAGCACCCTTCTTCATCCTGCTGATGAATTCCTTATTCACAAGACCCGTTGTGCTTTCAGTGAGAGGGCAGTGAAGGGAAATAACATCGGAGGATGCAACAACCTCATCAAGAGAGAGGAAATCAACGCTTCCGAAGCCGTCATAGGTTCTTGTGTTGGGGGAATAGGCGATAACCTTCATTCTGAATGCGTTTGCAATTGCGGCAACGGCAGAACCGATTTTACCAAAGCCGATGATGCCGAAGGTTTTGCCGGCAAGCTCGGTGAGAGGTGTTTTCCAGTAGCAGAAGTGCTCACAGGAAGCCCATTCACCTTTTTTTACGCTTTCGTCGTGAAGAGCGGCTCTGTTTGTCATCTCAAGCAGAAGGGCGAAAACAAGCTGAGCAACACCGTCAGTGCTGTAAGCAGGGATGTTTGAAACAACAATGCCAAGCTCCTTTGCCGCATCAGTATCAATAACATTGTAGCCCGTTGAAAGTGTGGAGATAAAGCGGAGCTTTTTAAGCTGAGAAAGAGTTTCCTTATCAAGGGGAGTTTTGTTTGTGACAAGAATGTCAGCATCCTTTGCTCTTTCGATAACGAGCTCTGCGGGAGTTTTATCGTAGACGATGTGCTCGTCAACAAGGCTTTTGAGCCAGTCCCAGCTGAGATCACCGGGGTTTGCTGTGTATCCGTCAAGAATTACAAGTTTCATATTTTTTCTCCTTATGTTTGTTATAAACTAATTTTACCATAAACTTATCTCTTTGTCACCTTATCATAAAAAATTTTATGCAACATTTTTTGCGTTTTTGCTTTTTATTTTAAGGAAAATCGTTGACGATTGCATTTATTTATTATACAATATTATTATGTATAACTATGGAAAGATTAAAAAGGGGAGGGTGAGAGTTGAAAAAGAAATCATGGTCATATAGCTTTAAATTTATGTCCCTGATATGCTTTATTACCGTACTTGCGTTATTGTTTCTTTTAAGGCTGTTCAAGACAGAGCAGTTTCTCGAATGGTACAACAGATACACCAACACCCTTGTAGAGTTTGAGCTATGGCTTGAAAATCACGGAGCAACGCCCTTGTCTGTAGTGCTGATCCTTTTTAACTATGCTCTCAAGGCTGTTATACCCTGGTTCCCCGTTTCATGTATATGTGTTGCAAGTGCGGTTTTGTTCAAGTGGTATTACGCATTGCTTATAAATCTTGCAGGTCTTGCAATTCTTTTTGCCCTTAAGTTTTATTGGGGCAGAGCCAGAGGGGCAGGTAATGCAGGAAAGCTTCTTGAAAGATACGATTGGATGAGCAAGGCAATAGAAGAAAAGGAGGTCAGCTCAGGTGTGATTCTCTTTTTCGCAAGATTACTCCCGAGCGTACCGATAAATTCGGTAAGCTGTCTTTACGGGGCAACGGAAATGCCCGTAGGGAAATTTCTCCTCATTTCAGAAACAGGCTTTCTGTTCAAAGCAATATCATACATAATCATCGGAAGAAACGTTTTCGATCCTGCATCAGCAAGCTTCGTCGTACCCTTTATCCCTCTTATATTCTTTTCGGGACTGGTATTTCTCGGCCTTGGCGGTGCCTTCGGAAACTCAAGTAAAAAATATAAAACAACAAAGATAAAGAAAGGTTGATGTAAAAATGGCAACATTAAATCAGATGAAGGAGCTCCTTGCAAACAAAAAACTTGACGCAGAATTTTCTGCAGTTTATAAAAGCGAAAGCTACAGCGCTAACTATGAAAGATACCTCAGCGTAATTGCAGACTTTGAAGAAAACTTCGGTGACAGCGCAGAAAGAGAGGTTTCACTTTTCTCCGCTCCCGGCAGATCAGAAATCGGCGGTAACCACACCGACCACAACCACGGTCTTGTTCTTGCAGCAGGCATCAGCCTCGATGCTATTGCTGTTGCTTCAAAGAATGACGAGGGCATTGTAAGAGTCAAGTCAGCAGGCTATCCTATGGACGTTGTAAGCTGTGACGAGCTCGAGCCCTGCGGTAAGGAATGCGGTAAGAGTCAGGCTATCGTAAGAGGTATTGTTGCACGCTTCAAGGAGCTTGGCTATAACGTAGGCGGCTTTGATGCAACAACTGCTTCACAGGTGCTTTCAGGCTCAGGCCTTTCATCATCAGCAGCCTTTGAGGTGCTTGTAGGTACAATCCTCAACCACCTTTACAACGACGGTAAGGTTCCCATGCCCGAAATTGCAAAGATTGCACAGTACAGCGAAAATGTTTACTTCGGCAAGCCCTGCGGACTTCTTGATCAGATGGCCTGTGCAGTAGGCGGCTTCGTTTCAATTGACTTCGAGGACACCTCAAAGCCCGTTATCAATGCAATTGATTTTGACTTTGCAAAGTCAGGTCACAGCCTTGTTATCGTAGATACAAAGGGCAGCCATTCAAACCTTACAGATGATTATGCAGCAGTAAGAAGCGAAATGGAAAGCGTTGCAGAATTCTTCGGCAAGAAGGTTCTTCGCGAAACAGAAAAGAAGGATGTTATCGCAAATGCAGCTGCACTTGCAGAAAAGCTCGGTGAAAGAGCAGTGCTCAGAGCACTTCACTTCTTCGGTGAAAATGAAAAGGTTATTGCACAGACAGATGCACTTCTTAAAAATGATTTTGAAGCCTTCAAGAGCCTTATCATTGCAAGCGGACGTTCATCATATATGTACAATCAGAACGTTTACACCTGCAAGAATCCTTCAAATCAGCCTCTTTCTCTTGCTCTTTGCGTAAGTGAGCAGATCCTTTCAGGCAAGGGTGCATGGAGAGTTCACGGCGGCGGCTTTGCAGGCACAATTCAGGCATTTGTTCCCGATGCACTCGTTGCAGAGTACACCGATGCGATGAAGAGCATCTTCGGTGACGATTCATGCTATGTTCTTTCAATCAGAAAAGGCGGCGTAAAGATTGCCTGATAAATAAAACGGATTAAGGAGAAATTTTTATGGTTAAAAATTTCAGAAAAAGTCTGTCGATACTCCTTGTTGTAATCACATTGATTTCAAGCCTTTCCATGGGACTTGTTGCTTCGGCTGTGGGCAAGGTTGCTTCTCTGAAGGCAACTGCCGTAACGGAAACTGCAATTGCTCTTTCCTGGTCAAAGGTAAAGGATGCTGACGGCTACAGACTTTATAAGTACAACAACACTTCAAAAAAGTGGCAGACATTAAAGACAACAACTGCAACTACCTACACTGATAAGGAGCTTGCAAGAGGAAGTCTTAATTCCTATGCGGTAAAGGCTATTGATGTTGTCAAAGGAAAATATGTTTACGGCTCAGCTTCTGAAATTGTCAAGGTGCTCACCCTTCCCGGCTCAGTGGGTACGCTTAAGGCTAAGGATGTTGAAACCAATCAGCTTACTCTTACCTGGAGCAAGGCAGAGGGCGCAAAGGGCTACGCTGTTTATCAGTACAATGCTTCAACAAAGAAATACAAGCTTATCGCCGCACCTTCTGCTACAAGCTATACCGTAAAGAACCTCAAGGCCTCCACATCTTATAAGTTCGCAGTAAGAGCTTATGTAAAGGACAGCTATGTGGCTTACGGTAAGGTTTCAAATTATCTTACAGTCAAAACTCCCGCTTTTTCAATCGGTAAGGTTAATAATCTCAGCCTTGATGCCGTTACTGAAAAGGCATATAAGCTTAAATGGGATGCTGTAGACGGTGCAGAGGGCTATCAGGTTGCAATACTCGACACTGCAACAAACAAGTGGAAGAGTGTCGGAAGAACAGCAAATACTGCTGCAACAATCACTGCTGCAGACCCCAACGGCACTTACTCTCATAAGGTAAGAGCTTACGTGAAAAAGAATGACGGATATGTATACGGAAGCTTCTCGGAGGCTGTTGATGCCTTTGCAAAGCCTGCCACACCCACAGGTCTCGAGGGTGCGGAAAACAGCAGCAGAGGAATTTCACTCAAGTGGAACAAAATCGAAGGCGTTTCAGGCTACGAGATTTATTCCTACGATTCAACAAAAGGTAACTGGGTTTACGAGGGTCTTGCAACAAAGAACACCTATAATGTGACAGGTCTCAGTAAGACAAGTCAGTACACCTACAAGGTGCGTGCATGTAAGATTTCAGGCGGAAAGAGATACAGCGGTGACTTCTGTGAATCAGTAACTGTCAGCTATCACGGTACTTCTTCTGACAGCATTTACAGCGAGCAGATGGCTGCAAGCGGTGTCTTCGGCTACCTTTACGATCCTTCTGAAAAGTGCTTCTATACAGCAGGTGACCCCTGGCAGAGAAATGTAGGCTACAACTCAATTTTTGACACTGCCGCTCCTATGGCTCTTATCGGCTTTGATACAGTCAGACTTCGTTTTGAGTATCAGGAAAAGGACTGGATGATTCAGCTCTGGAAGGGTCAGTACGGACTCATCTTCTACGGCGCTGAAATCGGTGTTTACACAAAGCCCAAGGACAGAGTGCTTATGCATTATGACTGCGCTTCCGATGCAGATATGCTTAAGATGTCAATGACCTTCAGAGAAAAGAAGTCAGGTCAGTGGGAAGAAAAGTTCAAGCGCCCCTACGGATATTACTGGTGGTGCACAGGCTTCCTTCCCGGCAACAGAGCAGGCAAATATGAAACCCTCAGCCTTGATGTGAGAATCACGGCAAAGGATTATGAAATGCTCGGAAAGCTCAAGGACTGCCTTGCTGCAAACAGCATCAGCTACAGAACATCAGGACTTGACATTTACTTTATTTATTATTAAGATTGATTTTATCGGCGGTAATCCTGAACAGCTTTCTGAAAAGGATTACCGCTGATCTGACAACTGAGGTGAAACAATGATTTATTCAACAGACGGAAATTCATTCTTCAAGGAATCCTGGTGTACAGGTAACGGTCAGAAGGAGCTTACAGGTGCCGAGGTTGAACGCCTTGTGTCCGTTGTGCCTTCACAAAGACAGGTTGATTTTCTTAAAATGGAGTATTACAACTTCATTCATTTCGGTATGAACACCTTCTACGGCAGAGAATGGGGGGACGGCACGGAAAAGCTTTCCCGCTTCAATCCTAAGGAGCTTGACACAGACCAGTGGTGCAGTGTTCTTAAGAAAACAGGCAGTAAGGGTATCATCATCACGGCAAAGCATCACGACGGCTTCTGCCTTTTTGACACAAGACACACCGACCACAATGTTATGAACACACCCTTCGGAAAGGACATTGTTAAAATGCTTTCTGAAAGCTGTAAGAGGTTTGACCTTAAGCTCGGCATTTACCTTTCGCCATGGGACAGACACGAAAGCACCTACGGCACAGATGCCTATAACGATTACTTTGTGGCGCAGCTTAAGGAGCTTTGTACTAACTACGGTGAGATTTTCACCTTCTGGTTTGACGGAGCCTGCGGTGAAGGTAAGAACGGCAAAAAACAGGTGTATGATTGGGACAGATACTATTCTGTTATCCGTGAGCGTCAGCCCAAGGCGGTTATTTCCATCTGCGGACCTGATGTAAGATGGATAGGCAACGAGGCAGGTAAGGTAAGAGAAAGCGAATGGAGCGTCATTCCTTCAAACAAGGATGCCAACTCGAAGATAATGGAAAACAGTCAGCAGAGTCAATCCGGTGTCAGGAAGCTTATGACAATCAGCGAAAGAGATTCCGACCTTGGCTCAAGAGAGATTGTAAAAGAGTTTGACAACCTTATTTTCAAGCCTGCCGAGGCAGATGTTTCGGTGAATATAGGATGGTTCTTCTGCAGTAACAGATTCAAAAGAGCAAGTAAAATGCGTACTGCCGAAGAGCTTGCTGATATCTATTTCAAGACTGTCGGAGGAAACGCATCACTTCTTCTTAACATTCCTCCCAACAAAAAGGGACTCATTGACGAGAAGAATGTCCTTCAGCTTGAAATGTTCACAAAGCTTATAAATGAGCCTTTTGCAAAGCAGGAAACACTCTTTGCATCAAACCTTGTTGCAGACGGTCACAAGCTTGCTCCTCAGGAGCTTTTTGAGAACGGTGAGGGTTACATGCTTGCAGAAGGAGAACACGGCATAGAGGTGCATTTTGACGGCATCAGAGACATCACTGCAATCACTCTTCGCGAAAACCTTTCCTGCAGTCAGCGTGTTGAGGCTTTTGAGGTTTACGCTTCAAAGGGAAAAGGCTTCTCGAGAGTTTACAAGGGTACCGTAATCGGCTCAAAGAAGATTGTGCTTTTCAAAAAACCGATAAAAGCATCAGCACTTGTAATTATTCCCACTGAGTCAAGAGGTAATCCCGTGCTCAAGGATATAAGAATTTATAAGAAGCAAATAATACAGGGGACTTCTTATTAAGCCAAGACCAAAAAGCAAAAGAAAGACAGATATATTTAAGTTGATTTTTTCTTAAATATATCTGTTTTAATATTATTTGGAATTAAGTTTTTTTAGTTGTTTTTATAAAAAAAGAGGTGCAACCTTTCGTTTGCAGCTCCTTAATTTTGCATTTTGTATGTAAAATCCGCAGGCTTTTACGCGCATTGTTCACAGATATCAATCAGCTTTCCGATTTTTACCTCGGGATTGCTGATACCCTTGAGAACAACTCTCATCATATTTTCGTGCATATTTTCAATCTGCATTTTTGATGAAAGCTTTGTGCGGTACATATAGCACATCTTCATTCCGCCGTCAAGAGGGTCAGGCATAGAGATTGCGTAAAGGGGAGTGAAGTATCTGCCAAGGTTGTAGGTCCTGAAATCAAACATTCCTGCGAATTCACCGCCTACGGGAAGGGGAATCCAGGAAAACATAAAGGAGTTCGGGCCCTGAATGGGTGAGAATCCGAAAAGGTCAAGAGACATTGTTCTTGCTTCGGTGTAGGGATAATCAGCGTGACGGTAAAGTGAATTTCTCACGTCAACGGTTTCGTCTATAGCTTGGTCAAAGCTCATTTCTTCGCTTAAAACGGTGCGTATCTGAATAGGCTGAGCAAGACAGCCGCTCATGTTCTTTTCCTGAACTGTGGCTCTCTTACTGCAGACACTCATAAGAGAAACGTCATCTATTCTTTCGTTAACGGCACTGCAGTGAGTGCGAAGCCCCAGCTGAAGAAGACATTCGGGAGAAATCTGCTTTTTCGTACAGTAGTCGAAGATTTTTTCAGCATCCTGCTTGCTGACCTTCATTGTAATGAAATCACATTTACTGTGCAAGGGATTATAAGCAAGAGGGACTCTGATTGAAGGGTCATTCTTCTTTTTTCTGTATTTGTCAAGGAAAGCACTGCCGTGTACACCTGCATAATAGGGCTCGCCGTTTTTGAGGAAATAATCCTTGTAGAACTTTTCGTGCTTTGCTCTTTTCTTTTCGTTCTGAAGCTTTTTAAGCTCTCTTATTATGTACTGCTCGTAGCTGTCGGGAGCCTTGGGAAGAGGCTCGTTCTGCTCGAGTGCGGCATAAACCTGAAAAAGATCAAGGTAAAAGAAGGCAATGCCCATAGCATCAATTACCATATGGGTGAAGTTTGAATAAATACCGCAGCCGCCGTCCTTTGTTTTGTAAAAGAAGATGCGGAAGATTTCACCCTTTGTGAAGCTGACGGGCTTGGGTGCGTCAGCCTGACAGAATGCTTCCTGATCTTCTTCGCTGCGGAAATACTTCACAGGCACCTTATAGATGTAAGGCTGACGGAAAAACTGCTTGATTTTGCCGTCTTTTTTAGTAAAAGCAAGTCGTAAGCAGTCGTTGCGGGCAATTACAATATCAAACGCCTTCTGAAGAAGGTCAAAGTCAAGCTCCGTTTTTACTGTAAATGAGGTGGGAATCTGTGACATCTGCTTATGAAGACCGAACTTGTACATAAGGTACATGCATTCCTGCGAGGGGATTATATCATAAAGTCTGATAGCCTCTTTTTTGCTCATAGTTTTTTCCTTCCGTTTTTTATTCAAGCACAGTTTTTAGTGAAATGTCCTGATAAAGAGTGTTTGCGTTGTAAATGAAAAGCAGATCAGTAAAGCTGTCCTGCTGCATAATCGCTTCAACGCTTTCAGTCATATATCTCGGGTCAAGGACAAGAATTTTTGAAAAATAGGGGGTAAGCATCGGTAAAAGACAGTTTGCATAGGAGTCCTTTATCACAACGAGCTTTCTGTCACTTTCAAGGTTTGTTGTGATAAGAGCCTTGCCGTAGTTTCCGCCGAGGAAAACCTCATACTTGTTCTTTTCACTGAGCTTTTCTTCAAAGAAGAAGCTTGCACTTTTTTCTTTTTCACCGTAAAAGTCAATGAAGAATGTGCCCTGTGAAGCTGACGGGAAGCAGACCTCAACGCTATCTGAGGAGCCAAGAGACATAACCTTGCCGCTAAGAGTTCCCTTGAAGCCGTTGGCAACATTGTGGAATTCATAATTGACCTTTTCTGTTTCAAGGCTGAGAGCTTTTGCGATTTGCTCAAAAACACTGTAAGCTCCTCTTGTTGTCCAGTGGTGGTCCGTTCTGTAAAATACCTGATAATCTTCCTTTGCTTTGTTGAGCGCATTAATTGTGTCAACTGTATTGATTTCACCGGTGAGAAGTGAGGTGAAATGCTCAATGCTTTCCTTCTGGCTGTCAATTGACAGATAATCGGGAAGATTTTCGCTGTAAATATATGAGCTGTTGGGGGAGAGGGCGAAAACTGTGTTAAGCTCGGGATTTTGGTTGCAAAAGCTGTTTATAAGCTCTGCAAGGCTTGTCATCTTATCCTTGTCATACTGACTCTGCTTGTCAAAAATAAAGCCGTTTTTGCCGATGTAAGCACCGTTTTCCTCTCTTTTTCCTACAAGGCGGTCAACGTAGCTTTTTACATAAATTGCCTGATCTCTGAAGGGAAACTGGTCAGTAAGATAGGTTTCGCATTTTTTCATAAAGCTTCCGTCAAGAAGGGTCTGTACGGTAAGCACGGGAGCTTTTTCAAGCACACGGTTTTCATTTTCGCTGAAGTCCCTGTCGGGAGCTATGAAGCCGTAAAGGCTCAGAAAGGCGACAAGGGCAAGGAATATTACGGAGAAAACAAGAAAAATACCTTTGTTGCTGCGGATTTTTTTTGTGCTCTCATTTTTTTGAGTTTTGTTTTCGTTGTTCATATCAGCCCTCCTTAAAATCTGAAGTATAAGAAAGGATTATAGGTTTCGCTTATAAGATAAGCAACGCACAAGAGGAAAACCGCTGTGTAACCGACAGACATAAAAATGATGTTGAGTCGGGGCTTTTTCACTCTTGGCATCTTCTCGAAGAAGCCGAAGGCAGAAAGGCTCATAATGATAATTGAAATTCCTGCCGAGGAGAGAAGATAAGCCGATGTTGAGTCATACAGCTTATTTCCCGAAAAGCCGAACATAACGCTGATGTAGTTGAAGGCATCTGTGAAGCTGTCCTTTGAGAAAAGCACCCAGCCGACCATAACAATCACCATTGTTACTGCGTGGCGGATAAAGGAGGGAATTTTATCAAGGACGTTCTTAAGAAGGAATTTTTCAACAAGAAGAAGCAAGCCGTAAAAGGTGCCCCAGGCAATGAAGTTCCATGCCGCACCGTGCCAGAGACCTGTGAGAGTCCACACGAAGAGGATGTTAAGAATGTTTCTTGCAACGCCCACTCTGTTACCGCCGAGAGGGATGTAGATATAATCTCTGAACCAGTTGCCGAGGCTTATGTGCCAGCGTCTCCAGAATTCAGTGATGCTTTTTGAGATATAGGGGAAGTTGAAGTTCTTGATAAAGTCAAATCCGAGCATTTTGCCAAGGCCTACAGCCATATCGGAATAACCGCTGAAGTCAAAGTAAATCTGCAGAGTGTAGCAGATTATGCCAAGCCAGGCGGTCGCAACGCTGATTTCTTCAATTGCCATTTCGCTGACCTGAGTGTAAAAGGCGCCGATAGTGTTGGCAAAAAGCACCTTCTTGCCGAGACCTCTGATGAAAACGAGGATACCGGCAGCAAACTTTTCCGTGCTTACCTTGCGCTCGTTGAGCTGCTTTTCAATCTGTCCGTACTGAACAATGGGACCTGCAATAAGCTGAGGATACATTGTGATGTAGCAGGCAAAGGGAATGAACTTCTTTTGTGCTGATGAGCCGCGGTAAACATCAACTATGTAAGAGATAATCTGAAAGGTATAAAATGAGATGCCTACGGGAAGTGCGGGAGCATTGAAGTCTATATCTTTAGAAAAGAAGGAGCCGATGCTGTCGGTAACAAAGCCTGCGTACTTGAAAAATCCGAGAGCAAAGATATTAAAGGCAAGTCCGAGAATGAGAATAAGCTTCATCTTTTTTCTGTTATCTCTGTGAAGCTCAATGTCAAGACCGATAAAGTAGTTGAAGATAATGCTAAGGAGCATAAGAACGACATAAACAGGCTCACCCCATGCGTAAAACATGAGGCTTGCAAGAAGAAGTATGAAATTCTTTTTAGCGGTTTCTTTTTTTATGTTGCCCGGGAAAAGCTTCAGAAAGTATAAAGCCAGAGTAACGGGTAAAAATGCAAACAGAAAGGTTGCACTGCTGAATACCATTTGATCACACCTTAATTTTATTTACAGACTCTGCTGAAAAGAGGAGGAGACAAGCTCGCTGTTTTGTCCGATATAAAACAGAACATAGCCGTTCTGAGCGATAAGCACATGAGAGGCAAGAAGCTCGCTTTCCTTGGGAGCGTAGCCTTCAAAGAGGGTGTGCTTATCTGTCACATATTTGCTGATTGCGTCAGTGACAGCTTGCTGCTGTGACTGATCCTTAAGCCTGATTACAAGCACCTCTCTGACATCCATAACGGAGTCGCTTGAGTAATAAGTGAAGCCGTCGAAGGCATCGGGCTCAAAGGAAAAGACCTTTTTGAGCTTAAGAGCGTCCCTTTTTACAAGCTCATCGGTATCGCAGGCTGAGGTAACAGCGCTGCTGACCTGCTCAAAGGGAGTGTTACTTACCTTGTCCTGACTACTGACAAAGATAATGAAAAGTGCCAGGCAGACAATGCAAAGAAGCTCTCCTGATTTTAAGAAGATATTTTTCATCCGATGATACCCTTGCTTTCAATGATGAAGGGAAGCCATACCTGTGAGTAGAACTTTGAAGAAACGTGGATACCGTCTGCACCGTAGTAGTCTTCGTTGCCTTCGAATGCCTTTGTTGAATCAAGGAA
Source organism: Acutalibacteraceae bacterium (assembly GCA_045612205.1). Lineage (GTDB taxonomy): Bacteria > Bacillota > Clostridia > Oscillospirales > Acutalibacteraceae > UBA6857. Next base: position 21,064 of record JAZKYQ010000023.1, on the reverse strand, counting down.
TTCCACCTCTGTTTCCTCGCACATTACTGCAAGTCTCTCGTTGTAGTCGGCAACCATTGTGAATCTGTCATCTGTTGCAAGAGCTGTGTCAACGGGGAAAATACCGCTTACGATAATTCTTGTGGAGGGAAGCTGGAACTTGAGATCCTCGATAATATCGGTGTAATTGTTGATATAGTTATTAAGAAGAAGCTCTTCGGTTGCAATCATGTTGATGCCGTAATGAAGAATAAGCACCTCGGGGTTTGCCGCAACGATGGTGGGAACGCTTTCTTTAAGGTGAGTAAGTGATGCGCTGACTGCAGTTGAAAGCATGGAAGCGTCAAGCACACCGTAAATTTCAAGACCGTTCATAAGTGAGTCACCTGAGAAGAAGGTCTTGCCGAAAATCTGTCTTAAAGTAACCTCGCCGTTCTGAAGCTTGAGAAGGGTTTCTTCAATCTGTTTTTTTGTTGCGCCGCCGAACTGCTCATAGCGCTTTTTTTCGGCCTCGCGGATTTCGTTTTCTATGTCCTTTGCGTCGTCATCGAACTGGCCTAATACGCCATCATTAACCTGGGAATTTCCGGGGACATCGGGATTGTCGGAGCCGAGCTTACTTACGCCGAAAATAAGTAATGCTGCGAGAAGTACAAGTACAACGATGTAGATAATTTTTTTGTTCATAAAATGCGTCTCCCTTAAGTTGTTTCTGAATTTAATCACAGTATACTATTGTACATCTTTTCTATGATAAAATCAACATACAAAAAGCAAAAAAATATAACAAATTTTGAGCCTTGAAGGAGAAAATTATAGCTATTTATTTGAAAAAAATTCCGTTGACAAATTGTTCATAATGGGTATAATTAATTTATGACAAATTCTGACAAATTTTTTGTTTGCAGATGTGAAGAAAAGGAGAAGAGGACATGAGAAAAATTATTGTTGCCGGTGCAGGTCACGGCGGTATTTCCGCTGCAATCAATCTTGCACGTGAAGGCTATGACGTAACTGTTTACGAAAAGCAGAAAAGAGAAGAAATGGGCTATGACTGGGAGGATGCAATCGAGCTTTCAGCCTTTGATTTTGCAGGCATTGACCGTCCCGATGAAAGCATCTACATCAAGTCACATCATATGGCTTATATGAGCCCCAACGGTCAGCACGTTCTTCATATGCCCTATGACAAGGGAATCGGAAGAAGAGTGCATATGGAAAGAAAGGGTCTTACAAAGCATCTTTTTGCCGAGGCTGACAAGGCAGGCGTAAAGCTTGTTTTTGAAACAGAGATTATTGCACCCGTTGTTGAAAGAAACTGGGTAAAGGGTATGAAAATCAAGTCCGGAGACAAGGAAGCAATCATTGAAGCTGATCTTGTTATTGATGCCGCAGGTCTTTTCTCACCTATCAGAACTCAGCTCCCCGCATCAAGCGGAGTTTTAAAGCAGTTTGACGACCGTAACATCTTCAACGCTTACAGAATTTATTTTGACAATACCGACGGCACAATCACAGATCCTCCCTATAATGTAACCTTCTTCCATATGGATAAGCCGGGTATCAGCTGGACTATCACTGACGAAAAGTTTGTTGATATCATCATCGGTAAGTTCAAGATGAAGGGCGAGCTTACAATGAAGGAGGTTGAGGATTCAATCGCAGACTTCAGAAGCAGATATCCTTTCATCGGTGAAAAGGTGCTTCGCGGCGGCGAAAAGATTGAAAGCATCCCCATTTCAAGAATGGTGCCCAAGATTGTCTACAACGGCTATGCCGCAGTGGGTGACAGCGCAGGTATGACAATACCCTTAAGCGGTAGCGGTCTTGTGCTGAGCATCATGGCAGGTAAGTACCTTGCTGACTGCGTAAAGAGCATCGGAATGGGCGAATTCAATGAAAAGAACCTTTGGAAGTACGAATATAATTATTTCCAGGATCAGGGTCAGAATTACCTTCTTCTTGACGTTTTCAAGAATTTCTTTACATATGTTACCGCAAGAGATATCGACTACATCCTTAAAAAGAAGATTCTCACAGAGCAGCAGTTCTCCGTTGCTGACGGTGAGCCTCTTGTGCTTCCCATCAAGCAGATGATTCACATTGTCCTCAACTGCGGACCTATGCTTAAGATTGTGCCTCACCTTGTAGGTGCACTCTCTTCTCTTCCCATCATTCCCATTGTTGCAAAAACAATGCCCAAGGAATATGACGAAAAGAAGTTCAAGAAGTGGGAGAAGTTCTATCTTTCACTGTAAAATCTGAATATGTTAAAAGCACCGTTTCGGTTTCTGCCTTAAGGGTGCTTTTGTTGTATTTACTTTTCTTCCAGGAGGTAGGTTGCCCATTGCTCCTGCCGTACATTACAGTTTTCGGGTTCAATCTTAAAGAAGGTTCCGCCTCTGTCGTCTGTTGTCATTGGCTTGATTGTGAATTCCAGTTCGGTGACTTCTCCGTCTTTAAGTGCGAAAACCTCCATTTTTGTGTCACACATTTCCGTCATGGTATATTCATCGGGAAACCAGACAAATTCGCTGATCTCTTCTTCTGCTGAGTAATTGAAAAATCTGTCCACACCGTCCTGAAGCACATTGCGGCTTGCGAGTGAGTAACCGTCGGGAAGAGTAAATGTCAGCTTACTGTAGCCCACGGCACTGAGCATAGGATTATAGTACCATTGTAAATCGTTGGCACTTTCGGGAAGGGAAAGCAGAAATTCATATCCGCCGTCCCAGGAGGAAACAACAGTGTCGGGGGCATAAATTCTGAAGTAGGTGCAGTGCTTTTTCTGCCCTGCTTTTGTTATCTGAAGCTCGAAAACAGTGTTCTTGCCCTCATAGGTTACGGGAACATAAATATCATAGCGGTCAAGGGTTTTGTCAACCTCGGGACGCCATGTGAAGCCCTTGAGATTTTCATCTGTGTTTTCAACAAGGCTGATTACACCTTCGCCTTCAATTTCACCTGAAAGCTCAAACTTCTCATCAAGATAAAAGTAAGCCTGAAGACAGCCGAACTGACTGCTTGTAAGATCGTAAGCCCAGGTCAGATGGGTTTTATAGGCTTCACCGACAAAAAAGTCTCTTACCTCTTCCACATTAAGCACGGTGTAGTCCTGACTTCTTACCGAATAGTCAAGGCTTGAATTGTATGTGTATCCCCATTTGGTCATATACATTTTCTGAAAATCGTCGTGAAAAACAATGCTCACTCCGTCAAAATTCAGAGCGTCGTCCATAATGGGAATTTTTACAAGAATATCAAACTGCACCTCGTGTGTGGGGTTAACCATTCCGTCGGGAAGGGGACTTGTGTAAATAGAGTCAAGCAGATTCTCAATATCCGAAAATGCGAAGCCGTTAAGCCTTGTTGCTTCGAAGTAATCCTCACCGCTTTCGTAGACCACAAAGGAGCTTGCGTTGTCAAGGATTTCCTTCATATTGAAGCTTACTTCATCAATTTCCGATATGCCTTCAATGTAATTCTTTCCGCCGTTTTCACTTTTCGGGTCGGTCATAAAGCATACTGCAACGGCAATGCTTGCAACAAGAGCAACAACAATTACCCAAAAGGCAGGCTTTTTGTAGTTAAGGATGCTTCTGATTCTCTTCTTCACACCAACCTCACCAAAGGCGACGGGGCAGGCGGAAATCATTCTGCTTGGTACAGAGCAGGAGAGAAGAGCCTCGGAATACGCCTTCTTATCCGCACTCTGCATATCCTTTATCACTTTTTCGTCGCAGGCAAGCTCAATGTCACGACAAAGAAGAATGTAGGAAAGCCACATAACAGGATTGAACCAATAAATGCAAAGAAGAATGAACCCCAAGGGCTTCCACAGATGATCCTTACGCTTGAGGTGAGCTTTTTCGTGCCTTAAAACAAGCTCAGAGGTTTCCTCGTCCATATCAGACGGGAGATAAATCCTCGGACGGAAAAGACCGAGAATAAAGGGAGTTTTCACTTCGTCGCAAATCCATATATTATCCCTTAATGGTATAGCGGTACGGACCTTATATCTTAGTCTTAAAAAGCTGATGAGGGCATAAATAAGAAGCACAACCATTCCGATGAGCCAGCCGGCAGAAGCGTAAAGCACATCCCACTGAAATGAATCTACATTGTCAACCACAACGGTGCTGTTGATTCTGTCGGTGTAAATGGGACTTGTAAGAAAGCCGTAGGCGGTGACATTGTCCTTTGTAGGGTCAATCTGAAGCACCGCTTCGGGAATCACCTCTGTTGTCGGAATAAGGCTCAAGTCACTTTCAAGGGAGAAGGGGCAGATAAGTCTTATCGCTACAAGTGCCCACAAAAGAACAGTCATTCCCTTGGGAGCTTTTTTGAAAATCAGCCTTAAAAGCATAACTGCAACAGCGAGAATTGATGCGGTGAAGCTTACATTAAAAAGCCTTGCGAACAAGCTGATGATGTCCATCACTTCACCTCCTCAAAGGAGTCAAGCATTCTTTTTATTTCATCCATATCCTTTTTTGAAAGGCTTTTTCGTCTTGTGAACGCTGCAATGAATGCGGGCAGGGAGCCTTCAAAATTATCCTCAACAAATTTTTCGCTCTGATGAGCCTCAAGCTCTTTTTTTGAAATAAGAGAGGTTACTGTTCCGTTTTCGTTTTTGAAAATGCCTTTTTCGCAAAGTTTTTTAAGAACGGTGTAGGTTGTGCTTTTTTTCCAGCAAAGCTCTTTTTCACATTTTTTCACAAGCTCTCCCGAGGGTATCGGCTCATTTGACCATATAATATCGGCAAAACGGCTTTCAACTGCACCGAGACGGATTTCTTCCATATTATCACTCCTTTTGGTCTATTTCTTATAGACCACGTCTTTAGTCTATCATCTGTAGATCGATTTGTCAAGTGTCTTTACAATTTTAATTTTTGTGCTATAATAAAATTAAGCTTAAAGCAAAGGGGAAAACAAAATGAAGAACAAAAAGAAAATTTTAATTGCACTTGCAGTAATTCTTATTGTCGGCGGCTCAATAGCTTTTTACTTCACCCGTTATATGATTGACCCCAAGGACAATGAGGAGTTCTACAGACAGAATGTAGCAACAGTCGGCTACGAAAACACAATCGAAAGCGCTATGCCGCAAACAGAGCTTTACGGTATTATAAATGAGCATTTCAATGAGGCTTTACCCGAGGGTAAAAGTGAAAAGAAGGCAATCATCATCGGTTATGACGGCTGCCGTGCGGATATTGTTTCGGAATATGTCGGCGGTCATAGCGGTATTGATGCTCTTTTAAAAGAGGGAGCAAGCATAAAGCTTACCTATTGCGGCGGTGTCAATTATCCCGAGGTTAACACTCAGGATACCTCAACTGCTCCCGGCTGGTGCTCAATTCTCACAGGTCAGTGGGCAGATGTTCACGGGGTAACCGCTAACGATATCCCGAAGTCAATGGAAGCTAAGACTATTATGACAAGCCTTGCCGAAGAGGGTAAAATCGGCAGTGCAAGCTTTATTACAAAGTGGGCAGGTCATTTCTCAAGAGAAAATGCCACTTATTTGCCCGAAGTGCAGTACTGTCAGGCTCACGCTCTTCCCGTTACCTTCAATAAGTGTGATAATGATGAAGCATCACATAAGGCAGCAATGGCAGAGCTTGAGGATGAGGCTTGCGGCGACTTTATATTTGTAATCTATGAGCCTACAGATTCAACCGGTCATAACAAAGGCTTTACCTTCAACAATCCCAAGTACAAGGAAGCTTTCAAAAAGCAGGATGCAATGGCTCTTGAGCTTATCAATGCAATCAAGGCAAGAGAAAGCTATGAAAAAGAGGATTGGCTCATTATCATCACCTCAGACCATGGCGGTATAGGCACAGGTCACGGCAAGCAAAGCATTCAGGAAAGAATGACCTTTGCAGTGGTGCTGTGATAGAGTGATCTCCCGAAAAGCTTACAATTTTATAATTAAAGGGGATGTAAACGAAAGCTTTTACATCCTCTTTTTTTTGTTGATTTATACCATAGGATAGGCTGTGCTGTGTATTCAATGTAGAGGTGATAGGTCTTGTCGCTTTTTTATATTCCGAGGATTTATAATTAAAGTTCTACCGCCTCGTGCCGGCGGGGCACATCCTTTCGGACTCTTGTGGTTCCCAAAATTCATTACGGCTTGGTGACTCCCCACTGTGTGGGGAGATGTCATCCAAAGGATGACAGAAGGGACGGCCGCCGTCAGCGGCGCCTATGAATTTTGACCGCTACGCCATCCTCACCTCGTTTCATCCGCCACTGGCGGCACTTCGGTGACGATGCTAGAGCGACAAAGGATGCAAAGCGCTCTTTCGGCTACTGCGCCTTTACTACTATTCACTTATCCGCCAAAATCTGAAAATAACATTCTACGCCTCACGGACTTCGCCGTGAGATAGTCCACCACGGAGAAGCTGTGCTGTCGGTAAGGCTTGCTCCTTGTAAAATAACAAGTGCCTACTTACTTAAAGCAACAAAACCGTAGAACCTTAGCGGAAGTCTCTTGCTGAAAGCACTTCACAGCGGTCTGCGAATGTCGGAATACCTGTCGCTTGAAACGGCTCACGATGGGAGACCATTAATGCGCTTTATAAAGGGCACGGGCATAGCGGACTGACTTGTACAGGTTTGTTTTAAATAGAGTTGTTCGGAATCTTTACCCTGGCATTGAGCTGTAGTAATCTCAATTTTTCCTGAGATGTACTTCATTTTTACGAAAACAGAGAATTAAGGTCAAATTGTTCTTTGTTGTACAATTGTAAGCGAAAAATTGAGCGCCACTGCGGCCCTCCTCGCACAACCAAAAGCGTGCTTTTGGTTACTTTTGTCACAAGCGACAAAAGTAACAAGCCTCAGCGGCTTTGGAGCGGTAGAACCTAAATCCTGAATCCTCGGAATATAAAAAAGCAACAAGCCTTGGCGTCTTTGGCAAAGCAAAAGCAGAGATCATTAAGTAAGCTGTTACTTAAAAATATCTGCTTTAATTATTTTTCTTTTTGCTCTCGGCTTAATACAGCCGCATTTTTTACTTTATCTTTTCATAAACCGCTTCTGCAATTGCCCTTGCTCCGTCGTTGTTCGGATGAACATTGTCACTTCCGAAATAATCACGCTGATCGGTTGTAAGAGCGTTGATGTCAATAAGCTCAAAGCCCCTTTCGTCAGCAACGGTCTTCACAAGCTCACTTACCGCCTGAACATATTCAGGCTGAATGTCATAATTTGTGTTGCCGTCTGTGACACCCTCAGGGAAATATGCCACGGGAGGAGTGCAAAGGTAAATGACAGGCTTTTTCTCCGCCTGAAGATAAGACTCAATAAGAGCGTTGTACTTCATAAGAAAAGCTTCCTCGCCCTTCCAGTTTTCCGGCTTTGAGTCATTACTGCCCATCATAAAAACAATGATATCCGCTTCATAGGAGAGTGACTGCTCATAAGCCTTTGTTATAACATAAGGCTGGTCACCGTCAGGCTGAACCGTGCTTCCGCTGACACCGTAATTTTTCACGTTGTAACCGTCACCGAGCATTTCACCGAGCAAAGCCGGATAGTTGTTTCCGAGCCATCCTTTAATGCTGTGACCGTAGGTTACGCTGTCACCGACACAGGCAACCTTTATCTGTCCCTCTTTGTATCCGGGATTGATTCTGATTCCCGAAAGTCCGTTACAAAACAGAAAGGCAAATAAAGCAACGCCTGCCGCAACAAGCACTAAAAGAGCCGCTACTGCTTTCTTTTTCATTTTGCAATCACCCTGTCTATTACTCTTTGTGAGCTTTCAGCATCAAAGAAGCTGAAGTTCATATTCTTGAATTTGTCGTTTCTCTCTTTGTCAAAAGCGCCCTTCACCGCTTCAATACACTCTTCAGAAGTAAAGGCGACCATTCCGGGAACATAGGACTTATAGTCAAAATAGAAGTCTCTTTTCTTTGTGTAGTCCTCAAGATCATAAGCAAAAAAGACTGTCTTCTTGTCAAGAAAGGAAAAGTCCATACAGATTGAGGAATAGTCGGTAATAAGCACCTCGCAGAAAAGAGCAAGCTTTCTGACGTCGTCATAATCTGTCACATCAACTGCATTTTCTACATTGCAGCTTTCGTGCACCTGAGGATGAAGCTTGACAAAAAGAATATATTCCTCGCCGAGCTCCTCGGCAATTTTTTTCGTCTCAAACCTTTTTAAAAGCTCAAGATTACCCTCCTTCGTATCACGGAAGGTAGGAGCATAAAGCACAACCCTTTTACCCTTACACTGAGGATAAAGAGTCTCTATCTCATTTCTTGCCCTGTCGGCATTTTCCGCCTTGAGAAGGTAGTCACATCTCGGAGCACCGAGAGCGAGCACCTGCTCTTTTTTCACACCGAAGGCCTCGGCATAAATTTCTCTTACGCCTTCACCCGAGCAGACAACATAAGTAAGCTTTTCGCTTCCTGCCTTTTCAGCCTTGCGGACTGCCTCGGGCTGACTGATGTGAAAGCCGAATTTTTTAAAGGCTCCCTCTGCGTGCCACAGCTGAGTAATTACCGCTTCCTTGCGGAATCTGAGCTTACCCATCGGCATAAAGTTGTCGTTCATAAAAACATACCTTGATGTTGCAAGAAGCCTTGATTTAACAAGAAAGAAGGCCATAAGCCTGAAAGGATTTTTCAAGGACAGATCCTCCCTTGTTATAAACACAGACTCTATATCCTTTCTTGTTTCACCGAGCCTTTCGCATACACTTCCGAGAGAATCGCAAAAGCCCTCATTGTGCATTGAAAGAAAGCAGACTCTGTTCTCCTTCAAAGGAAAAAGCCTGACGCTTATATTGAAAAACAAGGCATAAAGAGAATAAAAGAATTCTTTCATTTATTTAACAATCCTTTTCACAAGAAGAAAATCAATACATCTGAGAATGTGAGGGAAGAAAAGATCAACAAGGAAGGAGGGAAGCTTTTTCTTCACCTTGTACATAATGCGGAAATCTCTGATATCAAGGCGTCTCGGCTTTTTAAAGCTGATTACCCACTTCGCTCTTGCTGCCTTTCTCGCCTTTTTCATATACTTCTTATCAGGAAGCACACGGACGTTGGGCATTTCAAGATATTCTGCAGGAATGAGCCCCTTTTCAGCCATGCTCTCAGGCACAATCACCTCGAACATAGGTGAAATCTGACGGTAAAGAGAGTCAAAAAGCTCCGTCATATCCTTATTTGATTTTCTTATGATAACGGTAACGTTGGGGTTTTCCGCAATCTGCTTTTTGGTTGAGAAGATATTTTCAAGATGAAGGTCGGGGTCTGTCTGCTGCATAACAGCAAAACGCTTTTCAGTCATAAGTGACTTAAGGCGGTTGAACTCCTCGGCACAGTATGACATACATTCATCGTCACCCTTCCAGCAAAGGCGGTAAAACTGCGAAATAAGAATGTAAGCGGTTTTGTAGATGACCTCCTGGATGTAATCCTCTCTGTCAACATCGGCAGGTGCGTTTTCAAGAGCTTCAAGAGCCTTGTCGTAAATAACCTTAAGTGAGCCGCTGAAGCTTTTTGCAAGGTCTGCATTTACTGTCTGACTGACGGAAAGGCCCTCTGCCACTGTGTGTCTTCTGTAGTTCATACAGGCATCCATTGTGCCTGCAATCTTTGCCCCTGTGTAAACATAGGACATAAAGAAGGCACCCTCCTCGGAGTACTTATATTCAGGGAAGCGAACTCCGCTTTCAACGAGTCTTTCACGGTTGTAGCACTTGTTTCCCACAAGAAAGCTCCACAAAAGAATCTTTGTGAAGGTATCCACACTTTCCATTGAAGCAAGTCTGTCAGCAAAAGCATTGTGCTTGCTTACGATATCCTTGCCGAAGTTCATCAGTCTGCCGAGAACAAGGTCTGCACCTGTTTTCTTTGCAGTGTTGTAAAAGGCCTCAAGTGAGCCTTCAGTATAGGTATCGTCAGCGTCAAGGAAAACAACATACTCACCCGTTGCTCTTTCAAGGCCGTAGTTTCTTGCCTTGGAAACGCCGCCGTTTTCTTTTATGTAGGACTTAAAAATGTCATACCTTTCACAGTAAGCATCAATAATATCCTGAGTGCCGTCGGTTGAGCCGTCATTGACAATCACAACCTCTATATCCTTGAGAGTCTGATTTACAAGACAGTCAAGAGTCTCGGCAATAAACTGTTCTGAATTATATGCAGGTATGATAACTGATACCTTTGCCATAGCTTAACCCCTCTTTATTAAAACTTGATTCCCCATTTAAGGAAGTATTTGATAATCGACTGAATATGAATGATAAGAAGCTTTTTATTTTTCTTGCTCTCTCTTTCCCAGAGATGGTAAACCGTTGCCATGGGATAAAAGAGCGCCTTATACTTTTTGCTGACACGTCTTGCAATATCGCAGTCCTCAAGGTACATAAAGAATCTTTCATCAAAGCCGCCAAGCTCCATGAAAACCGATGTTCTGAAGAACATAAAGCAGCCTGTGGCATTTGTAATTTCAAAGGGCTCATCCTCGGGCATATCAAGCATACAGTACTCTGTCATAAGCTTATTAGGCTCGTCGCCCTTGTGAAACCAATGATTACCGAGATAGCGTACGGAAGGGTTACGTTTTGCAAGCATCTGAAGTCTGCCGTCCTCAAAACGGATCTGAGGAGAAAGCAGTCCGATTTTTTCATCCTTTTGAGCAAAGAATGAAAGCTCACTTATTGCGTCATCCTTGAGAAGAATGTCGGGATTGATAACAACGTGATAATCTGACTTAAGAAAAGGAATCACCTTGTTGTGTCCTGCACCGAAGCCGTCATTTTTTTCATTTGCAATAACCACAACTGAAGGATATTTTTCCTTCAGATATTCTGCCGTACCGTCCTCTGAGGCGTTATCCACCACATAAAGAGTGAAATCAACACCCACGGTCTTTTCAAGAAGGGATTCGATTGTCGCATCAACCTTACCCTTTGCATTATAGGTAACGATGCATCCGCTTACTTTTATCTTTTCCATTTTTTACTCCTTACTTTCTGAAGAGAACTCTTCTGTAAAGTCTTGAAATGAGATATCTTCGCCATTCCATTTTCTGTGAAAATGACGTCTGAGAAGTGCCTGTGACATTGTTGCCGTGCATACGGTGGTAAATAAGAGGCTGATCGATAAAGCTTACCTTGCCGTAAACCTCGCACACAAGACCTATCCACTGGTCATGCATGGGAGCATTTTTGGGAATGGGCATAATGTGCTTGAGCATTTTTCGGTCAAATGCCATACAGCAGCCCATATAAGAGTTTTTCACAATGTTGTGAAGGATTCCCTTTTTGCTTCCGCGCACTTCAAAGAAGGACGGATTTGTCACTCTGAGCTTTCTGTCGGTAACATAAGCATTATGAAGCACAAGGTCAGCGCCCTCAGAAAAGGCCTGCATAACAAGCTTCACCTTATCGGGAAGCCACACATCATCCTGGTCGCAAAGGAAAATCTTATCGCCGTGGCAATGTCTTATGGCATTGATGAAGTTGGCAACAACGCCCTTGCCCTTACCCTCAACGTAGATGATTCGCTCATCCTTTTCCATCATCTTGCGGACAATTTTTTCCGTGATACCGCCGGGTCTGTCGTCGGAAACGACAATTTCGTCACCCTCGGCAAGCTGGGGCAGAATCGACTTAATCTGCTCGTATATATATTTTTCGCCCTTATAGGCGGCAAGTGCAACTGAAATCATATTTTCACCACCTGAGTAAAAATGTTCATAATCAATTTATTATAACACCAGTTAACACTTTTTACAATAGAAAAAAACGAGTATGGGGAAAAATATTATTCCTATATTGACTTACCTTACTGTTTTTGCTATAATAAGTAGAATTTATTTTAGTTGGGAGATACTGAAATGCCACATTACATTCCCGAAGGCTACGAGCCTCATCTCAACCTGCGTGAAACAGAAGTCGCAATCAAAAAGGTCAAGGACTTCTTTGAAAGAGACCTTGCAATCGAACTTAACCTTACAAGAGTTTCCGCTCCTCTTTTCGTTGACAGAGAAAGCGGTCTTAACGATAACTTAAGCGGCAAGGAAAGACCTGTTACCTTTGACGTTTTCAGCGGCAAGAATTTTGAAATTGTCCACTCTCTTGCAAAGTGGAAGAGATATGCACTCAATATGTACGGCTTTGAAAGCGGTGAAGGTCTTTACACAGACATGAACGCTATCCGCCGTGACGAAGACACAGACAACATCCACTCAATCTTTGTTGACCAGTGGGACTGGGAAAAGATTATCAACAAGGAAGACAGAACCGAAAAATACTTAAAGAAAACCGTAAAGCTCATTTACTCCGCTTTACGCCACACAGAGTATTACATTTCAAAGGAATACAACTTCCTCGGCTCACAGCTTCCCGAAAAAATCACCTTCATCACCTCCTCCGAGCTTGAAGAAAAATATCCCGACAAGTCAAGAAAGGAAAGAGAGTATCTTGCTGTCAAGGAATACGGTGCAATCTTCCTTATGCAGATAGGCGGAAAGTTAAAGGACGGCGCTCCCCACGACGGAAGAGCTCCCGACTACGATGACTGGACACTCAACGGTGACATCATCGTTTACTATCCCCTTCTCGACATTGCTCTTGAGCTTTCCTCAATGGGCATCAGGGTTGACGAGGAAGCAATGGAAAAGCAGCTCAAGGAAAGCGGCTGTGAGGACAGAAAGTCTCTCCCCTTCCACAAGGCTCTTCTTAACGGTGAGCTTCCCTACACCATCGGCGGCGGTATCGGTCAGTCAAGAATGTGCCTGTTCTTCTTAAGAAAGGCTCACATCGGCGAGGTACAGTCCTCCTATTGGGACGAGGAAACAGTCAAGTACTGCAAAGAACACGGTGCAGAGCTACTGTAAAAGTAGTCAGTAGCATCGTCACCGAAGCGCTCGCAGTGCGAGATGAAGCGATTAAACGGGGTCCCCGAAAAGTCCTACAGGTTTTTTGGGGAAGAGGAAGCGCTACGGAGCGTTGAGCTTTTTCGTAAGAAAAACGATAAGCGTAGTCAGTGCTGACGAGGCGCAGCGGTCAAAATTCATAGGCGCTCCAAGCCGTTGTGAATTTTGGGAACCGCAAGAGTGACGTAGTCAGGGCACCTTCGGTGCTTTGATAACCGAAATACAAATATAAAATTAACGCCACGGTTCTCCGTGGCGTTTGTTGTTTGCGTCGAATGTTTTTCTTGACTTTGATTATCAAGCAGATTATAATTTTCCCATAGAGATTTTTCCCTTTAAAGCCTTACACAACAAAGGAGGATAAAATTATGAAAAAGTATCTGAACGGAGAGTTTTCAACAGAAAAACTCAGAAAAGCTGAATCTGCAATAAACCGTTACTACAGTCGGGCCAGACTCAACAGACTCATTGTTTTTATCATTACTTGCTTCCATTGCCTCGTTCAGGGAATCGGTTACTCTCTGTCAATGCGTTATGTGGGTGATTTTAACACAGCATTTTCCTTTGATAAATTTATTATTCTTAAGGATTTGCAAAGCATCCTTGACAAATGGTTTTTTAAGGACTACGGTATTCTCGACCTTGCTTTTCCTATTCTGATTATGATTGCCGTAAGCATCATCAGTTATCTTTCCGCTGTAGCGCTTTCAGTAATTCTTCACCTTATTAAAAATCTGCTGTTCACAGGATTACTTGTCATACGCATATCCGATAAGAATCCACCCGAAAAAATCAAAAAGCTGATTAAAAGAACCGAAAAAATCCGCAAGGTCGGAGATCCCGATGTGCCTTTTCCTGTTGTCGTTATTTTATCCTATCTGATTGCAGTTACTTATCCGGTTTATACAGGTCTTGAATATTTAGATGAAATCACTTCCGAAAATATTTTACCTCTTCTTTTACTTGCCGGAGCATTGATTGTTGTTATGACTCTTTTCGGAACAATCCCTCTTTTGCTGAGCTTTTACGGTGTAACTCTTGTCAATTCATCCTTTTACTATAAAATATCAGGCAAAATCAGCCCTATAGAAACCAAGCTTGACAATTGGTGGGTAGAAACAGACCCTCAGGAAAAAAGGAGAAGAGAGCAGAAGGCTGAAGAATCACGCAGCAGCAAAAAATACAGTGACAGTTATCTTTCCACAATGGCAAGAGCGTATGTCCGCGAACAAAGCGGAAGCAGCTCATCATCCTCCGACCACGGTCCTTACGCCACCGCCACAAACTGCGGTATGCCTGATATATTTGGCATGCCTCCCGGTTTGGATGTAAGAGATATGTAAGCTTTTTCCCATAAGACAACAAAACGCTCACGGAATTTTCTTCCGTGAGCAAGCTTTTTATTTTAAGAATCAAACCTTGTGGCAAAGCTACTATTATTCGCCGCCGCCTACTGAGCCGTCCCAGGTATCAACTGAAGTTGCCTTCATTTCCTCTTCGTCGAACCAGCGTGTTGTTACAGCCTTTGTTTCTGTGAAGAAGCGGAATGCATCCTTACCGAGACAGTGGAGGTTACCGAAGAAGGAGAGCTTGTGGCCTGTGAAGGGGAATACGCCAACGGGTACGGGAATACCAACGTTAACACCAACCATACCGCCGTCTGTTCTCTTTGCAAATTCTCTTGCATAGTAACCGCTCTGTGTATAGATAACTGAGCCGTTAGCAAAGGGGTTGTTATTCATAAGAGCAAGACCTTCCTCGAAGTTCTTTACTCTCTTGATGCAAAGAACAGGTCCGAAGATTTCCTGAGTACCAACGCTCATATCTTCTGTTACATTGTCAAGGATTGTGGGTCCGATGTAGAAGCCGTTTTCGTAACCTTCAACAACTGCATCACGACCGTCGAGAACAACTGTTGCACCCTCTTCGATACCCTTGTTGATCCAGTTGATAACTGACTTCTTGTGCTCTGCTGTTACAACGGGACCGAGAGTTGAATCTGCCTCGTATGCGGGACCGAGCTTAAGCTCCTGAGCAAACTTCTTTATGTAGCCGACAAGCTCGTCTGCAATGCTTTCCTGTGCAACAACAACGGGAAGAGCCATACAACGTTCGCCTGCACAACCGAATGATGAGTTGATGATACCTCTTGCACTTCTTTCAAGAGCAGCATCTTCAAGAACAAGAGCGTGGTTCTTGGCTTCGCAAAGGGCCTGAACTCTCTTACCTGTTGCAGCAGTTTCCTTGTAAACGTGAAGACCAACCTTTGTTGAACCAACGAAGGTGATACCCTTTACATCGGGGTGCTTGAGGAAGATATCAGCTTCTACTCTTGAGCAGGTAACAAGGTTAACAACGCCCTTGGGAAGACCTGCTTCTGTGAGAAGCTCATTAAGTCTCATAGCTGTCATCGGAGTCATTGATGCAAGCTTGAGAACGATTGTGTTACCTGCAGCGATACAGCAGGGAACCATCCAACCCATGGGAATCATACCGGGGAAGTTGAAGGGAACGATACCTGCGAATACGCCTACGGGCTCGTAGTAAAGAGTTGTGTCGTAGCCGTTTGAGGTGTCTCTCATTGAGTCGCCGAGAAGAGCCATCGGTGCTCCGATTGCTAATTCAACGGGCTCCTTAACCTTGAGGATGTCACCCTTAGCTTCTGAAAGAACCTTACCGTGCTCAAGAGCGCAAAGTCTTGAAAGCTCGTCCATATGCTCCATAAGAAGCTCACGGAATTTGTAAAGAACCTGTACTCTCTTCATAACAGGTGTATTTGACCATGCGGGGAATGCTGCCTTTGCGGAAGCGATTGCTGCTTCAACCTCTTCAGCTGTACAGCAGGGAGTTTCTGCAATTACTTCACCGGTGCTGGGATTGTAAACAGGCATATATTTTTCTGTCTTTGACTCAACCCATTCGCCGTCGATGAAGCATTTAAGTCTTTTGATCTCGCTCATATTGAATTACTCCTTTAATTTTCATTATTCTACACAGTATATTAAGCCACAAAATTGAAAATAAATCAAGAGAAAAAATGAAATTTCCCCATTATTCACAGTTTAATTTTCTCTGCGGCCTTGTAAAGCATAATTTTTGCACAGTGTTTTATTTCTTCAAAGGGCAGGTGCTCCGGGTTGCTCCGGATAATCTCACTTATTCCCGAAAGAAGAGCCTCCTCACCCGTGACCTCACTGACACCGACAAGAGCAATTACCCTTTTACCCTTGCACCTTGAGGCTATACCGAAGGGCACCTTTCCCATAAGGCTCTGACTGTCGAGCTTACCCTCACCTGTTATTATGACATCAGCATTTTCCGCTTGCTTTTCAAAGCCGCACAAATCAAGCACTGTGTCAATTCCGCTTTTCATCTCTGCTTTCATAAAAGCCCTGAGCGCAAATCCGAGTCCGCCTGCCGCACCTGCTCCCTGACAAGTTGAATAATCCTCACCTAAAAGCTCAGCACATCTGTGTGCAAAGCTCTCAAGCCCTTTGTCAAGAAGCTCAAGCTCAGCTTTTGCCGCACCCTTCTGAGGTGCAAATATGTAAGCGGCACCGTTTTTGCCGTAAAGGGGATTTTTCACATCGCACAAAACAGTTATCTCGCAGTCATAAACACGCTTATCAAGCCCGGAAAGGTCGATTTTCTTTATCTGTCCGAGGTTCTTTCCGCAGGGATAAACCTCTTTGCCCTTCCCGTCGTAAAAGCTCACACCTAAAGCAGAAAGGCAACCCGTGCCTGCGTCGGTCATCGCACTTCCGCCGATACCGATTACAAGCCTTTCCGCGCCCTCATCAAGAGCTTTTTTTATAAGCTGACCCGTGCCGAAGGAGGATGCAAGAAGGGCATCATTTTCCTTTTCGATTGTTATCCCCGAAGCAAGTGCCGATTCAATCACCGCTGTTTTTCCGTCAACATCAAGATAGTAAGCCTCAATATCTCTTGAAAGAGGACTTTTCACCGTAACAAAGACCTTCCTTCCGCCAAGGCTCTTTATCAGAGCGTCGGCAGTTCCCTCACCGCCGTCAGCAACGGGGATTGACTTTATTTCAGCATCGGGATAATTCTTTTTTATCGCCTGTGAAGCAATCTCACAGACCTCTGCCGAAGAAAGAGTTCCCTTAAAGGAGTCAGGTGCAATTACAACCCTTTTCATCCTTTTACCGCCTCTTTCAGAAATGCAAGATCCTCATAAACAGCACATCCCGTTTTTTCAAGACGCTCCTTACTGTTGTGACCTCTGCATACAAGAGCACAGTCACATCCGATTGCCCTTGCAGTTTCAGCATCGTGAAGAGTGTCACCGATAAAAAGCACCTCGGCAGGGTTACAGCCCTTTTCCCTCATCCATTTTTTTGCCGTTTCAATCTTACTGCTTCCGAGAACATTTCCCGAGCCGAGAATATCCGTAAAGAAGTGCTCAAGCTCAAAGTATGCAACCTGCTTTAAAAGATAGCCCTGCTCTGTTGCGGAAATGATAAGCTGTTCCTTTCCCGAATGCTTTATAAGTGCGAGAACCTCTCTTACATCGTGAAAAATTTCCGCATGGGGATAATTCTCATTGTAAAGCTGTGCATACTGCCTTGCAACAAGGGTGAAATCCTCATTCTCAAGGTCAAAGCCTACCTTCAGATAAAAATCTCTCACAGGAAAATCAAACTCTCTGAGATAATATTCCTTGCTTTCAACTTCCTTCTTTCCTCTTTGAGCAAGAAGAGTGTTGACTATTTGCATATTGATGGGAACATCGTCAAGCAAGGTTCCGTTCCAGTCCCAAATAATACATTTGTAATCCTTCATTTTTTCAGTCCTTTTCTTATTTAAGTCCGTCTATAAAAGCAACAACATCTCCCATGTTTTCCATTTTTGCAATCTCATCATCGGAAATCTCAATATCATACTCATCCTCGAGGGCCATAACAATTTCCACAAGGTCAAGGCTGTCTGCGTTAAGCTCCTCCCAGGTTGTCCTTACCGTAAAATCAAAATCCGCCTCAAGACCGAGCTGGTGAGATATGATCTGTGTTACTTTTTCAAATGTTTCCATAAGCTTACTCCTTGTAAATATATTAAGCATATTGATTTGCTTTGTCAATAGAAATCCCGCTTTCATCTGTATAGCCTTTCTCGAAACGAAGCTTTTATTCTTGTTTTGTATAGCTTTTTTATTCCTGCCAATAATCAGAAATGAAAGAAGGTTGAACTATGAAACTTTTAAAAATCGAATGCGCCGCCCTTTTTGCTTTTATTATATGCGTGGCTATGTCTACATATAATCTCGACAGAGACTGCGACGGCATAAGAAACGGCATACTGCGTCTTCACGTTATTGCCGCATCGGATTCATCAAAGGATCAGAGGATGAAGCTCCTTGTCCGGGATGAGCTGCTGAAAAAGGGCGCGGAAATATTTTCCGTAAGCACCACAAAAAAAGATGCCGAAAACAAAATCAGCTCTTCAATAAAAGAGCTTGAAAAAACAGCACAGGACTTTCTTAAAAGTGAGAACTATCCTTACGACGCAGAGGTAAGGCTCGGTAAAAGCTTTTTCCCCACTCGGAAATATGACGGCTTCACCTTACCTGCAGGCTATTATGACGCTCTTAAGGTGGTTATCGGAAAGGGCGAAGGACAGAACTGGTGGTGCATTATGTTCCCTGCCCTCTGCCTTCCTGCCGCCGAGGGAACAGAGGCTTACTTTGACGGCATCCTTACCGAAAAAGAGCAGAGCATCATAACAAAGGAAAAATACGAAGTAAGGCTCTGGCTTGTTGAAAAGTGGCAGGAAATCAAAAAAATATATAATAATTAAAAAGCGGTTCAGCTTATTGAATAATTCCCGTAACAGTGTTAAAATAAAAGCGTATCAAATAAAAAAGGAGAAATAAATATGGAAAAATATGACATTCTTGTTGTCGGCGGCTCAACAACGGGCAGCTGGTTTGCAAAGAAAATGGCTGAAAAGGGTCATAAGGTTCTTATGATTGAAAAGCAGGAAAAGAAGAACATCTCCCGTGAATACGACATCTTCCACATGAGCAAAAAGGAAATGGAGGAGTTCGGACTTACAATCCCCTCTCCCGAGGACAAGGATTTCGGCTTCACCTTTGACGGCTCACCTGTTATGTCTCCCTTCGGCAATTACGCAAAAAGCGGCAAGCCTGCAACTGTTGTCGGCTGTCACAAGCACGATTACATACTCAGAATGCACGAGGAAGCAAAGAAGGCAGGCGCAAAAATCATCTGCGGTGCAGCCTTCACAGATCTCATCTATGACGAAAACAAAAAGGTAATCGGTGCAAAGTACAAGACCTCCAAGGGCGAAAAGGAAGTGCTTGCTTCCCTCGTTGCTGACTGCTCAGGTATCCCTGCAGTTGTAAGAACCAAGCTTCCCGACACCTCAACAATCGAAAACTTCAAGCTTACAAACAGAGATGTATTCTTCGTTGTTCTCTACTATGTAAAATATCTTGACCAAAAGGTTCGTCCCCGTGACCTTGACGCTTCCTTCCTCAATTACAAGGTATGGTCAGCACCCTCAGGTGACGAGCACGGTGCAATCCTCGGTGTCGGAGGCAACTACGGCTATGACTATGCTGAAAGAATTTTTGACACCCAATTCAGAAAGAATGTCAAGTGGCCCGAATACGAGGTTGAAAAGGTTGAAAAGGGTCTTACTCCCTATCACAGAGGCATTTACTCCTTTGTTGATGACGGTGTGATTGCTCTTGGTGACACCGCATGCCTTACAAAGCCCACCTGTGGCGAAGGCTGCACCTCCTCACTTGTTCAGTGCGAAATTGCCGTAAGAGTTATCGACGCTCTTCTCAAGGAGGGTAAGGCACTTACAAAGGAAAATATGTGGCCCATCAACTGCGAATACATCAAAAAGCAGGGTATCGCCTTTGACTCAATGCGCCCTCTTCTTATGGGTGTTGTTTCCTGCAGTCCCAAGGAAGCAGAATATCTTTTCAAAAAGGATATCATCTTCAGCAGAAAGATTCTCGGTGCACAGGGCGAGGACCTTGACCTTAATGTAAAGGACATTGCCGACATTATCACAGGCATCAGCACAGGTATCGCAACAGGTAAAATCAAGCCCTCCACTGTAGGCTCAATTGCAAAGGGTCTCCTTCAGATGGTTGAGGTCACAAAGCTTTACAGTGAATATCCTGCAACAGAAGCAGGATACTCCGACTGGAAAATCAGAGCTGATGAGCTTTGGGAAAAGATCGGCTCAATGGCTGACAAATGCGACAAGGACGTGCTTTTAAAGCTCGGTTACTGATTATAAAAACACCAACATCCCGAAGCTCGACACTTCGGGATGCTTCTTTTCATCTTAAAATTACAGGCTGTGCTATCATAGGGAAAGGCTGAGCCGTGTCCGCACATTGTGTTTTAAATATTACGAGGATTTGGGATTTAGGTTCTACCGCTCCAAAGCCGCTGAGGCTTGTGTCTTTTTTATCTTCCGTGTATTTGGGCTTAAAGTTCTACCGCCTCGTGCCGGCGGGGCACATCCTTTGTCCTGAGCGACAAAGGATGCAAAACGCTCTTTTGGCTACTTCGCCTTTACTACTATTCACTTATCCGCCAAAATCTGAAAATAACATTCTACGCCTCACGGACTTCGCCGTGAGATAGTCCACCACGGAGAAGTTGTACTGTCGGTAAGGCTTGCGCCGTGCAAAATAACAAGTGCCTGCTTACTGAAAGCAACAAATCCGTAGAACCTTGGCGGAAGTCTCTTTCTGAAAGCACCTCGTAGCGGTCTGCGAATGTCGGAATACCTGTCGCCTGAAACGGCTCACGATGGGAGACCATTAATGCGCTTTATAAAGGGCACGGGCATAGCGAACTGACTTGTACAAGTTAGTTTTAAATAGAGTTGTTCGGAATCTTTACCCCGGCATTGAGCTGTAGTAATCTCAATTTTTCGTGAGAAGTACTTTTGATTTATTAAAAACGAAAAATTAAGGTTGAACTATTCATAAATGTAGAATTTCAGCGAAAAATTGAGCGCCACTGCGGCCCTCCTCGCACAACCAAAAGCGTGCTTTTGGTTACTTTTGTCACAAGCGACAAAAGTAACTGCCCCGCCGGCACGAGGCGGTAGAACTTTAAGCCCAAATACACGGAAGATAAAAAAGACACAAGCCTCA
>JAZKYQ010000022.1:0-1663 GCA_045612205.1 Acutalibacteraceae bacterium | reverse complement strand
ATAGCCTCACCTACACCGGGAGCACAGAGCATTGCGCACTGACCAGGAAGATGCTCGAAGAGCTTGCCGCCCTCGGGTGCGTTTACTCTGAAGGTTTTAACGTCGGGAGTTTCCTGTCGGATATCTGTTATAACACCAACCATAGGCACGAGAGTGTCAAGGTTGTAATTATCGTGGCAATGACATTCACACATACTTATTTACCCTCCTTCTGAAAGGCCTTGATAACCTTAACAATGTTTGTTGAAGCAGGACACTTATCAACGCATCTGCCGCAACCTACGCATGAATACATTCCGTCATTGTTTGCGGGGAAGTATACAAGCTTATGCATAAATCTCTGACGGTAACGCTGAAGCTGGCTTGTTCTGTTGTTACCGTGAGCCATCATTGTGAAGTCGGAGTACATGCATGAGTCCCAGCAACGATAACGCTGAACACCCTTACCTGTGTTGTAGTCCTTGATGTCATAGCACTGACATGTGGGGCAAACGAAGGTACATGTACCGCAGGCAAGACAGGGCTTGTAAAGCTCTTCCCAAACGGGAGAATTGAACTTTTCTTCTGTCTTTGTGCCGTCCCAGCCTTCAAGTGAAAGGTTCATATAGGGAAGCTTTTCCACAACAGTTCTGATAGCGTTCTTGATTGCGTCAACTGTTGCTTCGTCGCCGTCCTTAAGGAAATCCTTACACTTTTCTGTGAGAGCCTCACCCTTTTCGGTGTTTGCCTTCCAGAAGTAATCACCGCCGAAGTTCCAGAGTGTAACGTCACCCTGAGGCTCAGCGCAGTCAATGCCGAACACCTTACAGAAGCAGCTTTCCTCGGGTTCACCGCAAGCAACTGTTACGATTGTGCCCTTTTCCCTTCTTGCCTTGTAGAAGGTATCAACGGGCTCTGAAAGG
Source organism: Acutalibacteraceae bacterium (assembly GCA_045612205.1). Lineage (GTDB taxonomy): Bacteria > Bacillota > Clostridia > Oscillospirales > Acutalibacteraceae > UBA6857. Next base: position 761 of record JAZKYQ010000022.1, on the reverse strand, counting down.
AATACCTTGTCAAGAACCTCGATACCCTTCATATCACAAGCCTTAACGCCGAAGAGAACGAATTCTTCATTCTGAAGCTCCTGCTGAGAAATTCTGTACTTTCCGTCCTCTGTCTTAACGCTGTAAAGTGTTTCGCTCTGAGGGAAGAAAGCTTCCTTTGCTGACTTGACAGTCTTGAGAGTGTCAAGGTCAACATCTGTATTTTCATTATATCTTACATAGTTTGTCTGACCGCTGACTCTGCCGGGAAGGTAAAGAGCCTGGCTTCCGCCGATAAATGCAAGTAATGCGGCAAGATCTTTTTTAGTAATCTTTTTCATCTGCATTATCTCCTTTCGCCGGGTTCAAGATCATCGAAGGTGAAATCTGTAAGAGGAGTTTCAGCTTCTACATCGTTACCTGCCTGATATTCACCGTAAAACTCGTTCATATCCTTAATGAACTTACGGTTGAGAAGGTGGAGAGGAATATTCTGAGGGCATACTCTTGAGCATTCACCGCAGTCTGTACATCTGCCTGCTACGTGGAAAGCTCTTATAATATGGAACATCTGCTCCTCAAAGCTATTTGCGGGAGATTTATTTTCAACGCCTGAATTAGGATTGTCAAATACACACTTCTCGCATGTACATGCAGGGCAAGCATCACGGCAAGCATTACATCTGATGCACTTTGAAAGCTCGTTCTGCCAGAAGGCAAATCTTTCATCAGGTGTCATAGCCTCAAGCTTTTCAACCTCATCAAAACGGCCTGAGCTTATA
>JAZKYQ010000021.1:0-6760 GCA_045612205.1 Acutalibacteraceae bacterium | reverse complement strand
CTCTTCAAGCGACTGCTTTTTTGTATTCACGACTGCATCCGCACCGTACTGCTTTGCAAGCTCGAGACGGTTATCAAGAACATCAGCGACAACTATTTTCTTGCACTTTTGCTTTGCGGCAATAAGAGCAAAAAGACCGATAGGACCTGCACCAATAACAAGAACTGTATCGTTTTCCTTGATTTCAGCTCTTGATACAGCGTGCTGTGAAATTGAAAAGGGCTCAATAAGAGCGAGCTCTTCTGCAGAAAGACCCTTACCCTTGAAAATTCTTTCAACAGGCATAGCGATATACTCACAGAAAGCACCGTCACGCTGAACGCCCATTGTCTGATTATCAGTACAGCAATTCACATATCCCCTTTTACAGGAATAGCATTCTCCGCAATTGAAATAGGGATTGCATGTTACAATATCACCCACTTTGTGGCCCATATCATTTTCAGGAATTTCAACAATTTCAGCTGAAAATTCATGTCCCGGAATTCGCGGATAAGTTGTAAAAGGCTGATTACCGGTATAAGAAGCAACATCTGCTCCGCAAATACCTACATATTTAATCTTAAGAAGTGCCTCACCCTCTTTGATCTCAGGCATAGGAACTTCTCTGATTTCAATTTCATTTGGATTTGATATTACAATTGCTTTCATTTTTATTTATCCTCTTCAATATAATTTTCATTCCAGATAACTGCTGTCTTCAAGGGAGCACCCTTTGAGAAAATCTTATTTTCATAAGCATATAAAGGATCGGAAATAAATTCCTGCTTATCAATAAGCTCAACAACCTCATCATAACGGCTGTCAACAAGAACATCAATAGCTTTTTCCATGTGCTCCTGTCTGAAGTTAATAGATGCAAAAATAAGGTGATTTTCAAAGCCGAAGGGCATTGTATCATACTTGACAACAGGACCGAGAGAAAAGCTGTTATAGATACCGTTACAGCCAAGAACCTTATGCTCGAAAGCAACTCTGTGTTCAATATCTGTTCCGCTTGTACCTACGAACATTGTTGCTCTGCCACCAAGCTTTTCGATAATTTTTTCAGCAGTTTCTTTTTCGTCAAGACCTGCAGTGCAGAGGTAATCTGCTTTTGCAATTTCCTTTGAGAAAACAACCTTCTTGCTGTCCTCGTCGCTTCTTCCGATAAAGAGAATCTTTGCATCGGGATAGTTACGTCTGATCTGATCAGCAATGAATAAGCCTGTCATGCCAAGACCGAATACAACTGTCTTTTCAAAAACAGCATCCTTTGCAATTCTTCTTGCTTCTTGCTCTGAGCATTTATGCTTTGCCATTTCAAGTCTGAAATTATGAGCCTCGCCCAGATCTTCCATTCGCTCAAGCTGAAAAATAGCACAAGCATAGGGATCAGCGAAGGAAAGTCTCTTTGCAACGGAAAGAGGAATTTTCTTAAGTCCCTTATATTTCTCCGGAAGCTCAAGAAGCATATCAGGATTAAAATAGTTCTTATCACAGAAAAGACCGTCAGCCTGATCACAGCCATATTCAAAATAAGTTTCGTCCTCTCTGTAACGAGTGGGATCGTAGCTATCACCGCCACGGATAAGAACAATAGCAAATCTGTTCTGTGAAGGCACCCACACAACACCCTCGTGTCCGTTTATGAGTCTGTTTTCACCGTCAGGAAACTTCTTTGAAAGCTTGCTTTCTCTTCCCATTTTCATAAGCTCAAAGTCAGTTCCGCAAAAGCCCTGAAAAACAGGAAAAGCTTCAATCCCCTTGTAAAGAGGTTCACCTCTGAGTCTTTGTCTTTCAGGATTTATGAGATTGATTTCACCGTATTTAACAGGCTTTTCTTTATCGTTCTGAAAATATGTACCGTAAGTTTTCATATGAGTTTCCTTTCTTTTATGAACAAATTAATTTATGTTGTTCTTTTTATTTTACCACTTAAAAAGTTCAATGTCTACAGTTTATCGGAAAAAGAATATAAAAGATTAACAGGTGCCTGAAACACCTGTTATTTCTCATGCAATTATTCTGCCTTTTCTTTATTGATGCTTCTCATATCACTAAAAAGCAGTGATATACACCAGATTGCTCCGAGGGCAACAAGAGTATATATGATTCTCGAGATTATTCCACTCTGACCGCCAAAAATCCATGCGACAAGATCAAACTGAAAAATACCGATTAAGCCCCAGTTGAGTCCTCCGATAATTGTAAGAATCAAAGCAATTTTATCAATCATGTCAATTCAACTCCTTTGTGTTTATTATTGACACGATTAAGATGTTTATGCAGAAATTATAATTCAACTGCCATAATACAGCCGCCGGCAAGCTCATTGAGAACTTTAAAGCCGTTTCTTTTGTAAAATCTTATTGCACCGTCATTATCGGCAGCACAAGAAAGCATCAGACCATTTACGCCCTTTGAACGAAGCTCAGCTTTTAAAGCGTCCATGAGCTTTGTACCCGTGCCTTGTCCCTGACAGACATTAAGCACATTTATATGAAGGTGAGCAGGATATTTTTTTGCGTAAAATACGTGTCCGTAAATATCCATAAGAGCTTTGAAGTAATATCCTAAGCCGAGCTCTCTGATTTCGGGAAGATAAAACTTTTTGAAAAGATCAGCAAACTTTTTATGGTTTTCCGCACAAATAATATAACCTACTGCCTCATCATTTTCATCAACAGCAACAAAGCAATTTTCAGGCTCTGTTTCTGTGTAATAGTCATTATACATCAGTTCAAGATACCTGATATCTTCCTTTGTAGCAACCGGAAGACGAGAGGTTTCAACAAGAATTTTAAGTGCTGCAGGTTTGTCTTTTGCTTCGTATTTTCTTATACCGATCATTTATCTTTCCTCCATATAGCTTTTGCCGATGTTGATACGCCGAGTGCACCGCTTTCCAGCGCTGTCGTCACATCTTCTTCTTCGCTTACAAGACCGCCAACAATAACAGGCACATCAAGACTTGTGCTTAATTGTTTTATTATTCTCGGCATAATACCCGGCATAATTTCAATAGCATCAGGGTTTATCATCTGTGACGCCTTGACTGCGGTTTCAATAGAAAGAGAGTCGATAATAAATACTCTCTGTACAGTCAGAAGCCCCATACTTTTAGCCGCCTTAAGAAGGCTGTTTTTCGTTGAAATGATTCCGTCGGGACAGATTTCACTGTTGATATACTTCAAGGCTGTGGCATCCTTTGAAAAGCCGTCAAGAAGATCAACGTGAATAAAAATCATTTTCCCTTTTTCCTTTGCTTTTCTTACGGTATCCTTAAGATCAAAGATTGTACCGCACAAAAGAAAAATGATTTCACAATCAGACTCAAGAGCCGCTTCAAGATTATTCATATCCTTAATCCCTGCAATTACGGGATTTTTCTTCATCTTTTCGGAAAAAGCTGTTTTCATTTTATTCACCCTCAACTGCCTTTGAAATAAGGCTTCTTAATTCTTCAACACCGTCGCCTTTTGTGCTTGAAAAAGGCACAACGCTGATGTTTCCGTACTTAGCAATGAGAGTGCAAACGCTTTCAAGCTGATTCATTCTTTCGGTTTTATTGAGCTTATCGCATTTTGTAAGAGCAACAACAAAAGGAATTTCCATCTCGATCATATACTCAATCATATCAATATCCTGCTGTGTAGGCATATGACGCATATCAATAAGCTGCACAACAAGACGGATATCTCTTCCTGATGAGAAATAACCTTCCATAAGCTCCGCCCAACGAAGCTTTTCATCTCTTGCAACCTTTGCATAACCGTAACCGGGAAGGTCAACAAAACGGCATTTATCAACCTTAAAGAAGTTGATTGTAACAGTTTTACCCGGCATTGAGCTTACTCTTGCAAGTGACTTTCTGGAAAGAAGCTTGTTAAGAAGTGAGCTTTTGCCCACATTTGATCTGCCGGAAAAAGCTACCTCCGGCATATCGGAAGCCTTGAGCTGTTTAAAAGAGCCGAATGAAGTTTCAAAAATAGGATTATCGAACCTCATTGTTTTTCCTCCTGTTCTTTATTATTACATCGTGGGGTTGGAATATTACCGATGACTTCTCCTCTGTAGCGTTGTCTATGATTGCAACATTGAAAACCTCATCAAGAGTTGACACGGGAATAAATTCAACACTTTGCTTTACAACCGAATCAATCTCCCACAAATCAGCATAGTTATCCTTGGGTATTACAATCTTTTTGATACCTGCTTTATATGCTGCCATTGATTTTTCACGAAGGCCGCCGATAGGAAGAACTCTGCCTGTAAGAGTAACCTCACCCGTCATTGCAACCGTTCTGTCAACAGCCTTTCCTGTAAGCACAGACAAAAGAGCTGTAGAGATTGTTACGCCTGCTGAAGGGCCGTCTTTAGGTACCGCACCCTGAGGTACATGGATATGAATGTTATTTTTAGTAAATGCCTCCAAGGATATGCCGTACTTTTCTTTCTTGCTTCTGAGATAGCTGTACGCAGCCTTTGCGGATTCCTTCATAACATCACCGAGCGAGCCTGTTGTTTCGATTTTACCGTCACCTTCCATAGTAACCGCTTCAACCTGGAGAATCTCTCCGCCGACACGGGTCCAGGCAAGACCGTTAACAACGCCGACAGTATTTTCACTCATCAGCTCATCTTTTTTATATTTTCCGGGACCGAGCATTGTCGCAAGAAGCTCTTTTGTAACATTAACGCGTTTTAATTCACCTTTTTCAAGCATGACCACACTTTTTCTGCATACAGAAGCAATAACCTGTTCAAGACGTCTTACCCCCGCTTCAGATGTGTACGCACTTATGATCTCGTTAACGGCATCATCGGTAAATCTTATATTGTTACCCGTGAGTCCATGAAGCTTAAGCTGCTTTTTAATAAGATGATTTTTAGCTATAATTTCCTTTTCCTGATGAGTGTAGCTTACAAGCTCAATAACTTCCATTCTGTCATACAAAGGACCGGGAATGGTTGAAGGATCATTAGCTGTAGTTATAAAAAGAACCTTACTCAGATCAATAGGAAATTCCATATAATTATCTCTGAAGGTGTTGTTCTGTTCAGGGTCAAGAACTTCCAGCAAAGCAGAAGCCGGATCTCCCTTATAATCCTTTCCGAGCTTATCAATTTCATCAAGAAGGATAATAGGATTAAAGGTTTTAGCCTGGATGAGAGCATTAACAATTCTGCCGGGCATTGCACCTACATAAGTCTTTCTGTGACCTCTTATTTCGGATTCATCACTAACACCGCCGAGAGACATTCTGACATATTTTCTTCCCATTGCCTTTGCAACACTTCTTACAATTGAAGTTTTTCCTACACCGGGAGGGCCGACAAGACAAATAATCTGCCCTTTAAGATCGTCTGTTTTGGCTTTAACGGCAAGCATTTCAACAAATCTTTCCTTGACTTTTTCAAGGCCGTGATGATCTTCATCAAGAAGCTTTTCTGCTCTAATTACATCAAGGTTATCCTCGGTATAATTTCCGAAACTGAGAGAAAGTGAAGTGTCAAGATAGGATCTGATAATTGAAGCATCAACGGAAGTTCCCTGCATTTTTGAAAGCTTATCGCATTCACCGTTGAGCTTTTCTTTAATCTCATCAGAGCAATTGAGAGCTTTTATTTTAAGCTTATACTTTTGTGAATCAGAAAGAGTGTCCTCCCCTTCTCCGAGCTCAGAATAAATAGCGCGGATTTTTTCTCTTAAATAATAATCCTTCTGATTTTCCTCCATCTGCTTTTCAACCTGATTTTCAATCTTGTTTTCAAGCTCAAGGATATTATTTTCCTTGCGAAGCGCATCAATCAGAAGCTCCAATCTCGGAATAATCGAAATCTTTTCAAGAAGCTTCTGTCTTGTTTTAAAATCGGTAATTATATTTCCTGCAACGAAGTCAGCAAAATCACTTGAATCATCTGAATAAAAAATTTCAGCATCTCTTTTCGCATCCTCTTCATTGCGAGAGGTAAACTGCATATAGTTAAGAACTTCCGTTCTGAGCTTATTTATGAGAGCCTCTTCAAAAGCAACATCCTCAGCCTTTGCCGATGTAGTCTTTCTCTCTCTGACATTGCAGATCAGATACGGTTCAACGGAAACGAAATCTGTAATCTGAGCTCTGACCGCACCTTCAACCACAACTCTGAGCTGATCATTTTTAGGTGATTTTATAATCTGCTTGATATTCGCAATAACACCCATTGTGTAAAGATCCTCGGGAGTGGGATGCTCAACTGCTGGATCCTTCTGTGCAACAAGAAAAACCTTCTGCTCAAGCTCCATTGAAGCCTCAATGGCTGCGGTTGATTTGTTTCGTGCTATATCAAAATGAAACCTGATGCCCGGAAAAATTACCAATCCCCTGAGCGCCACGGTAGGTATTGATTTATAAATTCTGTTTACTGCCATTAGATAATACCATTCCTTATAAATTCATATAAATCCAAAATATTATACAACAAAATTACATTTAAATCAACATTAATATGTTAAAAAGGCGTAATAAAGCTCAAGCACACAAGCGGACATGAAAATACCGTCGCGTCAATTGAAGCGACGGTAAATATTATTGATTAAGATTAGTTAAAAAGGTTTTTGAACCATTCAATAATCTTATTGAACCAGTCAGGCATCTTCTTGAAGAATGCGATGAATCCGTTAGGAGCAACGCCTTCATCTGTAAGAACATCATCCATGTTCTGGTTGAGGAACTTCTTAAGAAGTGTGCTGAGTGCGGGACTTGAGCTGTCGAGATCAGAAAGAGCATCTGAC
>JAZKYQ010000020.1:0-3935 GCA_045612205.1 Acutalibacteraceae bacterium | reverse complement strand
ACAAGTGAATCTAAACTTACTATCTCGCCATCGTTTCTGTTTTGTCCTGTTCGCTTTTCTTCTAACATTTTCATCACCATATACATTATACCACATATATGACAAAAAGCCCAGCTTTCGCTGGACTTTTTCGACAGTCTGCGGCAGGAGCAAGCCCCTGCCCTACATTTTTTATTGTGAATTTTGTGAATTCAAAAGCCGCCCAAGAGGTTGCGCTACGTTTTGCATTTAAAGGTACGACACACAGGTAGTACACTACGCGACCCTCGGCCCTCAGCCCTTGTCCCTTACTGCTTACTGCCAACTACTCCCAGAGTCAGCTCAGCAGCAAGCACAGGGTTATACTCCATCATCATATGGCCGCCTTCAAGACCGCTTTCAACAACTGTTCCTTCGGGGGCGTTGTCGATGATTGCCTGAAGGTTATCTGCATTTGCAACACGGTCATCAGCCGCCGTGAGGATAACACAGGGAATTTCAAGCTGGCTGAAGGCGTCAAGGTCACTGCCTCTTGTGTGAGAAGCCATGATTGCAACACCTGCACCCGAGCCTTCAAGTCTGAAGGGCCTTGTGATTCTTGAAAGGTCATAGGAAGCGGCAAAATCCGCATCACTGAAGCTCATTTCAACAAGAGAGCGTACGATTGACGGGAACATAAGTGCAAACTTGAGCACAACGGAATAAAGTGTCTGCATAATGCCCGAACGCAAAAACATAGCTGTCACACCGTTTGATTCAGCAGAGGTCTGCGGTGCAAAGAGAATTGCACCTGTGAAAGCTTCGGGATGATCAACGGCAAGGTTGATTGCGATACCGCCGCCCATTGAGTGACCGCCCACAATCCATGTGCCGCCAAGATGCTCAATAAGCTCATAAAGAAGCACCTCTCTGTCAACAAGCTTCATAGAGCTTGTCTCTCTTGTGGAAAAGCCGAAATTGGGAGCGTCGGCAAGAACGACACGGTAGCCTGCCTTACGGTATTCCTCGGCAACGCCTTCAAGACTGACCGTTGAAAGACAGAAGCCGTGAAGAAGAAAAATCTGATCCTTTACCTCACCCTCGGGCTCAAAGGTCCTGTAGTGGATTGAGTATTCCCCTGTGGTAAAAAAGGCGCTATTGTCAAAGGGAAGCTCTGCTTCACCCTCGGCAAAGGCAAAACTTGCAAGAGAGAATACCATAACGAGTGATAAAAATAATGCTGTAAGTTTTTTCATAATAATTCCTCCTTTTATTGAATTATAGCAAGTTGCGGACAAGCTTGTCAACACGAATTGCAAGAAAAAAACCAGGTTGCACCGATAATCAACACTGACTTACGCACCCTGTTACAATCAAGGATGTCATAAGCTGCACCCTCATCACTTCAAAGCCTTAAGTCTTTCATATTACTCCTCTTCTATGAATAAGCTTATATAAAACAAAAGGAGGAACGGCTATGACCGACAGCAAGGATAAAATCATACTGCCTCACAGCGTACTTTTAAAGGACAGACAGGAGCTTCACTTAAGCGGAGTGACTGACGTTGACTCCTTTGACGAAACGGGAATTACTGCCTATACCGATCTCGGCGAGCTTGCCATTGGCGGAGAAAATCTTCACATCACAAAGCTTTCACTTGAATCAGGAGAGCTTCTCGTGGAAGGGAAAATAATCTCTCTTGTCTACCGTGATGAAATGCCAAAGGCGACCTCATTTTTCGGGAAGGTTTTCAGATGAGCTACAGCGAACCGCTTATAAATCAGGTCAGAGTCTTTCTGCTGAGTATCGGAATGGGCGTACCGGTATGCCTTATATATATCGTACTTAAGAGTATTTTTGCCTTCTTCGGTAAAAAAAAGCAGGCAATTTACGCTTCCGACATTTTATTTTGCAGCTTGAGCACCTTTGTGTCCTTTTTCTTTATGGTCTTTTACAATAACGGTATGGTCAGGCTTCACCTTATCATAGGTGAGGCTGTCGGCTTTTTTGTCTTTTATTTTTCCGTGGGAAAATATCTGCTTGACCTTGGCCAAAAGGCTTTCACCCTTCTTTCAAGGGCAGCAGGCTTCGTGCTTTACCCCTTTTTGCGTGTTTTCAAAGCCTTTGGTAACATCCGTTACCTTCTGTGGCAAGGCGTATCAGTTTTTTCTTCTGCGTTTAAAGGACATAAGGCAAAAAAGACCGAAGAAGAAAAAGTTGAAAATAAAAGAAAAAAAATTTAACTTTATTGGTAAAATCCACTTGAAAAATCCGAATAAATCTGTATAATAAATCATAAGTGGGCAAGTATCCGCTTTTGCGGGTCGTGCTTAAGTATATAAGTGTATGTGAAAAATACTTGGGGAGGCGTTTTTGTGGCTGTTAAAGAGTTCAAGCCCGCAAAACCGAAGGTAAGAATAAAATATAAGAAAACCTATCTTGGTCTTTTTATTGCGTTTATTATTGTTTCTGTTTTTTGCGTAGGTTACAGAATTAACGCAAAAGCAGAAATTGCCGAATATGAAAGTAAGATTGCTGAATTTGACGCAAAAATCGAAAAGCTCAGTGCTGAAAACGATGACTATGCTGCCATTCTCAGCCCAACTGATAAAAGAGATTATTACGAAAAAATAGCCCGTGAGGTTTACGGATATGCTAAACCGGGAGAGTACGTTTTTTACAAAACTGCATCCTGATATTTTAAAAAAACCGTTATTTGATTTAGGAGGACGACAATTTTTTATGCTTGAGATCGGAGCAATTTTGGAAGGTAAAGTTACAGGTCTTATGGCCTTCGGTGCTTTTGTAAGCCTTCCCGACGGAAAAAGCGGAATGGTACATATCTCAGAGGTTTCCACATCCTTTGTCAAGGATATCAAGGAATTCCTTAAAGTCGGACAGACTGTAAAGGTTAAGGTTGTAGGCATTTCTGAAGAGGGAAAAATCAGCCTTTCAATCAGAAAAGCAGAAGCTCCCGAGGAGACTGCGCCCAAAGCCGAAAAAACAGAGAGAAAGCCCCGTCGCAATGACAGACCCAGAAACGCAAATGTATGGCAGGGTCAGCCTCAGAAGAGCAAGGAAGCAATGAGCTTTGAGGATATGATGGCTCAATTCAAGCAGGTAAGCGACGAAAAAATGTCAGACCTTAAGCGTTCCACCGATTTCAAAAACGGAACAAGACGCGGAAAGAACTGAAAATAATCTGCAACAACTGCAGATTGCATAAACCGAGATTAATAAAAAAGCAGATATCATTAAGTAAAGCGCTTAAAATATCTGCTTTTATTATTTTGCTTTTTCGGCTTTCGCAATCCTTAAAGCAAAGCTATATTATCCTGTACATCAGTCCGGCATCATTCTTTGTTGCGTGCTCGGTAACGATAAGAACCTCCGCCTTGAGAAGGTTTTCGCCCATCTGAATTTCAATAATGTCCCCCACCTTTACATCATAGGAGGCTCTTGCGATTTTACCGTTAACGGTAACGTGCTTTGCATCGCAAACCTCATTGGCAACGGTGCGTCGCTTGATGAGTCGGGATACCTTTAAATATTTGTCTAATCTCATAATTGTTATCTCCCTAAAAAAAGAGACTGCTCGGTTGAACAGTCTCAGTCTTTTTGCCGTTTAATTATTTAACAGCGTTCTTGAGTGCTGCGCCTGCCTTGAATGAAGGAAGCTTTGCAGCTGCGATTTCGATAGCTTCGCCTGTCTTGGGGTTGTGACCTGTTCTTGCAGCTCTTTCCTTAACTTCGAAGGTACCGAAGCCGATAAGCTGAACCTTGTCACCTTCCTTAAGTGCGTTTGCGATAGCAGCGAGAGTTGCGTTAACAGCTGCCTCGGAATCCTTCTTGCTGAGACCTGCCTCAGCAGCAACTACGTTTATAAGATCTGTCTTGTTCATGGGTGTATACATCCTTTCAATTTTTGGTTTACCAACGTTATTATATCAAGAAAAATCAAGGAAACTCAAGGGAA
>JAZKYQ010000019.1:0-5054 GCA_045612205.1 Acutalibacteraceae bacterium | reverse complement strand
CTGAAAGGGGAGCTGGCAAAATCTTTGATTTTGACTGAGGGGTTTCACAGCCCACGAGGACATCCTCTGCGGACACGAAACAACATATCCCTACAGTAACACACAACGGCAGGAGCAAGCCCCTGCCCTACAATTATAATTGTGAATTGTGAATTGTGAATTGTGAATTTCCAGGGAGACCACACGGGGTCTCCCCTACGCGGTTATGCGTTTTATTGCGGACACGATGTAAGCTACATTTCGGACGACCAATGGTCGCCCCTACGACTTACTACTTACTACTCACTACTTACTACTTACTACTCACTACTTACTACTTACTACTCACTACTGCACCGATTGCTCTTAAAAGTGAGCCTTCGTGAGTTGAGGGAAGGTCGCAGTTGTAGTGCCAGATCATAACACCGCCGTAGCCGTTATCGATGGCGTACTGTGTCTTTTGGGCAATAACATCGGGAGTATTGAACCAGAAGTCCTTGCCTGTGCTTTCGCAATGGTACCAACCGTTTTCGTCAATGCCGTCATAACAGCCGTTATAGCCGTACCAGTAAGCGCTCATATCTGTCGGTCTTGAATAAAAGGGAAGTCCGATATTGACCTTTTCAGAAGGAACACCGTAAAGTCCGACCTTTTTCACAAGGTCAACTGTACCCTCATAGGTTGCGTGTCTGCCCTCTTTGTCAACAAAGTCATAGGTCATAAGCTCAAGAGTGTCAATAGCTTCGATTGCCGCAGTGGAGAACTTAAGGTTCCAGTCATTGCCTGCAACACCGAGGGTATAAGCATCTGCGAGCTTTTCATCAAGGGAAACAAGGAACTTATTGTACTGCTTCCACGCCTTGTTTGAAAGAGGATATTCATAGTCAAAATGCACACCGTCAAAGTCATACTTATCAAGGAAGGCTACGATGTTATCCTCAAGCACTCCGCTTGCAAAGGCCTTGTTATGCTCAACGCTCTGTGCTTCCATCTGATCCTCCCAGACGTCGGAATCGGTATGACCTCCCGGGCCGAGAAGGTTAACGGTAAGGTGTACATCGTTGTTTCCGATTGCCTTGCGGATGTTTGAAAGAGCATTTTCAAGCTTTCCTTCGTCGTAAAGGACATTTCCCTGAGCGTCAAAGGATGCCGCTTCAAACAAAATTGCATCGGTCACGATGTTAAAATCCTCAGCATAAAGGCTGTTTTCAGACTGAACATAGTCACATCTGATGTAGGTTGTGACCCTGAAGTCATCCACCTTATCGGCACATCCGCCAAAGCCGAGGGCACTTGTGAGAAGTCCGATGAGGGCGGTAAAAAATGCTACTACTCGTTGAATAAAGGTTGCCATAATATTTTTCTCCTTTCGGTTTATGGAAAGATTATACAACGGATTTTTTGTTTTTACAATATGTATAATTAAATTAAGAGGTCTGAAGTGTAACAAAGTAACAAAGTTTTCTATAAACTATTTTTATATAATCTTACTTTTTTATTTTTTTCATAAAATATTGTCAGCACAAGAGAAAAAAGCCCATAAATAAAGGCTTTTCGGGCATTTGGAATGTTAACAAAATCGGGTTTTGTAATTTAATCTGCTTGGTGAGTTGAAAATATACATATATTTATAATTAAGGTTCTACACGCCTCATGCCGGCGGGGCACATCCTTTGTCCCGAGCGACAAAGGATGCAAAGCGCTCTTTAGGCTACTGCGCCTTTACCACTATTCATTCATCCGCCAACATCTAAATCTGACTTTCTACGCCTCACGGACTTCGCCGTGAGACTTCCCACCACGGTAAACTTGTTCTATCGGTCAGCTCTGCTCCGTGTCTGAAAGAAAGTGCCTGCTTCGGACAGACATTCTCACGACACCGGTCATCCATCGACTATTTCCGCAAGAAAAAAGTCACGAGGAATTTCCCCGTGAACTTTTTCATTTTCTGACTTCAAAATATATATGACCTTTTAAATATAGATATTCAAATATTAATAGCAAGAAGATACTTTATATGTGCTTTTTACTTTCCATGTAGGAAGTTTTGTAAAACTACCATGATCAAGGCTGTCAAAAATATCTGCCTGATTATCCCAAGTAACTGTGATTTTATAAGTTTTGTTGGGTTTAAGTTTTATTTTCACACTACCATCCTTAAGTGTAGCTTTTGCTGTATGTTTGCCATCTGTTGATTTAGCAACAATATCCCATTCTCCATAGCAATTCTTAGTCTTAACTTTTCCGCTAAAGGGCTTTGTCTCACTTCTTACACCTTTTGTCTGACTAAGAGTAATACTTTCCGAACCGGGAATTAACCAATTGGCTTTAGTTTCAACTGTAATAGTTCTTGTAGATTTTCCGCTACTTGAAGTTGCCGCAAAAGCAGTGGTAGTAAATACTGTGCAAATTGTTAAAACTACAAGTAACAGCGAAAACACTCTGACTAATGTTCTAAAATTTTTCATTTCTTAAATCTCCTTTGTATTTTTTGGTCATATATAATTTGAAAAACAGACGACTAAGAATCCATATACAATCGCAGACTCTTTAAGCTAATTATATACAACTTTAAGCTAATTGTCAATAATAAAAATTAGCAGTATGCTATCTCAAAAGGAGCATATAGAGTATGGATAGATATAAATTACTTGCATCAGCTATTAAACAAGCAAGATTAGCCAAAGGTATGTCACAAGAAGAATTTGCAGAAATACTTGAAGTTTCAGCAACTCACGTAAAACATATGGAAAGCGGTCACCGCAAACCATCTGTTGATATTCTATTTCTAATTTGTGAGAATACAGGTCTGTCTATAGACCGTATTTTATATGGAGAAAAATTAGAAAAAGAAGATACAGACATAAATATCGACACATTGATTAATATGTGTACTTCTCAAGAAAAAAAGTTTATAATTAAACTTATTGAAGCTGTTATTTCTATGCGATAATCATTATGTGAGTGCAAGAAAAAAGTCACGAGGATTTCCCACGTGACTTTTTTTGCATTTATTATCAGTCTGCAGTAAATGTACCTGCTTCGATTGCCATAATCTGATCCACTCTGCGCTGATGTCTGCCGCCCTCAAACTCTGTGTCAAGGAAAACGTCAACCATTTCAAGAGCAAGGCCTGCACCGACAACTCTGCCGCCCATGCAAAGAATGTTTGAGTCGTTGTGAAGGCGTGTGAATTTTGCGCTGAAGTAATCGCTGCAGCAGGCAGCTCTGATACCTCTGACCTTGTTAGCTGCCATGGAAATACCGATACCTGTGCCGCAGCAGAGGATACCTCTTTCACATTCGCCTGAGGTAATGCTTGTACCAACCTTGTATGCGATTGCCGCATAGTCAACGGATTCGGGTGAGTATGTGCCGAAATCCTTATACTCAATGCCCCTTTTTTCAAGGTGCTTCTTGATTTCTTCTTTTAATTCGTAACCGCCGTGGTCTGCGCCTATAGCTATCATTGTAATAATCTCCTTAAAGATGAATTTGATAAACTTATCATACCACAACTGACCCTCATCGTCAAGCGGATATGCTGACTTTATTATTTATAACAATACTGACAATTAATATCCGCTTATTTTATATTATTTGTGCTACAGGCAGGAATTTATTTATCTCAGTAAGCAATACTATAAACGGTGATAAAATGAATTCATTATGGCTTAAGGAAAATACCTTTTCACAATTCCCCTCTCTTCACGGTAGCATCAGAACCGATGTGCTTATCATCGGCGGCGGACTTTGCGGACTTCTTTGTGCTTATGAGTTCGAAAAACTCGGTGTTGATTATATTGTTGCCGAAGGTGGCAGAATATGTCGTAAAACTACCGGAAACACAACGGCAAAAATCACTTCTCAGCACGGACTGATTTACAATGACATCATGAAAAAAATCTCCGCGGAAACCGCAGAAAAGTATTACCGCATAAACGAAAAAGCAATTGAAGAATATGCAAAACTTTGCAAGGATATTGACTGCAGCTTTGAAAGAAAGGACAACTATATTTACAGCCTTTCATCAATGAAAAAGCTTGACGATGAAATGCAGGCTCTTGAAAAAATCGGAGCAAAGGGTAAATTTTTTCCCTCTCTTTCGGAATTACCCTTTGATGTGCTCGGCGCAATAAGGTTTTCCGATCAGGCACAGTTTGATGTTCTCTCCTTTACCTCGGCTTTGTCACGAAAGCTGAACATTTACGAAAACTCCCATGTTATCGGTTTTGACGGAAACTTTTATTACGGCAAGGATTTCAGCATAAAAGCTGACAAGGTAATAGTTGCAACCCATTTTCCGATTTTCAACAAGCTCGGCGGATATTCCCTTAAAATGTATCAGAGCCGTTCATATGTCATTGCGCTGAAAAACGGCAAAGATGTAAAAGGAATGTACCTTGACGAAAACGAAAAGGGACTTTCCTTCAGAAATCACAAGGACTTTCTTCTCATAGGTTCAGACGCTCACAGAACAGGCAAGACTTCGTCGGCGTGGAAAGGAGCCGAAGCTACGGCTGAAAAATATTATCCGGGAAGTGAAATTGCTTTTCGTTGGGCATCACAGGACTGTATGACTCTTGACAAGCTCCCCTATATCGGCAGATACTCAAGGAAAAGCTCCGACCTTTTTGTTGCAACAGGCTTCAACAAATGGGGTATGAGCCTGTCAATGGTTGCGGCACTCATTTTAAAGGATCTTATCTTCGGCAAAACAAATGACTTTACCGATATCTTCTCCCCCTCAAGGTCAGTGCTTCACCCCCAGCTTGCAGTAAACACTTTTGAAACAACAATAAACTTCCTTACTCCCACTGCACCTCGTTGCCCTCATCTGGGTTGTGCACTGAAATGGAATAAGCAGGAACAATCATGGGACTGCTCCTGCCACGGCTCGAGATTTTCCGAAAAGGGTGAAATTCTTGACGGCCCTGCGAACTGAGTGATATATCTGCTTGGCAGATGTGATATTCGCCTTACGACGAGTGAAATTTCGTCTTCGACGAAGTGATATTTTTACCTTCGGTAAAAGTTAAGGGTCTGCGACGCATTATAATACCCTCTGTCGGCTT
>JAZKYQ010000018.1:0-47027 GCA_045612205.1 Acutalibacteraceae bacterium | reverse complement strand
CGTGCTCTGTGCCCCGGGAACCCGTCGGTTGCAGGGCTTAAACTAAAAAAAGTACCCACCCTTAGGTGAGTACTTAAAACTGGTTGCGGAGACAGGATTTGAACCTGCAAAGGCCCTCTTGCGGTTCCCAAAGTTTCTTTGTGCCTTGGAGCGGCACAGAAACTTTGACCGCTGCGCCACAGTCGCACTCCCTTCATCCGCCACTGGCGGGGGTCGTGCTCTGTGCCCCGGGAACCCGTCGGTTGCAGGGCTTAAACTAAAAAAAGTACCCACCCTTAGGTGAGTACTTAAAACTGGTTGCGGAGACAGGATTTGAACCTGCAACCTCCGGGTTATGAGCCCGACGAGCTACCGGGTTGCTCCACTCCGCGATATATCACTCTCTCGAGTGCTTAGTTATTATATAACAAGTACCCGAGAAAGTCAATACCTTTTTTAAAAAAAGTTGATTTATTTCGTTGACAAAATCTGACAAGGATTTTATCAGTTTGCTGAAGCTGTTTCAACCTTGTTCCAGACACCTAATGTGACAACGGTGTCCTTGTCACAATACTCGCCGGCCTTGGGGCTTGTTGCATAAACCTCACCTACTACGTGACTGCCGTCGTTTGTCAGAAGCTTGTACTTAACCTTGAAGCCCGCCTGCTCAAGAGCGTTGTAGGCATCACGGTAAGCCATTCCCGTAACATCGGGAATCTGAAGCTTGCCTGATGTTGTGGCAGCGGTGGTTGATGCTGCTGTTGAAGCAGAGGAAGTAGTTGAAGTGCCTGTTGAGTTGCTTGAAGAGGAGGTTGTTGATGCGGCAGTGGTTGCCTGAATCTTGTTCCATACGCTCAGGGTGATTACTGTGCTCTTTTCGTAAAGCTCACCGGCCTTCTGATCCATGGAGAAAACCTCTCCGACTGTGTGCTTGCCGTCATTTTCAAGAAGCTTGATTTTAACCTTGAAGCCTGCGGTCTGAAGGGTTTCCGATGCGATAAGATAGTTTACACCGGCAACATCGGTAAGCTTGATTTTTGTTGTACCGTCGGAAACAACAAGAGTGATAAGTGTACCCGAAAGGACGCTTTCACCGGGCTCAATGCTCTGGCTGATGATTGCTCCCTTGGGATGCTCTGTGCTTTCCTTGGTGATGATATCAAACCTGTAATTTTCAGTAAAGAAGGTATTCTGACGGATGCTGTCAATAGTGTGATTGTTTACAAAGTCAGCAACCGTGATGTAGTTCGGCTCTGTGGGAACAACAACCTCTGTTGTGGACTGTGTGGTTTCCTGCTCACCGTTGAGGGGAAGGAAGGTAATAGGCTTGAGAAGCTTATCCATAAAATCAATGGGATAATTCTTGTAAATTACCGTGCCGTAAAAGACGCAGAAAAGCACCGCACAGATAACGAAGCCTGAAAGGAAAGCCTTGATTCCGACAGATGCGTTTGCTTTGGCTTCTCTCTTTTCCTTCTTGAGGGCCTTTTGCTCCTCAAGCTCTCGCTGAATTTCAAGGTCAACCTCTTCCTTTTGTGTCAAGGGCTTTTGTGCAGGCTCTTGTGTGACAGGAGGCTGTAAAGGTGCTTCGGCAGGTCTGAGTGCATTAATAAGCTCATCAAAGCCTTCAAAGCGGTTTTCGGGATAAATTGACAGGCCGAGAATAAGTCCGTCGATAACGCCCTTTGAAAGTGTGCTTGCCACGGAAGCAGGCAGAGTCGTCGTATCCTTGATGATTCTTTGTGTGGATTCAGGGGGAGGAGTGAGAGTGATACAATAATAAAGAAGAGCGGTTATTGAATAAACGTCTGTCTTTGCAGTAGCACCCGAGGTGTCGAAAAGCTCGATGGGAGCAAAGCCTTCTGCGGGAGCTGAAGCAAACTCTGCAACACCGTTATTGCATTGGGGAATTGAAAAGCCTGTGATGTGAAGCTTTCCGTCACTTCCGACAAGGATCGTTTCAGGGGAGAGTGCGCCGTGAACAATGCCTGCATAGTTGAGCTTTTTAAGAGCGTACATAACAGGCTTGAAGGCTGAAAAAGCTCTCGGCCAGGTGAGAACGTCGTTTTCGCCGAAGTATTGTCTGAGAGTGATGCAGTCCTTGTGCTCACATACGGCGTAAACCGTACCGTTGAAATCGATGATATCGTGGACATTGGGAAGACAGGTTGCATCCTTGAAAATGTCAAGACCTCTCCAGAGATTGAGGAAGCTCTGAAGGCACTCTGAAAACATTGAGTCGTAGCCGAGCTTTACCGTGGGCTCGGTTTCGCCTTCGTTTCTTGTGACGATGTTATGGGGGAAGAATTCGATAACATCAACAACCTCACCGTTTTCTATGTTTGCACCGATGTAGGTGATTGTGTCAGGTGAAGTGCTGATAACTCTTCCGACAAGGTATTTTCTTGAAATGAGATTGCCCGGCTCAAGAAAAGGAGCAGGCTGAAGGGTCTCTTCGTTATATCCGCAGTGCGGACAGATAAGAGAATCGTAAGGAATGCTTTCCATACACCCCATACAGTATTTTAACTCTTCTGACATAGTGTCACCTCTTATATGAAAATCAACTTAAATAGGCGTATATAATCCTGAACAGATTCTGAATGCGGATTTTCGCCAATTTAATTGTACAGCTTTTTTCCTTTCTTGTCAAGCAATGTAAAAGAAAGAAGACACCGGGGGAGTGGTGTCTTCCTTCTTTTCTGAAAGATATATAAGTGTGAAAGATGAAGTCGGATCAATTAAGAAGCGGCATAATAGGGAACCCAGATCTTTCCGGTATTTTCCATTTCACGGTTGAAGTTGTCTCTGATTTTCTGAACCTTTCTCTTGTCAGCTTCCTTCTGCTGCTTCATGGCAAGGTATTCACGCTGCTTCTTTTCCTTCTGCTTGCTCTGATACTGCTGAACAGCTTTTTCGTAAGCTGCAGTGATCTGCTTTTCAAAGATGAGGCCGAGAAGGAAGGTTACTGATGCGATAATAAGAAATAATACAAGCTGCTGAGCGATGATGGCTAAAATCTGTTGTGTCATAATGATTAACTCCTTTTTGTTTTTGTATCGGTGTGTTCGCGCTAAACGAACATTCGTTTGTTTGTTATAGTTAAATTATAGCACGAAAAATGCAAAAGTCAATACAAATGTTCGATTTTTTTATTTTTTCAGTCCTTATAAACGGACCAAAGAGAAGTTTTGCGTTATTTTTCTTGTTTTTTCTTTTTAGATGTCAAAAATCTCATTTAAAATTTGTTAGATTTGCCATAAGGGAAATTCCTGTAAAAAACTGTAAATTTTTTTCTTATGTGTTATACTTATAATGAAAATATTTAATCCTCGGAGGTTTAAAATATGGGTTACATTAAAAACGAATTCACATTTCCTTCAGCTTCAGGTCTTGCTGATATTCATGCGGCTTCCTATAAGCCCGAAAACGCAGAGGTAAAAGCAATTTTACAGGTTGCTCACGGTATGGCAGAGCATCTTGAAAGATATGAGAAGTTTGCCTCAAGCCTTTGCGACCTCGGCATTGCTCTTTACATCAACGATCATATCGGTCACGGTCAGAGCGTTTCTGCTCCCTCAGAGCTCGGCTACTTCGGTGCCAATGAGGGCTGGAAAAGCTTTGTTGCTGACTGTCACACTCTTTCAGTTATCGCAAAGAGGGAAAATCCCGGTAAGCCCCTTATTTTCTTCGGTCACTCAATGGGCTCATTTGTTGCAAGAGCCTATTGCCTGAGCTATGCCGATGAGATCAATGCGGCTGTTTTCTGCGGTACTGCAGCTCCCAACCCTGCTTCAGGCGTAGGTGTCGGCCTTGCAACACTTATCGGTAAAATCAAGGGCGATCATCACAGAAGTAAGCTTATTGACAAGATTGCCTTTGGTACATACAACAGCAAGTTTGAAAAGAGAACTGCCTTTGACTGGCTCACGAGAGATAAGAAAGAGGTTGACAAGTACATCGCTGATGACCTTTGCGGCTTCCTGTTCACAGCTAACGGCTACAGAGATCTTATGCAGCTTCTTTCCTTTGTTTCATCAAAGAAGTGGTTTGAAGGCCTTGACAAGAAGCTTCCCATTCTCGTTATCGCAGGTGATATGGATCCTGTAGGTAACTACGGTAAGGGCATTGACCTTGTCTGCGAAAAGCTCTTCAAGGCAGGTAAGGACAATATCACAAAGATTCTTTACCCCAATGCAAGACACGAAATTCTCAACGAAAAGGCATACTTCAATGCAGTTGTGAAGGATGTAGCAAACTTTGTATACAAAAATATCTGATAAAGGGTAAT
This sequence comes from Acutalibacteraceae bacterium, assembly GCA_045612205.1. Taxonomy (GTDB): domain Bacteria; phylum Bacillota; class Clostridia; order Oscillospirales; family Acutalibacteraceae; genus UBA6857. Next base: position 42,757 of record JAZKYQ010000018.1, on the reverse strand, counting down.
AGGTATGACAGCTTCAATCAACGAAAAGAATATTATTATCGAAAACGGATATCTGAAAAAAGAATTCATTATCCGTAAAAACAAAATAAGCTCCTTTGAGATTGAAAACAAAATAAGCAATAAGCTCCTCACTGCCGCAAAAGACAGTGAGGAATTTGTGCTTTCTCTCAAGGGAAAATGCAGGTTTTCTCAGAAGCTTATTTACTCTTCACAGCTTACCATAATGGATACTTCTGTGAAAAATGAGCAGGGGAAAACTGTGCTTAAAATCGATTTCAAGCCTTTCTCCTTCAAGGACAGCAAAATCCTTGTTTCAGCCGTTTACGAGCTTAAGGATGAGGACTCATTTTTAAGAAAGCATCTCGAAATTTCTTTTGAGAAAATCGGCAAAAAGGAGGTTGTGCTTGATTTTATCAGCTTTGAGCACTTCGGGTTTGATACATCCCTTATGCACTGGTCTGTGCCCAAGCAGAAGAATTCCCACATTCCCGGCTTTGCCCTCACACTCGGTCAGCCCGTTTATGTTGATTCGCTTTTCTTCGGCTGTGAGTTTCCTCTTTGCCGTAACATTATTCAGGATGGCGGAGCCTCCGTTACCTATTACAGCGGTAAAAAGCTTACCGAGCTTTGTAAAAACGGAGCCTTTGTAACCTATGATGCAGTTGTCGGCGCTGCAGAGGGTGACCTTTTTGCTCAGGTGCAGAAGGCATTTTTCGCTTACATCAGAACAATTTCCAAGCCCTGCAGATTAAGAAGGCAGTATAACTCCTGGTACGACAATATGCTCAATATCACAAGGGAGAATGTCACCTCGTCCTTCCTTGAAATTGAAAAGGGCCTTACGAAGTACGGTGAGCCTTTGCTTGACAGCTATGTTGCCGATGACGGCTGGAACGATTACGCAAAGGGCTTCTGGGGATTTAACAAAAATTTTCCCGACGGACTTACACCTTTTACAAACTTAAGCGAGAGCTTCGGCTCACGCTTCGGCTTGTGGCTCGGTCCCCGGGGCGGTTACACAACAGACACACCTAAATTTGCAAAGCAGATTGAAAAGGCCGGTAACGGATATTACAACAAGCAGGCAATGGGTATCTGCGTTGCAAGTGAGAAGTATGCTGAAAAAACAGGTCAGCTTCTGCTTGATTTTATGAAGCAGTACCGTCTTAACTATTTCAAGCTTGACGGCTTTGCTCAGAGAAGCTGCAAAAACAAGAATCACGACCACATGGTCGGCGGCTACAAGGATATGTATTTCTATACGGATATATGGGAAAAGTGGCTTAAGATTTTTGAAAAGCTCAGCGACAACGCTCTTGAGAATTTCTGGATCAACCTTACCTGCTACGCTCCGCCGAGCGCCTGGTTCTTAAAGTGGGTCAACAGCGTATGGATGCAGATAAGCAATGACCACGGCTTTATCGGTAAAAAGGGCGCAGTCAGCGACAAGGACGGTTTCCTTTCCTACCGCGACGAAATGTATTTTGACTTCTACGAAACAAGGCAGTTCCAGTTCCCTCAGGGAGCACTTTATAATCATGATCCCATTTACGGTGCTGAGGCAAAGGTGAAAATGAGCGATGAGGATTTCCGTTCTTATCTTTTCACTATGGCGGCAAGAGGCACAGCCTTCTGGGAGCTTTATTACAGTCACAGCCTTATGAACGAGGCAAAGTGGAGAATCAATCACTCCGCACTCCGCTTCATTGACAGAAACATCAATGTTCTTACCCGCTCGGTAATTTTCGGCGGAAGACCGTCTGAAAACAAGTGCTACGGCTACGCCTGCTTTGACGAAAATGAGGGCATACTCTGCCTTCGTAACAGCGGAAAGGACAAGCAGTCCTTTGCAGTAAGGCTTGACGAGCATATCGCAATCAGCAAGGACTTCTCCAAAAAAGAGGTCTGCACAATTCTTCCCTACACCGTTGGAAAGCTCAGTGACAAATACGGCTACGGTGATACCTTTGAAACAGAGCTTGAAGGCTTTGAAACAAGAATTTACCACTTCGGCAAAAAAGCAGAAGTGCCCGCAATCACCTTCATTCAGCCGTTAAATGATAACACTCTTGAAGTGAGCTTTGACACTCTTGTGGGCATTGGCAACATTTCCTGCAAGGAAAACCCGATTGCAAAAGCAGAGCTTCTTGAGGATTATATGACTGTACGACTTACCTTTGAAAAGCCCTTTGCAAGAGAAAACAGCTACACCTTCCTTGGTGTTACCGACATTGCCGGTAACGGTGCAGAGGCTCAGGCTTGCTTTGATTATAACGAAAAAGACCTTGTTGTTTACTCGCTTAAGGGTAACAGCGGATTTACAGTGAAGGCAACTCTTGACGGTGGTACAAATCAGCTTCTTATGAGTCAGGAGGATGAAATCCGTCTGAGTATTGACGAAAAAGGCTTTGCCGAATTTACTGTGGCAGGGGAGACTCTCCGTTCACTTAAAGCTGTCGGAGATTCTGCACAGATTGTTGCCGTTAGAGAGCGCAACGGTGTTATGAAGCTTTATTTTGACGGAGTTCTTCATTGCGGAAGACCTTCAAAAAATGTTTATCTTAAGGGTAAAGCGATGAACAGTCTTGATAAGGTCAAGGTTTACGACAGGGCAATGAGCTTTGATGAAGTATAAATGTATGAATTGTTACAATATGATTGACTTTTTGGTTTCAAAGGAGTAATATTGCAAATAAGAAAAACAATCGGAGGTGTTCAGTATGAAAAAAACATTGGCAATTTTATTATCCGCACTTGTCCTTTTATCGACATTTTCGGTGCAGTCCTTTGCAGCTTTAGGCTTTGACAAGATCGAGGATTTTGAGGTTGTGACCATGGAGCCTTTCAGTCTCAAATCCGTTCAGGATTACATTGATTCTTTTGACGGTGAGGAGCTTGAAGGGGAAGACAGAGAGTATAATTTTGTGTCTTCCTTTTATGTAACTCTTTCAAACGGTGAAACGATCTATGTGCCCGAGTATGAATGCGGATATTCTCAGGACGGCAAAAGAATGGTAGAGTGTTATGTGTGGATGGATGTTTACGATGTGCTTGAAGCGGCTGAAAACGGCAGCTACACAGTTCCTGTTCACACGGAAATAAGTCTTTACAGCAGTCTGAATATTCAGATTGATAAGAAAGTAATTACGGATGATGTAAGCTTCCCGAAGAAGCTTGTTAAAAATCTCTCTCTTCTTGAAGGCGAAATCAAGTTCTATGAATATATACCTGAAGATTATGAGGAGTTGGGTTATAGTTTTTTCATGGCTTCTGACCTTGATAAGCTTCGCTTTAAAGTAGTATATGAGGATGGCACAGAGATAAGAAAATACGTTCAGAAAGTAGTCACATGGGGTGCTTTTACTGAATATTACCTTGACGGGCAAATGATTTTCATTTATCCCGACAGTGAAACAAAATCAAAGGATGTAACTGTAGAATTCCTGGATATTGAGAAAAACTTTTCAGCAAAAATCTTTGACTGTCCCTTTGAGTCAATAACCATTGACGATGCAACCTTTGATGATGATTTCAATGAGAAGACCGTTACCATTACCGTGACAGATACAAAGGGAAAAGAAAAAACCTACACCCGCAACCTTGAGAATTACACTGAATTCATAGACCGCCCCTTACCCGGTGTTGCTCATGTATCGAGAGTGTATGAAATCGGCAAGCTTCACGGAATGCCTGTTCTCGTGGAAGTAGAAGACGGTGTTGAAGACGGCGGCAAGAATAATGATGTGATCTGTAAGGATTTTACAGTGGCAGTTGACGGAGTTCACTTTGCCTCTGAACGCTTCAGAGGTGCTGAGGTGAAGCTGACCTTGCTCGAACGCTTTATTGAGATAATCACTAATCTGTTTTACGAAATCTTTTATATTTTCGGTTAACGAAAATTCAGGCCGCGGATTTTACTCCGCGTCTTTTTTTGTTTGCCTTTATCTGCCAATTTAAATATTGATTTTTCAAGGAAAATGTGGTAAACTTATACTGCGACATAAAATTGCATATAATCAACGTAGGGATACTATTGGGAAAATTGTATCTCTTGTTAAACATGCCTATGTTGAAGCAATTTTGTGTCGCAGCAAATGAGATGCATTTTCTGTTTTGTGCGTCTCTTTGGGGCGCACTTTTATTTTTTTTAAGGTCTGTCTTCGGCTTTTGCTTTGAATGCCGCGTAAACAGTGAATTCATTGGCTTTTTCGTTGAAAGACCATTCAAATTCACCGTTATATTTGTTGACGGTTTTCTGGATGCTCTTAATACCCAGACCGTGAAGACCGCCTTCTGCTTTTGTGCTTTTAAGGATACGTCCTTTGAAATCGGGTCTTTTATTACAGGAGTTTGTGCAGGTGAGAATATCAAAACCGTTTACTTTGTTTATGGATAAATCAATTATTTTTGCTTCTGAATTTTTTGCAGAGTCAACGGCATTATCAAGAATGTTGCTCATAAGGCTTATCAGGTCTGCCTGCTCAATGAAGTGAAGATTTGATGTTATTATTGAGGTTGAAAAGTCAATGCTTTCATTTTCACAGATGTAGTAATATTTATTGATAAGAAAGTCAAGCATTTTATTTTTTGTGTTTCCGAAAAGTGAATAGCTTTTTATCTGACCGTAAATGCTGTCAATATATTCATTGACCTCAGAGCTATCTGCAAGGCTTTTAATGGCACTCAGATGATTCTTTTCATCGTGAATGAAGGTTTTGAGCATATCATTCTGACGGTCAACAAGAGCATAATATGCGGCATCAGTGCTGATTTTTTCGGTTTCACTTTGTGAAGCATAAAGCTCGTCAATCTGCTTTGCGGTTTTTCCGTAGAAAATATAGGTAAGGATAATGGCACTCATAATACCGATTCCCGAAAGAGAAATTATAAGCTCGATTTCCTTTGTCAATTCGTATGCAGAGGATATAAGGAAAAAGGTATAAAGAATGACAAGCGAGCAAAGAGGAAACAGAATGAGAAAAAACGGATTTACGGCAAGATTTTTGTTGCTGAATCTGAAGCCCGCACTCAGTATGAGTCTTATGAAAACAAAGTAAAGGATTTTACTGTAAAGAACGGCTGTCATATAGCTTGCAATGCTTGAATTGTAGGTGTTGATGTCTCCTCCATTGCCGGCAGAAAGAATGCACATTGATAAAAATTCAGCACCATTCATTATTGCGGTTATAAACAAGGAGCCGAGCAATGCTTTCAATGCACCTGTTCTAAAGCAGCTGAGCGCAAAAATGAAATTTATCAGAAAGAAAAGTATTGTGTTGAGCACCACATTTTCAAAAGCAACAAATACAGTACACGCTACGGCGTAAAGAACAATACCCGTAAGATGAATTCTTTTGCTTTTGAGCTTTTGCGGGAAAAGCTCACTGAAAAAGTGAATAGCTATAAAATATTCAATAAGATAAGTGACTGCAGAAATAATAGTGTTCATTTTACCTTCCTCCGAAATAAGTAAGAAAATAACGTCTGAATTCGGCTTGCTTTCTGTAGGAAACGGGAATGTTATATTCGCCCGAAAGAGTTACCGTGTCTCTTTTGTAGTCCGTTATGTGCTTCATATTTATAATGAAGCTTTTATGCACCTGGTAAAAGAAGCTTGCGATAAGCTTTTCCTTCCAGTAGGAAATCTTTTTATCTGAAACATATTCACCCTTGGTGGTTACGATTCTTGTTGTTGTGCCGAAAATTTCAATGAAAATTATATCGTTTATAAGAACATTTGTAAGTGTGTTTGTATTTTTGACAAAAACGGAAATGACATTGCTGTCAATTGAGTCAAGAGCCTTGCTTATACCGCTTTTCAGTCTTCTTACATCAAGTGGCTTTTTGATGTATCTGAACACATTGAGATCCATTGCATCGTCAAGATACTTATAGTAGGATGTAATTATGAATATTATGATATAGGGATTGGTCTTCTTTAATCTTTCTGAAACCTCAATTCCGTTAAGCTTCTTCATTTCGATATCCAGAAAGGCTATATCATAATAACAGTCTGACATAAATATTTTTTCGCTGTCGCAAAAAGAAACAATTTCGGCTTTTATGTTCATTTCACTTAAAAATCCGCTTACGTTTCTTTCGATTTCTTTAAGATTTGTTTTGTCATCGTCGCATATTATTATTTTCATTTTCTCACCGCCTGACCCGATTAGTATATCATATTTCACTCCTGACGGTCAATTGAAAAACTGACCCGTAAGTGTGCAGTTTTGTGTCTGTAATGTGCAGTTTGGTGTATCTGTTGAAAAAAACATTTTTCACAGATATTATTAGGATGAAAGGGGGTGACGGAAAGAGGTATAAATTCATGATACTCATTCGTCATTGTGCTTAGTAATGAGTGTGTATTATTGTGTATTTATACGCTTTAAATTTGTTATAAAAAGTGATATACTTAAGTGGGAAATATTGCGCTTTATCCGTCAGTGAAAAAACGGATCAGTTTTATTTCCGCAAGCATTTTTGTTATGTCATTATTTTATAAAAATATATTTAGGAGGATAAAACCATGAAAAAAACATTGAAAAAACTCACATCACTCACCCTTGTGCTTATGCTTGTATTTTCTCTTTTCTCTGTGCAGGCTTCGGCAGGACTTTTTGACAAAATTGCAGATGTACAGGTAAACGTTGATGAGCCTGTAACAGCCCGAGAGCTCGATGAGTATATCACGGATATGGAGGAAGAATACGGTTGGGAAGACGAGGAGGACTATCAGTATTACGTCCCGACAGATTTTGCAGTTACCCTTTCCACCGGTGAGGTTATTGAAACAGAATACGGTTACGGTTTAAACAAAAACGCAAAAAGAATCATCAGCACTTATACCTATATTGACATCCGTGATTACCTCGATGCAAAAGAAAGCGGAGCCGATACACTGCCCTTGTATTATGAAATAAGACTTTTAAGCAGTATCCTTATAGAAATGGACACAATTGAAGGCGAAGCTGAAATTCCTCTTATTGACTGTTATGTAAAGAGCATCACTCCCGTTTCGGGAATTCCCGAAGCTTATAAGGACAGTGGCTTCTTTTACAAGTTTATCAGCGATGATAAATATGAAGACAATTTCATCGTCGGAGCGGTTTTTGATGTTGAATATCCCGACGGAACCGTTAAAAGAGGCACTGTGGAATTTAAAGAGGAAGAAGAATACCATGGCACCGTTCTTCTTGACGAGTATATAGATTACTGGGTTGACACAGAAGAGAATCTGATTGAAATTTACTACGGTGACTACACATACACAAGTGAAATTGAAGTAATTGATTTCCCCATTACAGAAATTGCTATTGACGACGTTAAGGTAAGTGATGCCTTTGAAGCGGAAAGCGTTGATTTTACAGTTACAAAAACTGACGGCACAACCGAAAGCTTCAGCTGTGACCTTACACAAGAGCCTGACTATAAGCTTATGGGTGCTCTTGAATTTTATGTAGGCGGTTATGTTGATGATGTTCCCGTTGTTGTTTACACCGAAAAGTACGAGGGTGATGAATATCCCGTTCGTGAGTACATTTTCGTTTCTGTTGTAGCTGATTACGGAATTGAAGCAGATACTGAAATTGAAGGTCCCGAGCAGGAAGCAACCTTCCTCGGTGCGCTTATCTTCAGAATCAGAAAATTCATTGAAAGAATCTTTGACTTCCTTTATTACTTATAATAAGTAAAAGCAATTTGAACTCATCAGGGGATGATAAAATGAAAACAGCAAAAAAATTAACCCTAATTCTCGCTCTTTCACTTGTCGCAGTGATGTGCCTTGTGTTTAATGCAGGTGCAGAGGAGCTTGTGTTCGGTGATTACACCTACACGGTGCTTGAGGACGATACGGTAAAGATTACGGGCTATAACGGAAACAATAAGAATATAGTTATTCCTTCGGTAATCGACGGTAAGGCAGTTACTGTTATCGGTGAACTTGCCTTTGTTGAAAACAAAGAAATCAGCAGTGTCGTTATACCTGATTCGGTTACTGCTGTTGAAAAACGTGCTTTTGCGTGGTGCGAAAATCTTCTGGATGTAACCTTCGGCAACAGCCTTACCACAATCGGACATACCGCTTTCGGTTACACAGCTCTTTTCAGCATAGAGCTTCCCGATACCGTTACGGAAATCGGTGATTTCGCTTTTGCCTATATCAGATCGCTTGGTTATGCTGATCTTGGCGAAAATGTAAAACACATCGGTGCGCACGCATTCAACTTATGTGATACATTGGACGGCGGTCTTCATCTGTACAATGTCGAATATATCGGAACGGAAGCTTTTGCAAACTGTGTCGGTCTTAAGGCAGTTTCAGTAAGTGAAAAGCTTGCCTACGTAGGAAGAGATGCCTTCCCTGATGAACGTGGCTTTTGTCTTTATTATGCAGGCTCCGAGGAGCAGTTTAATCAGATTGAGTTTGAAGAAGGCAATGGTAACGGTATTTGCAGAGAATATAACCACGTGCATGAATTCGGTGAATATTATTCCGATAACAATGCCACCACATACTGCGACGGCTCAAAGTCTGCAGTTTGTCTTAACGGCTGTGAATTCAGAGATAAAATCCGTGACAAAGGCACAAAGCTTGAGCACGTGGTTCAGCTTACAAAGGTAACTGCCACTCAGACAACAACAGAAATAACTCTTAAATGGAATGCCGCAATCGGTGCAAATACATATAAGATTTATTATAAAAACGGAGGCAACTGGAAATTGTGTGCCACAACCTCAGCCACAAGTCACACCTTCAAAAATCTCAAGCCCGGCGCGAAGTACACCTTTTCAGTTCAGGCAGGAAGAATTCTCGGAACCTCACAGGAGTGGCCTTCAGGCAGTGCAATCTGTGAAACTGCAACAAAGTCAGCTCCGATTTCAAATGCAACTGACACACAGACAACCTCTTCAATTAAGCTTACCTGGAGTGCTTCCGAGGGTGCAACAGGCTACAGAATTTTCTATCAGTCAGGCGGCAAGTGGAAGACAACGGTAAGCTCAACCTCTGCCACAAGCCACACCTTCAAAAATCTGAAGTCCGGTATGAAATACACCTTTGCAATTAGACCTTACGTTAAAAACGGCTCAGCAGTTATCTGGAGCGATTATATTGAGCTTTCAACTGCAACAAAAACAGATGCAATTTCAAAAATCACCGCAACACAGACTGAAAGCACAATCAAGCTTACATGGAATGCAGTAAAGGGCGCAACAGGCTACAGAATTTACTATAAGTCAGGCTCCTCCTGGAAGGTTTCCGTAAGTGCAACCACCAAAACAACTCATACCTTCAAAAATCTCAAGGCAGGTGCAAAGTTTACCTTTGCAGTGCGTCCTTATGTTAAAACTGCGGATACGGTTATCTGGAGCGCTTACACAACCTACACTGCCGCAACACTTCCTGCAGCACCCAAAACAACCGCAACCTCAAGCCTCGGCGGTCAGGCAGTCGTAAGCTGGAGCGCAGTCAACGGTGCAGAAGGCTATAAGTTTTATTACAAAGTCAATAACGGCTCATATAAGCTTTACAAAACCTATGCAAAGCCTCAGAAGCTCACCTTCAATAACCTTACAAAGGGTGCAAAGTATACCTTTGCCGTAAGAGCCTACAAGAATACAACAGGCGGTGCTGTTACTGGTACCTTTAAGCCTGTCAGCGTTACAATCGCCTATAAGATTACAAGATATGAAAAGGTCTTTGAAAGCGGTAAATTCTATATGCAGGTCAAGGATCCCGATCTCGGCGTAGTTGCAATGGCTTTGAACGGAAATAAGATGTATGTTGAATCCTCAATGGACGGAATGTCTATGAAGCTTATTTTCCGCGGCGACAAGAAGAATAAGAACAATCCCGACGGAACATGGTACATGGTTTTTGATGATCTGAAGAAATATGCAACAGCTTCAACGGATCTTCTCGGCAACACAGAGGATGTTATCGGTGATTTCGAGGAAAAAGGCGAAAAGATTTCCTATAAAACAACCTATGAAACAATCGGTGGCAAACGTTACGAGGTTGAAAGCGGCAAGGATTCACAGGGCGTTACATATAAATATTATTTTAACGGAGATACTCTTGTGAGAAGCCAGGAAATACTTGCTGACGGAACAGTTTCAACAACAGATTTTGTAAAGATTTCTTCAAGCGTTCCCGACAGCCTTTTCACCATTCCTTCAGACTATGCATATATAAATCTTGAATGGCTTCTTAATAGCTTGGTTTAAGAAAAACAAAAAGGAGATGTTATAAATGAAATCAATTAAAAAAGCTGCTGTTCTCATTTCGGTTCTTCTTTCGCTTGCAATGTGCTTTGCATTTGCGGCAAGCGCAGAAACTTATGAATTTACAGTTGACGGTATAAGCTATGAATTTTATACTGTCGGTAATGAAATCGGTCTTGCAGTTACTGATGTTGATGCAGAACTCAGCGGTGTTGTAGAGATTCCCGAAAAAGTCAGCGATGTAGAAGTAAAGCGAATCTATTCCAGAGCTTTTTCTGCCTGCAAGGAGATAACAGAAATTATCATTCCTTCAACCGTATGGAAAATCGGTGATTCGGCATTCAGAGGATGTACTGCTCTTGAAGCAGTAACCTTCGGAAGCTCTGTCAGAGAAATCGGTGAAAATATTTTTGCCGGCTGTACTGCTCTTGACACAATCACTGTCGCTGAAGGTAACAGCAGATTTTCAGTCGGTGAAGATGGTGTTTTATATAACGCATCAAAAACAGCCCTCGTTTTCTGTCCTGCTTCCGTTGCAGGTGAAAGCTATACTGTAGCTGAGGGCGTGACAACAATCAGACCTTATGCATTTTCAGCTTGCGCAGAGCTTAAAAATGTAAGTTTTTCTTCAACTGTATCTGATATTGAAAAAAATGCATTTGCAGGCACAGCTCTTTACGATGATCAGGCAAATTGGGAAAACGGTGGATTTTATTTAGGCGAATGGCTTATCGAGGTTAAGGCTGAGGGCGATTTTTATGTAAAGGACGGCACAAAGAAAATTACAAAAAGTGCCTTCTTGAATAACGGTGAATATAAAGTTATTTTTATTCCTTTGAGTGTTCAAGAGATTGATTGTTTTTCTTTCAGTTCATTTAAAGTCTTTTATGAAGGCACACAGGAACAGTGGCAGGAGATGACAGATGTTTCTGTTTACCGTATTTACTACAATCATCCCGAAGCAGCTCACAGCTTTACAAATTATGTTTCCGACAATAACGCAACAATTCACCTTGATGGCACAAAGACAGCTTACTGTGATTACGGCTGCGGTGAAAAGGACACAGTTAAGGATGAAGGGTCAATGATTCCCTTCCATAACCCTGAAACAATAACTTCAACCTCCACAACCTCTTCAATCACTCTTAACTGGTCAGCAGTCGAGAGTGCAACGGGCTACAGAATTTATTATATGACTTCAAACGGCTGGAAAAAGTACGCAACAATTACCGCTACAACTTATACCTTTAAAAACCTCAAAGCAGCAGCGAAGTTTAAGTTTGCCGTAAAATCCTACAATATTGACGGTGACGGTATTACATGGGCAGGTTCATACACAAGCCACGAAACTGCAACTCAGGCACTTACTCCTACAAAGATTACTTCAACTCAGAATGATTATTCTGTTAAGCTTACCTGGACTGCCGTAAAGGGTGCAACAGGCTACAGAGTTTATGTAAAGACTGCTGACGGATGGCAGAAGAGAGGTACAGTCACCACAACATCCCATAGAATCTGGAACCTTACTGAAGGTACAAAGTACACCTTTGCCGTAAGACCCTATATCAAAACAGCTGATACCCTTATCTGGAGCGCATACAAAACCTATCAGGGTGCAACAGCAACAAGAGCTACTTTCGTAAATGTTTATAAGAACGAGGGCGGCTCACTTACAATCGGCTGTGATAACATCAAGGGTGCTGAAGGATATCAGCTTTATTACAAGAAGGATGGTGCAAAGAGCTTCAAGCTTTACAAGACCTACACAAAGAATCAGAGCTTTACCTTCAATAATCTCACCGGTGGCGACAGATATATTTTCGTTATCCGTGCAGGTATCAAGAAGGCTGACGGCGTTATATGGAGTGACTATGAAGATACAGCTGTAACAGTGAATTACCGTGCCAAGAGATACGGCGATATGATCAGCAGCGGTAACTTCTATTTCGAGGTTTACGACGAAACAGGCGTTTATAACGGCGTTGCAATGAAGAACGGAAGCTATTGTCTTGATATGAAGGCTGACGGTGAAAGACAGAGAATTGTCTACAATGCAAAGAACAAGAATTGTTATGTTATCGATGATACGAACAAGATGTACTATGTACAGAAGGACGACGGAACTGTTGCAGAATCACTTAAAGGCTTTACTGATGTCGGAGCTATCTCAAGGTACAAAACCTCAAAGGAAAAGATCGGCTCAACAACCTACTTCGTTGAAAGCTATACACAGGACGGAATCACAGTGAAGTACTATTTCAACGGTTCCAATCTTGTTAAGGAAGCTTACATCTATGGCGGAGAGAATGTAGGCGAGGTCTATTACTCAAAGTTCACAAAGACCGTTCCCGATTCACTCTTCACCGTTCCTTCAAACTACACAAAGGTAACAGCATAAACAAAAAAAGCCGTGTGCGATTTTGCACACGGCTTTTCCTTGCTGTTTTGATGGATACCTCTACGTCCTTTGCCACAGTCGACGGGGTCTTAGCTACAATGCGGACTCGCAATGCGAGCCCTTACGGCCTTACTACTTGCTACTTACTACTCACTACTTAATAAACCCGTACACCACAAACTCCGTTGTCACCTCAAGGCTTTCAAGTGCTTCAATTTTTGCCTTGTCGCTGTCGCTTGTGTGATAATAATAGGGGGTCATACGGAAAAGAGCCTGAATGTCATCCTTGCTTTCAAGAAGCACCTTTTTTGTGAATTTGCGCTTATCCTTTAAAATGAGGCTTTCTGTTTTCGGGGGAGCCTCATCGTTTTTGTAGGGTGTGTCATAAAGTAGCTCCTTTAGCTCGAAAAGATGATTTTCACCTGCAACGGCAGTGAGAATTATGCCGTCGGATTTTAAAATGCGTGAAAATTCCTTTTCCTGGAAGGGAGCAAAAAGATGAAAGGCAAGGTCAACGCTTTCGCTTTCAAGGGGGATGCTGTTTCCGTTTGCCACAAAGCAGAGCTCGCTCTTTTTTCTTTTGGCACAGAGTCTGAGCATCTCTTTTGAAATGTCAAAGGAAATAAGCTCGCAGTCGATTGCGTCCTTGACTTTTTCGCCGTACCAGCCTTCGCCGCAACAGATATCGCAAAGGACAGCGTTTTTCTTTGTGTGCTCCTTAATCATTCCGATAAGTCCGTCGGAAAGGGCAGAGAAGTAGCCCTTTGAAAGAAAATTACGCCTTGAAAGCGCCATATCTCTGTTGTCACCGATGAGTGAGCCACTCTTGTTTTTGCCGTAAAGAAGGTTGACATAGCCTTCCTTGCTGATGTCAAAGCAGTGTCCGCTTTCACAGCGATATGAACGGTCCTGCTTTATGAGAATTTGCTTGCATACGGGGCAGATTGGTCGTATCATTTTTTCACCTTATTTTATTATATATTTGTAACATTTGTTGTATTTGAAAGCCTTTTATGCTATTATACAAAAAAAGATATTTTAAGTCAATAAAGGTTTATTATGGCAAAGGAAAAGAACATCAAAACCAACGCAATGCGTATCCTTGAAAAAAAGAAAATACCATTCAGAGCCAACTTTTATTCCTGTGAGGAATTCATTGACGGTATACATATTGCCGATATGCTTTCTCAGCGCTACGAAATGAGCTTCAAGACTCTTGTTGCCGTGGGAAAAAGCAAGGAAAATTATGTTTTCGTGCTTCCGATTGATAAGGAGCTCGACCTTAAAAAAGCGGCAAAAAGCGTGGGAGAAAAAAGTGTGGAGCTTCTCCACGTCAAGGACATCAGGAATGTTACGGGTTATATCCGAGGAGGCTGTACTGCGATAGGTATGAAAAAGCAGTTCAGGACGGTGATTCATTCCTCCTGCCTTGACTTTGATGAAATTATTATAAGCGGCGGTGCTTTAGGTGTCCAGCTGTTTCTTGCTCCCGAGGATTTTCTTAAAGCTACCGACGGAAAAGCCGATAACATTATTTTTGAATAAGATCAAAAGAACTTTATTCGGTCGGAAACTTGAACAGAAAAGAATTTTATGGGATAAAAATATTAAAATTTCTATTGAATTTTTAAGGTGTATAGTATATAATTAACTCAAAGTTAAAAGGAGGAAATTATTATGGCAGACTTTTTAAAGACAGTTGAAATGATTATGATTGACCTTTGGAACTACCTTCACGTTTTTCTTCAGTTCATCCTTAACGGTGAGACTGACGGCGAAAACGAATTTCCCAAGGATCCTATCGAATAAAAACTGAATTTTGTCAGTGGCTGTTTCGTCAGAGGCAGCCATTGATTTTTGAGTGAGAAGTATAGTACAACGCAAAACGGAGGCATTATGATTAAGGAATTTCTTGAAATCGGCAAGATTACGGGCACACACGGAATAAAGGGTGAAATGAGAGTTCAGCCCTGGTGCGACAGTCCTGAATTTATGAGCAGCTTCAAGGTGCTTTATCTTGACAGTAAGGGTGAAAAGCCTTTGAAGGTCATGTGCAGACCCAACGGACATATGGTTATCCTCAAGGCTGAGGGCATAAACGCAATTGAAGAAGCTTCAAGATACCGTGAAAAGGTGCTTTATATGAAAAGAAGCGATGCGAAAATCCCTGAGGGGCATTACTTCATTCAGGAGCTTATTGACTGCAGGGTAATTGATGCCGACGATGAAAGCAAGGCTTACGGTACTCTCAGTGACGTAAGCATGACAGGTGCAAACGATGTGTGGCACATCACTGACGAAAACGGAAAAGAGTTTCTTATCCCTGCAATTCCTCCCGTTGTTATTGATACAGATGTAGTAAACGGCATTATTAAAATCCGTCCCCTGAAAGGAATTTTTGACGATGAGGATTGATATACTT
Source organism: Acutalibacteraceae bacterium (assembly GCA_045612205.1). GTDB lineage: Bacteria > Bacillota > Clostridia > Oscillospirales > Acutalibacteraceae > UBA6857. Next base: position 27,710 of record JAZKYQ010000018.1, on the reverse strand, counting down.
ACACTTTTCCCCGAGATGTGTGACTGCGTGCTTTCCGAAAGCATTATCGGCAGAGCAAGGAAGGATAACCTTGTTGAAATAAACTGCCGTCAGATAAGAGATTACTCTCTTGATAAGCACAAGCGAGTTGACGATGCTCCTTACGGTGGCGGAATGGGTATGATAATGCAGGTTCAGCCGATTTACGACTGCTTTGCTGACCTTTGCAAGGAAATAGGCAAGAGGCCACACCTCATCTTTATGTCACCTCAGGGTAAAACTCTCACTCAGCAGAGAGTAAGAGAGCTTGCACAGATGGAGAACATTGCCATTCTCTGCGGTCATTATGAGGGCATTGATGAAAGAGTCATTGAAGAAATCGTTGACGAGGAAATCTCAATAGGGGACTATGTTCTTACAGGCGGTGAGCTTCCGGCGCTTATTGTTGCTGACAGCGTTTCAAGAATGCTTCCCGGTGTGCTTTCCGACACGGTTTCCTTTACCGATGAGAGTCATTATAGCTCACTTTTAGAGTATCCCCAGTACACAAGGCCTTATGAGTGGCAGGGACGTGCTGTGCCGGATATACTGTTATCAGGGCATCATGCCAATATTGAAAAGTTCCGCAGAAATCAGAGCCTTGAAAGAACCTACAGGCGCAGACCTGATATGCTTTCAAAGGCAGAGCTTACAAAGAAGGATATTGAGTTTCTGCGTGAGCTCAAGGCAAGAATCCGTGAGGAAGAAAAGGACACACAAGAGGCATAAAAACCATAAAAAAGCAATCTTTTTTGTATCATTTGTTGACAATGAAGCGAAATCAATGGTAAAAATGCACAAATTTAGTCAGCGGAATTTTACAATGTTTAGTCTTGCAACCAAAAAAGTTTTAAAGTGGTTTTTTCCATTGACGAAGTCCGGTTTTGTGGTATAATATATAGGAAATCCAACTAAAAATACTAGTGTGTGGGGTAATAGATATGTTTGTTAAAGATGTAAAAGTTCAGAATCAGGTAGGTCTTCACGCTCGTCCTGCAACCTTCTTCATCCAGAAGGCAAACGAGTTCAAGTCATCCATCTGGGTTGAAAAGGAAGAAAGAAGAGTTAACGCAAAGAGCTTACTCGGTGTTCTTTCACTCGGCATTATGGGCGGCACTGATATCCGCATCATCGCAGGCGGTTCAGACGAAGAACAGGCTGGTGAAGAGCTTGTAAAGCTTGTTGAATCAGGCTTTACTGAATAATTAACAAAAAGAACAGACGAGCATACCGAAAGGTATGCTTTTTGTTTTTAGTGGTAAAAACTGTTGACAAACACGCTTGTTTATGATAAAATACTCAAGCAATAAAGCAAAAGTCAATATCAATTCGGGGGCGTAGCTCAGCTGGGAGAGCGCTTGAATGGCATTCAAGAGGTCAAGAGTTCGATCCTCTCCGTCTCCACCAAAAAATACCAAGTCTTCGGACTTGGTATTTTTTATCCATTGCGAAAGCAATGGCATATCATCACCGTAAGGTGTATATCATCACGCGAAGCGTGTATCTCATCAGCCGCAGGCTGTATTCTGCTTTCGCAACGATGATATACAAGACTTCGTCTTGATGATATGCAATTTCTTCGAAATCGATGATATCCACGGCTCTGCCGTGATTTTGTCCACTTTCAGAGTGGGTGTTTTTGTTTTTATGTGGTTGTTTGTCGATTTGTTGAAATTAATGAAAAGTTATGATATAATCATAAAAAGTAGTACTCTTTGTGAGGTTAATTATGGATTGGTTGCTTTTTACTAAATGGTATATAGTAGGTTGTATTCCTATAATATTTCTTGCTTCAATTAACATTATAGATAGAATTAAATTTAGAGATTGTTGCTCTGTTAGAATTTCTGGTATATTAAATTCTATTTGTATACTTTCCTTGTTCGTTTCTTTATTGGGATGGTTAGCAAATTATATCGATGGATTTGATTCTGATGATTCTTGGTTTGTTCCTATGATGTTTATATGCTATATTTTAATGATTTTATTTTGTCTTATAATGTATTATGAAAGGATTATATATAACAAGAGTAGTGGAGATATAGTTTGCAGTATTAATTTTAAAAAGACAAAATTTAATGTATCTGAAATAACAAGATATAATTTTAGTGATGAATTCATTGATATATACATAAAAGAAAAACGAATTAGATATCGTAATAACTTTTTAAGAGGAACATCTGAGTTTGAACAATATATCAAAGAGTATAGAAATAAAAAATAGTTTTTATAAAAATCTCCCCGTAGCTATTACTACGGGGAGTCTTTCTATTTATGCCACTTTATCAATACCAACCATAAACTGCTGAAAGAGGGTGCGTTTTTGCGTGAATCGGGAGAGCGCTTGAATGGCATTCAAGAGGTCAAGAGTTCGATCCTCTCCGTCTCCACCAGAAAAAACCACTTCTTCAGAAGTGGTTTTTTCAATGAAATTCGCCTGACGGCGAATGAAATAGCTTCGCTATGAAATATGCTTTGCATATGAAATATTTGCTTCGCAAATGTTATGGGCGAATTTTATTTCACTTTCTGCTTTAGCAGAAAATTTCACAATCCGTAGGATTATTTCATATTGCGTAGCAATATTTCATTATTATTACATCCACGCCTTGCCGCGATTTTGCCTGCTTTTAAAGTGGGTGTTTTTGTTTTTAGGGGGTATTTATGAATTTATTGAATGTTACAGATGTATATGGTATAATAAAACAAAGGTGGTGTAAATATGAGAAAATTTGATTGTGTTCACATTTATACTGAAGAAAGCATTTCTGTTGACGGGTTTTCAAGTTTTAGTGACAACTGGTTGACTTGTACGACTGATATTGATTACTATGAAGCTCGGAAGATGTCGAAAAAGCTTAATAAACCCGTATTGTATTTTTATTGCAATTCAGATGAAGTGTTTGATATGTGTTTTTTTCTTGACGGCAAAACTGTTGTAAAGTATTGCAATGATGGCTTGGGAGGGAATAAGGGTATCTTCAAATTGCCTTCCTTGGTGGGGTATCGGGAAGGGAATAAAAGAAGATTATCTTCAATATTAGCTTGTAAGGATTTTGATAAACAGATAGCTTTACTTGAAGAATTTTTAGGTGTAGGTTTAAAAAATTCTCAAATTTCTGTTGAAAAGGGTGATAACCTTTATCAATTGTATATTAAATCTGAAAAACAGCTTACAGGTAAAAACTCACCGATAAAAAAAGAACTCATATCCGAAATTGACGGAAAGCTTTTCCACACTCCTTTTTTTGCCGGTAACTTAAAGGGGTTTTATAAACCGCATATTTATCTTTACGGCTTTGACAAGGATTATGATGAAATGGATCAGGAACGGCTTTTTAAGTGGGTTGAATTTGCAAAGGGAAAGCTTGTGCCTGTTTCAGAGGATGAGTTTTCAAAGATAGATTTTATAAGGCGGTGTGCTGAAAAAGACAAAAGCTTCACTTATCAGCCTTCACGGGTACGCTTTAACAAAAAAGCTCCCGAGAAATTTGCCGGCAAAAGCTTTAAGATTGCCCACGATTTATATCCCTTTGATTATTACAAAGATGATATTTTCATATTAACAAATGAAAACTCAACGTTATTTTTTGTTAACAGTGATTTTGAAATAATTGCAAAACAAAATTTCAAGGGAAACCCTAAAGAAATTCGAGACGGTTATATTTTGAGTGTCGGAGCAGGAAGTTTTTGGGCGTATGTATATAACCCTTATGACAAGGTAAGAATTTACAAATTATATGAAGCTTGAATAATAATCAATCTCCCCACAGCCGCAAACTATGGGGAGATTGATTATTGTTGACCTGAACAAAACAAAAAAACAAAAAATGTTTGAAATTTTCCTCAAAAAAACATCTAAAACTGATGACAAACGAAGAAAAATGTGGTATTATATCTTGAATGTTTTATTGGAGGTATGAGTATGAAAGAGTACATATCCCGCCTTAACCAAGGTTGCAGAAAAGAAATTGCAATTTTGTGGTGGGCAATGAGAGCTTTTATGCTTGTTGCTTTTGTTGCAAATTTTTCAAGTGATACCTTTACACTTAACGGACAAATACAAATCGCTATGTGCTTTATCGGGTCATTTGCGTGGGAAGTGGAAATGCTGACTTCGGAAAAAAGTCTTTTCCGTTTTATGCCGCAGTCAATCCATACGGCACTTAATGTGGGTCTTTTCCTTTCATCTGTCGGCGGTGTGTATTTTAATCTTTATTACACCACGCGGATTTTTGACACAGTTATGCAGGCGTTTTTCAGCTTCGTTTCTGTTCTTTACGGCTATGAATTGGGTTATGCTATTGTTAAAAGAGACAGAATCGGAGCGACAAAGGCGATGCTCTTTTTCGTCGCATTCGGTGTCAGCTTCATAAATTTCAATGTCTGGGAGCTTGGCGAGTTCTTTACCGATCAGCTTATCGGACACCTTACAGGTGAGGCCGGCAATGCACAGTTCTGGTCGCAGGCCATTGCAGAGGGTACTGCCCGGGCCAAGAGCTTCATTCATCCTATCGTTCCCGAGAGATTGCCCCTTATGGATATAATGCACGATATAATCGTTCACTCAATCAGTTCATTTGCGGCACTTATCTTTATCAATGTTTGCCCGTACCGCTTGAGAGGTAAATACAAGTACGATGCGGAGTACGAAAACAACGCAACAATCGTGAAATAAAAAGTAATTTGTTGAAGGTGAATTTCTGTAATGCAAAATTATGTTCAGCGACTCAAGGATAACTGTACCATGCGTACATACGCTTTCTGGTGGGTTATAAGATTTGCAATGATAGGGCTTTTCATCAAATCCTTCTTTGACAAGCCCTTTAATCCGGTAATTTCAGTGGAAATACTGATGAACCTCGGCACGATGTTCGTCTGGGAATTATGCATGTTTATGCCGAGATGGACGGTTTTCAGATACATACAGCCCCTGATGCAGACGGCAATCATCGTGGTTGACTTTATTGCGGTAATCACAGCCTATCTTTTCAATTTCTATTATGAGGTCAGACTCTGGGACTCCTTCCTTCACTTCAGCTGTGGTCTGGGAATGGTTTTCCTCGGCTATGAGTTTGTTTGTGCTCTTATCAACAAGGAAAGAAAGACGGCATCCTTCACGCTTATAATTCTGGCTTCCGTCGGCTTCAGCTTTATGTGTTCAACCTTGTGGGAGATTTTCGAGTTTACAGGCGACCAGGTTATCGGTCTTACCACGGGAGAGGTTGCAAACTCACAGTTCTGGAATTATGACCGCCTTATCGGCACGGACAAGATTCAGACGTTGTTTGAATATTTTGACCTTGCCCGTTACCCCATTATGGACACTATGGGAGATATGGTTATGAACGCTTCGGGCGCAGTTCTCGGTACAATACTGTTACTGATTTACCCTTACCGTCACAAGGGACCCTTCAAGCTTGACTTTGTTTTGCCGAGAAAGGCCAAGGGTGAATAATTTTAAAATAAAAAGTTAACACAGAGGAAGATGTTGAATCGACCTCTGTGTTTTTGTTTTGCCGCTGACGTGTGAGGGGGAGAGGAAAGGGAACGGTGTGAGCCGTTCCCTTGGGTGTTTATTAATAGTGTGCTATACCGCAAGCACAAGTTTTATTTGTTTTAAAGAGCTTATAGAAGAAGTTGAGTATTTTCCAAATGAATTTTAAAAATCCTGTTTTGTGGCAGTTACAAGAGCAATTAAGTGATTTGGATTCACCACAACTCTGGCAAGTGTTACCCTTATAATTATGTCCGTTTGCAGGAATTAAATCATCTTTATAACTTTGACCGCATTCGCAACTATAAATTGTATAACCTTCTTTTTCGCAAGTCGGAGAAACAAGGTTGGATACAAAATAACTGTGTGTAGTTGTTTTAGCTGTGTTTTCGGTATATGAGTCACCACAGGATGTGCAGGTAAAAGTTCGGATTCCCTCTGTTAAATGGGTAGCAGGTCTTGAAACCGTTGAGAAATAGTTGTGTTCCGAAACTCCTACATAATCGCTTATATAACTGTCACCACAGGCACAAGTGTAGGTTGTGTAACCCTGTGTTGTGCAAGTAGGAGGTGTTGTTGTGCTACTGTAATTGTGTTTATGCAATATTGAGGATAAGTTTACACTAACAACAGGAACAATACCTAAACTGGTTATGTTGGCGGCTGTAAGATTGCCGTATTCTTTGAGAGTGCCATCGTAGTTTACAATGTATAAACTAGTAGAGCTTTTTGGTGTTCGAAGCCACCAATCTCCATAGTTGTTATTCTGCCATAAGCCTTGGCAAAGTGCATAATCTGTGCCCTTTTTTGCTTTGTTGGTGTCTAAAGCGGAAGAGCTTGAATTGAATCCATATTCATTTGAAAGTGCTTCATCATAAGAAAGCAAATAAACTTTATCAATAGTTTTGGTTGCTGTTCCAAAAGCATTTGAATGAACAACAGAATCTTTAAAGTGAATTTTTTCATCATCTGAAAATGCAGTATTGTAAAATGTGCTATTAAGCCATTTGCGCATGTAACTGGATTCCCATGAAGAAAAACTGTTTGTTACATTGAAAAATGTACTATCGATAATGCTTGTAGAAATGATCAAGCCTGAGGTGCTTAAAATTTGCCAATTTAAAGGTTCGTATTTAAACCAATAGTATGTCTTTGTATAATATCCGTTGTTTTCTTGTTCTGTATACGAAGATGGATTTGAATTCCAATAGGGTCTGTATTGTTCAAAATACACGACTCTATATTTTTCTCCCTTATGAATTACGTCGCTGTATTTCATAAAATCGCTTTGACTGTTGCTTACATAATAATCATAAGAGATAAGAGAAAAATCAAGATTATTTAATTCGGATAAAAGGTTTGTATCAGTAACTTGGCTTTGCGGGTATGAACCGAACTGTATGATATCGCCTGCTTTATAATATGATGCTTCTGATTTTAAAGCAAATATGCTGAAAGATAGGGAAGCAAAGCATATTACGACTGATAGTAGTAAACTGATGGCTTTCTTTAATGTTTTTTTCATTTTACATCCTCCTAAAAATTGAAGTGAATATTAACTGTTTAAAGTGATTACAAAATGTAAAAACTTTATTCAGCATTAATATTCTACACCACATTTAGTGTAAAGTCAATACATTATATGTGGTGTAATGTAAGATTTAACTATCAAAATCAAAGGAGATAGTTATGAAAAATCATGTTGAAATCATTCGTGATTTAAGAGAGGATAACGACAAAACCCAAAGGGAAGTTGCGGAATACCTCGGCACAACTCAGCAGGTTTATTCAAGATATGAAAAAGGGGAGAACGAAATCCCTGTCCGTCACATCATCGCCCTTTGCAAATATTATAACGTCTCCGCTGATTACATTCTCGGCTTAAAATAAATTCACACCGCAGCTTTTTACTTCAAGGCTGCGGTGTGGTTTGGTTTACTTATCGTTAATGCGAAGCATTACATCGTTTGTGCGAAGCACAACACTGTTTGCCGTAAGGCAACCTCGTTTTGTGTCCGCAAGCGAAATGAAGTTGAGCTTTGCTCAAATGAAGTTATCTGCTAAAGCAGATAAACGGAGTTATGTCCTGCGGACATAAACACAAAAATAAAAGCACTTCTTTCGAAGTGCTTTTATTTTTTGGCAGTACGTCTCATTTTAGAGCCACCCATTAAATTTACTTTTTCACAATAATTGATTTTAATCTTTTTATAAAAGCTGATTTTCTTTTTTTTTCAGATAAAAACCCCGACAAAATATTTACATTTTCAAATATTTCTCTTTCTTCCTCAAGAACATAAGAAAAGTCACCTTTTATACATATCCAAAAATATTCTCCTTCTCTGTCATGCGGAACAGAAACAGCTTTAGCAAAAGAAATTTCAATTCCAAACTTTTCAAATTCAAATTCTTCTCCCTCAATATTTCCAAAAACACCATAATAGGCTTCATGATGAATCAAAGAATTTATATTGTTATCTAAGTCCCAAGAAAAAACCTCTTCTGCACGATTAAAATCAATACCAAATTTTTCTAAAAAATCAAGCAGTTCTGTATTATTTTCAATATTTTTATAATAATTTCTGCAATCCTGACAATCGCAAGGATTATTATAGTTTGTACGATATTCTTTCGTCTTTTGTTTATCAAATACAATTTGAGTTGAATTGATTTCCATCGTTTGTAAAGACATTTCATCACCACCTTAGATTCATTGTATAACAATAAAATTTAAAAGTCAATCCGTTTGCGCGAAGCGCAACAATCAAGGCGGAGCCTTGTATATCATCAATTCCGCAGGAATTGCATATCATCAACTTCGCAAGAAGTTGTATATCATCATTGCGAAAGCTTTTTTGATGCACGCTAAAGCGTGATGATATACAGTCCTTGCGGACTGATGAGATACAACAACGGCAAGCTGTTGTTGATGATATACCATTGCTTTCGCAATGGATAAAAAAACTCCAAGTCCGAAGACTTGGAGTTTTTTTGGAGCTACTAACCGGATTTGAACCGGTGACCTCATCCTTACCAAGGATGCGCGCTACCGACTGCGCCATAGTAGCAAGCTATTTTTTAACAGCTCAATGATTATATCTTATTTTCTCTCACTTGTCAATATCAAAATCAAAAAAAGTTTCACCGAAAAAGTCGAAAGAAAGCTCTTTTACATCGTATCTGCCCGTAATGATATCTTTCGTGAGATAATCGCAGAAGATTACCTTCTTTTGAGTGTAAAGTATGGCAACACTGCGGTTCGTTCCCTTTGAAAGCGGAAATTCAAGGCTTAAGGTGTGCTTTACCTTTCGAAGCCTTTCATCCTGACGGTAAAGGCTCTTGGGGATGATGCCCGAATTGTTGAAGCTGAGCCTGTCATAAATAAGACAGTCACGAAGCATTTCCCGATCAATGCCGTCAAAGTCAGAAAGCACCTTGAAAAGCTTGTCCGTGTAAAGATCAAGGGGAAGACTTTCCTCCTTGATGTTCTTTCCGATAAGATAAAACAGGTCAAAGGGAGTATAGGCTGTTGCCTTAAGAGCGTAGGCGAGAGTTTCAGGAAACCTTCCGCTGTTGTGAAGGCGGTCAACCTCTTTTTCTGCAGTGCGAAGCCTTCCAAGCTCCTCTTCGCTCAGACTGGGAGTGGAAATAACCTCGTAGGGTGGCTCGGATGAAAAACGGCAGGGGAAGGTGTCCTTGCTCTGACGAAGCTCGGAGCCGTGAAGCAGCTTGAGAAAGCCAAGCTGAAGCATATTTGAGTTCAGCGTATAGCACTCGTTGAAGCCTTCGATGAAGCTTTCGTAGGTTTCAAAGGGCAGACCTGCAATAAGGTCGGTGTGAATGTGACAGTTGCCAAGGCCGATAAGGCTTTTTATGTTTGAAAAAAGCTTTTCCTTGTCGCTCTTTCTGCCGATTGCCGTAAGAGCTTGAGCGTTGAGAGACTGAATGCCGATTTCAAACTGCAACGCACCCTTTTCTGCCTTTGCGACTTCATTTACAAAGCTTTCCTTGAGAATGTCAGCAGAAATCTCAAAGTGAAAGCAGATATTATCGGGGATGGATTTGCCACGGTTTTCCCTTATGAAGGAGAGAATTTCTACGGCTCGCTCGTTGTTGCAGTTGAAGGTGCGGTCAATGAATTTGACTGTTTTAGTACCTGAACGGGAGAGGGTGAGAATCTCTTTTTTTGTTTGTTCAAGGCTTCTGAATTTCACCCTTCCGCATCTTCCCGAAAGGCAGTAAGCGCAGGAGAAGGGACAGCCACGGCTACTTTCAATGTAAGCAATTCTTCCTTTTAGTGAAGCTAGATATTCCTCGCAGTAGGGTGAGGGATAATCGAAAACCTCACCGATAGCTTCATTTTTGATTATGAAATCAGAGTTGCTTCTGTAGCTTACTCCGTCAAGCGCTTCGGGGCTTTTTTTCTCATAAAGGCAATCAAGAAGGGTGGGAAGAACAATTTCTCCCTCACCTGAAAGCACGTAATCAACAAAGCTGTGCCTTTCGAGAATGTCTCTTTGGCAGTAAGCAACCTCAGGTCCGCCGAGAATGATTGTTGCGTCGGGGTGAGAGCCTTTGATTTTTTCGCAAAGAGCGAGGACCTTATTTATATTCCATATGTAGCAGGAAAAGGTGTATACATCTGCGTTTTGTGAAATGAGCTTTTCAGAAAGCGCTTGCTGATTTTCGTTGATTGTGCCTTCAAAAACAAAAAGGTCATTTTGCTTTTTACAGTAAGCCCTGCAGGCGGTGAAAAGACACCAGGGCGCAAGGGTAGAATGAATGTATTTTGAGTTGAGGGTGCAGATAAGTGTCTTCATTTTTTGCCGCCTTTCTTTGTTTTTCAGCTATTATATTAGAAATGAAACGAAAAAGCAATATCTTAAGCATGTCTGATTCACCCGAAGTCTGTCTTTTCATATAATGTAACGGGAGGAAAAATCCTCCACTAAATGAAAAAAGGAGGTAAACAAATGGCAACCTTTCAGAATCAGGCAACCCTGACTTATAATGACAGTACAGTCAATTCAAATATTGTTACAGGTGAAATTGTTGAGGTGCTTTCCCTTGCAAAGGCAAGCCTTAACGAGTCCTACAGCTCAGGCGACACCGTGACCTATATCCTCTCCGTTGTAAACTCAGGCTCAACTGCTTTTTCGGGAGTGGTCGTGACAGATAACCTCGGTGCTTACGAGTTCGGAACAAACACTCTTTATCCCTTGAGCTATGTACCATCCTCTGCAGTGCTTTATGTTGACGGTGTTGCTCAGCCTGTATCCGTAACTTCGGTTGGCGGTGAGCTTGTTTTCTCAGGCTTTTCAATTCCTGCAGGCGGAAATGCCATCATTTCCTACCGTGCACAGGTCAATTCCTTTGCACCGCTTGCTACAGGCTCAGTGATTGAAAATACTGCAACTCTTACTGCAACAGGCCTTACCAATCCCGTTACAGCAACAGAAAGCCTTCCCGTTTTTGCTTCTGCAATCCTTTCAATTACAAAGGGCGTCTGTCCCGATACTGTTCCCGAAAACGGTCAGCTGACTTATACGCTTACCGCAATCAACACCGGCTCCGAGGCAGCAACAACAGGTGTAATCATCAGCGATACCTTCAATCCCGTTCTTTCAGGTATTGCCGTAACCTATAACGGCACACCGTGGACAGAGGGCGTAAATTACACCTACGATGAAGTTACAGGCGTTTTCACAACCCTTGACGGTCAGGTAACCGTTCCTGCGGCAACCTTCACTCAGGATATCTCAACGGGTCTGTGGACAGTTGATCCCGGCTCAGCGGTTATCAGAATTACCGGCACCGTTTAAAAGTAAAAGCAGGTCTCTTCGTTCTTGACAAACAGGATAAAACTTGGTAGAATATATCGAATTTAAAAGAAAGAACGGAGAATAAAAAATGACTTATTTTTACAAACTCAACGGTGAGGTTTTTGTTCCTGAAAAAATCAACCCCGATCTTGTCAAGGTAGCTTCTGCTGTTGTAAGAACCTGTAAGCTTTCATTCAAGTACAAGATGAAGACAACTTCTCTTGCAAATGCTCTTAAGGCAGGAAAAAGAGATCAGATGCTTTCAATTATGCAGAAATGCTTTGTTGCAAATAAGGCAAGCTACGATCAGGATATGAGTCTTGCAGGCGTAACGGTTGAAGAGGTTGAAGACAGCTTCTTTGACGATAAGGACGATGCATTCATCAAAGCTCAGCTCCAGGTGCTTATTGATTTTGCAATGATCAACACCGTAATCGAGTCAAAGATGATGGCTCTTTTAAGCACAGGCTTTGAAAAGGCCACAGGTACAGCAATCAATAAGACAAAGTTCTTCACAAATCAGGAAGTAATTCTTGAGTCAGATGAAGATGAAGAAGAGGAAATCGAAGAATAATTTAAAAGACTGTTGTTCGTGATGAGCAACAGTCTTTTTTTGATACGTTTATTTTACATAAATTCACATACAAGCTCGCAGTACTCTGCAGGATTCTCGAGAGTCTTACCTGCAATGAGACAGCTCTGTGAGTAAAGGATTTTCGCATACTTTGAAGCCTTTTCCTTGTCAGAGATGAAAAGCTCCTTGAGGGTTGAAGCTATCTTGTGATTCTTGTTGATTTCAAGCACAACTGTAGCCTTTGCTCCCTGAGCTCCGGGCATTGATGCGAGCACCTTTTCCATTTCAAGGCTCATCATACCCTCGCTTGTAAGGCAGACGGGGTGATTTTTAAGCTTGTTTGTCAAGCGTACACTGCTTACGGCATCACCGATGCTTTCCTTGAGGAAGTCGAGAAGCTCCTTGTTGTCCTCGTTTTCCTTTTTGATTTCTTCCTTTTCGCTGTCGGAATCAAGGTCAAGATTGCCTGCACAGATGTTTGTGAAGCTCTTGCCGTCATATTCAAAAAGCATCTTGAGGGCAAATTCGTCAACATCGTCAGTGCAGTAAAGTACCTCAAAGCCCTTTTCTTTTACTGCATCGGTCTGGGGGAGAAGGTCAATTTTGTCAACGGTTTCACCGCAGGCGTAGTAAATTGTCTTCTGCTCCTCGGTCATACGGCTTACATATTCCTTGAGGGTAACAGGCTTCTTTTCAAAGGATGAGGTGAAGAGAATGAGATCCTTGAGTAAATCCTTGTCAGCACCGTAGTTTGCGTAAAGGCCGTACTTGAGCTGAAGTCCGAAGGCTGAAAAGAACTTTTCATAGCTTTCTCTGTCGCTCTTGAGCATCTTTTCAAGCTCTGCCTTGATTTTCTTTTCAAGATTTTTTGCAATAACCTTAAGAAGATGATCCTGCTGAAGAGTTTCTCTTGAAATGTTGAGAGTAAGGTCAGCAGAGTCAACGAGACCTCTTACAAAGGAGAAGTGGTCGGGGAGAAGCTCCTCGCACTTGTCGGTGATAACAACACCGTTTGAGTAAAGGCGAAGACCCTTTTTGAAGTCCTTGGTGTAAAAATCAAAGGGAGGATGCTTCGGGATGAAGAGAAGAGCATCGTAGGAAATCTGACCCTCTGTTTTTGAGTGAACGGTTTTAAGAGGATCCTCAAAGTCATAGAACTTTGACTTATAGAATTCGTTATATTCCTCAGCAGTAATTTCGCTCTTGTTCTTTCTCCAAAGGGGAACCATGCTGTTGAGCTGTGTAGCTTCTGTTACGGTTTCGTATTCGTCCTCGCTGCCTTCTTTAAGCTCTGTTCTTTCCATATCGAGCATAATGGGATATCTGATGTAGTCGGAGTATTTTGCAACGATGCTCTGAAGGCTGTACTGCTCGAGGTACTTGTCGTAGTTCTCGTTTTCCGTGTTTTCCTTGATGTGAAGGGTGATGAGTGTACCTGCTTCGTCCTTTTCAGCTTCCTTGACTGTGTAGCCGTCAACGCCCTCTGACTCCCAAAGGTAAGCCTTATCGCTGCCCTGAGCCTTGCTGAGAACGGAAACCTTGTCACTTACCATAAATGCAGAGTAGAAGCCTACACCGAACTGACCGATGATTTCAACCTCGCTGTTTTTGTCAAGGTCGGACTTGAAATCAAGGGAGCCGCTTTTTGCGATTGTACCGAGGTTATTTTCAAGCTCCTCTTCAGTCATACCGCAGCCGTTATCGATGATGCTGAGAGTTCTGCTTTCTTTGTCGATAACGAGGTTGATTCTGTAATCATCTCTTACACTTCCGCTTTCACCCTTTGAAAGTGCGTGGTAGTAACGCTTGTCAAGGGCGTCACTTGCGTTTGAGATAAGCTCTCTTAAAAAGATATCCTTATGAGTATAGATTGAGTTAATCATCATATCCATGAGCTTTCTGGATTCTGCTTTGAACTGTTTTTTGGCCATGATATTATTACTCCTGTCATAAAATTGAATTTTAGCACTCTCGCTTTGCGAGTGCTAAATATATTATATCCCAAAATTTTCTTTTGTCAAGAGGGGATACTCATTAAGCGCAGAGCAAAAGAAAGACAGATATATTTAAGTTGATTTTTTACTTAAATATGTCTGTCTTTGGTGTTATTTCAGAATTCTATTTTACTTGTCGTAACGGACAGTTCCTCTTATTTTTATTTAAGCTTCATTCTCGGAGCAGGATCGGAGAGCTTCATGAAGTCAACCTTCTCCATTTTTGTTCTGGGAAGAGCGTCAACCACGAGGATTTTTCTCGGGCAGGCATAGCCTTCAAAGCTTTCCTTACAGAAATTCATAAGCTTTTCCTTAAGCTCTTCCTCGTTGCACTCAGAGTCAGCAGGGGATACCACGAGCTTTACATAAGGCTTCTGATTTTCGTCATATCCCTGACAGGCACAGGCTTCGCTTATGTAATCAAGCTCGAGAACCTTTTCTTCGATTGTTGCAGGATAGATGTTATAGCCTGCAATGATAATGATTCTTTTGATTCGGCTTGTGAAAACGAGATGTCCGTCAGCATCAAGGAAGCCTACATCACCGGTGCGGATCCATTTTCTGCCGTCCTTATCGGTGTAAATTCCCGTATCCTGAATAATATCGTCGGGAAGATAACCGTTCATCATCATTTCACCTGTAATGACAATTTCACCGATTTTACCCGTGGAGAGCTTGTTGCAGCTTTCATCCCAGATTTCTACATGGGTGCCGTAAACGGGTCTTCCTACGGTTGTGCTTTTGGCGTCTCGCATGCCTGAGTTTGCAGTGCACACAGCGCACATTTCCGTAAGACCGTAGCCTCTTCCGAGGAAGCCCTTTGAACCGAGGGCGGCAATTCTTGCGTTGAAGTAATCCACGAATTCGTCGCTTACGTAATCTCCGCCTGCTGAAATAACAAGCAGATTTTTTACACCGTCATTTTCAAAGTTGTCAGCCTCAAGCATCTTCTGGAACATTTTGGGTACACCGAGGACCTCAAGCACACGGTATTTCGCAATGAGATTATTCGCCTGGACGGGATCGAATTTCGGTATCATAATAGGACGGTAAGCATTACAGATTGCGTAATGAATTGCAACACCGAGACCGTAAGCGTGAAAGCAGGGGAGAACGCAAAGGGAATATGCATCGGTATAATCATGGGCAGGGTCAAGGGTATACATGCTGTAAGCAAGGAAATTGAAGGAATAGTTTGAATGTATAATTGTTTTGCTTCTGCCTGTTGTGCCACCGCCGTGAAGATAAATTGCATCGGTTTTTCCGGGACTTTCAACTGTGGGAACCTCGTCAAGCTCAAGACAGAGGATGTCCTTGTAAGCGGTAACATTTTCGTGCTCGGGAACGTGAGCGTTATTAATTTCATTTCCCTTTGCGTACTGATATGCAACACCGTCGCAGAAATCAGAGGTTGAGCACACGATAGCAGGATGCTTTTCAATTACGCTTGAATAAGCACCTGCAAAAAGGTCGAGGATGAAAAATCCCTTGCTTTTTGTGTGGCGGATAATTTCTTCAAGCTGTGCCGGGGGAGTGAGAGGATGCACGAAGTTGACAATTGCACCGATTTTAGTAACTGCGTAAAAAGCAACTGCGGCGTGTCCGCAGGTGGGAAGAAAGGCGGTGAAAACGTCACCCTTTGAAACACCCTTTGAAGCAAGGAAGGCTGCAGTCTTTTCGATGTCGCTTAAAAATCTTTCCATTTTTGTTTCGCTTTCAACAGGGCCTACGGGAGTTACGAAAGCGGTGTAATCCTTTCCGATGTCCTTTGAAATGCGTCTATATGCACTAAGAAGATAGCTGTAGCAGCTTTCGTCTTCGGGCTTTGTGAGGTAATTGTTTGCAGGAATTCTGAAGTCGTACATTTTAAAAATCTCCTTTTCGGTTTTTACAAAAGGAATTATATATCCGAAAGGTTCTCAAGTCAATATATAAATTGAGTATATGTGTAATAATTGTTACAGGTTGTGCGAAAATGTATCGAGAGTCAGCTTCGTTCACGGAATATTTACAAATAACGCTGCTGTGTTATATAAAGTCGTTTTTCCGTGATGAAAATAACACCAAATTATTGAAATTTTTATCTGTTTAAGTTATTATTATCTATATGTATTTTTTACTTTAAAAGGCGGTGTATTTGTGAAGAAGGTTTTTTCATCCTTGCCCGATGATATTTATATTTCCGAGATCAACATCCCGGGCACTCACGACAGCTGTACGGCATTTTGTACAATGGAAAATATGTCACGCTGTCAGGAGCTGACAGTCAGGCAGCAGCTTGAAAGAGGAATCCGTCTTTTTGATATAAGGCTAAATAAAAGCGGCAATGAATTTTATCTTGTGCACTCTCTTGCCGATTGCTTTTCCGACAGCGGCAAGCAAAATAAGCTTACCTTCAGTGAGGTGCAAAATGATTTTTGTGAATTTCTGAAGGCTAACCCCGAAGAGACTGTTGTTGTTTCCGTCAAGCAGGACAGAGGAATAATGAACCGATGGTTTTTCCCTTCATTTTATGATAAGTACATAAAGGGTAACGAAGGTGAATGGTGCCTTGCAAATGAAAATCCTACCCTTTCTGAATGCCGGGGTAAAATGGTGCTTATGAGAAGGTGCAGAATATGGCCGTCCTTCAGAAAAAAGCATCCCGCAGGTCTTGACTTTTCTTACTGGAAGGATCAGAAGGGTAAGAGAAAAAAAGGACACGAGAAGGTTGTGCTTTCACCGGGGATAAAAGACCCTGTTCTCACGGCTTTTGTACAGGACAGATATTCTCTTGAGCCTTGCGTGAAATGGAATGAAAGTGCAAAGCCTTTTTTGGAAAAAAGCGTTACAAACAGAGCCTCGATTTATGTTCACTTTCTTTCAACAGCTTACAGAGAAAAGGGTGAAACTCTTTTTGAAACAGCAGAAAGGGTGAACGCAGAATTTATGAAGTACGAGCTTAAAGGGGACTGCGCTCAGGGCTGGATGCTCTTTGACTTTCCTTCTGAGGAGCTTGTTGATAAGGTAATAAAATCAAACTTTGAAATATACAAGGAGAAAACAAAATGAAGTTAGCAGTTTTAGGCGGTGGCGGTGTACGCTCACCCTTTCTTGCAAAAAGCCTAGCTTTAGGCGCAAAGGACACAGGCATAATCGAGGTTGTGTTTATGGACATCGATGAGGAAAAGCTTTTCATCTACGGCAAAATTGCAAAGCGAATTGCTTATATGATTGCCCCTGAGCTTGACTTTTCACTCACAAGTGATGCGGATGTTGCCCTTAAGGATGCGGATTACATCATCACAACCATCCGTGCCGAGGGTGATGAGGGCAGAGTTTTTGACGAGCGTTCAGCGCTTAATGAAGGCGTTCTCGGTCAGGAGACAACAGGTGCAGGCGGCTTCGCTATGGCTCTTCGCAGTATCCACACCCTTAAGGATTACTGCGAAAAAGCAAAGCTTCTTTCAAAGCCCGATGCTCCGATTTTTAACTTCACAAATCCCAGCGGTCTTGTGACTCAGGCTCTTCGCACAATGGGCTACAGTAATACCTACGGTGTATGCGATGCTCCCAGCGGCTTTCTTCGTCAGCTTAAGGAAATGACAGGAGAAAAGAAGCTCACCTTCGAATGCTTCGGACTTAACCACCTTTCCTGGTTTACCGATTTCACTGTTGACGGCAAGGATGTTACCGATGAAATCATCAACCATCCCGAGCTTTACACAAAATCGGAAATGCGACTTTTCACAAAGGAAATCACTGAGCTTTCCGACTATCTCCTTCCCAATGAATACCTCTATTTCTATCACTACCGTGACAGAGCGGTTTCATCTGTTCTTGCAAGCAGTAAAACAAGAGGTGAAACAATCCTTGAGATAAACAACCATATGCTCGAGGAAATGAGAACAATAGATATTGACAACGATTTTGAAAAGGCTTTCCATTGCTTTATGGAGCATTATGCAATGCGTGAAAACAGCTATTTTTCAATTGAAAGCGGTAAGGTAAGGGAAGAAAAGTTTGCCGTTCCCACCGCTGAGGAATACATCAGACAGCCCGATAACGGAGGCTATGCCGCAGTTGCCCTTGAATTCATCAAGGCAAAAAATACAGGCGTTCCCGTACAGATGGTGCTTTCAATTCCCAATGAGGGCGCACTCGATTTCCTTAAGGACGAGGATGTGTGCGAAATTTCCTGCACCGTTGACAAGGACGGTGTTCATCCTCACAAGGCAGAAAATGTTCCCGAAATGCAGAAGAATCTTATCTGTGCCGTCAAGCATTATGAGAATCTTACCGTTGAAGCTATTATGGAAAAGAGTAAGAAAAAGGCTGTAAAGGCCCTTACGGTTCATCCTCTTATCTGCTCGCATCCCATTGCAAAAAAGCTTGTTGATGTTTACAGTGAAAGATACGAAAAGTACATAGGTAAATGGGATGAGTAAGATAATTTTAAAAGAAACACAGACTGTGCTTACCCCCGATGATGAAAAGAGCACAAGGATAATTCCTTTCATTGTGCCGGAGGATGTAAACAAGCTTTTTATAACCTACAGCTATTCTCCGAAAATCCTTGAGGATGAGAAGAAAAGCATTGAGCTTATAAAGGAAAATCTTATCCGCGATGCAGGGGAAGAATGGATTGAATACACGGATTACGAGGAGTTTATGCCTCTTAAGAATCTTGTTACTCTTTATCTCAGATCTCCCGAAGGCTTCCGCGGTGCTGCTCACCGTCAGGCTGACAGTCAGTATCACGAAATAAGCGGGGATTTTGCTTCGGTCGGCTTCCTCAAGGGTGAGATAACAGCGGGCGAATGGCAGCTGTGCCTTAATGTTCACGCTCTTGTGACGGAAAAGTGCACCTGCAGTATAAAGCTTGAAGGTGAGGTGCTGAAATGAAAAAATGGTATCCCTGTGAGCTTCATTGTCACACTCTTCACTCTGACGGTTCATTTACCGTTGATGAGCTTCTTTTGGCGGCTAAAAGCAGAAGGCTTTCGGGCATCTGCCTTACAGACCATAACACTATTTCGGGCTGGGAGGAAACAGATAAAGAAACAGAGCTTGCCGTTTTAAAGGGCATTGAATACACAACCTATCACGGACATATGCTCTGCCTCGGAACGGAAAAAATCATTGACTTTTTTGATATAGACTCTATCAATTCCACAATTGAAGAAATCCGTGAAAGCAGAGGAGTTGTGGGTATTGCTCATCCTTATCAGCTCGGTACACCTATCTGTACCGGCGGACATTGGGATTATGAAATCACAAAGTGGGAAAATGTTTCCTATATTGAGGTTTTCTCTGAGGGATGTCCTTACCTCAACGCTCCGAACAAAAAGGCAAGAGCCTTATGGCACAGCCTTCTTGACAAGGGCTACAGAATAGCTCCTTCAATGGGCAGAGACTGGCACAGAACTGATGGTGACATCAACCTTGGTGCCTGCACCTATCTTCTTTGTGAGGGTGAGAAGCTTTCGTCACAAGGGATGAAAAAGGCAATCAGAGAGGGCAGAACCGCAATTACTACAGGTCCTCGCTTCACCTTCCTTACAGAAAACGGGCTTTCCGTGGGCGATGAAATAAGCTGTGGCGAGCATGCTCTGACAGTTGAAATTGATACGCAAAGACTTAGAGAGGTTGCTCCCGGTCAGCACTTTGACTTTAAGGAAATCCGAATTATTTCAAAGGGCTCTGAAATTGTAAAAAAAGCTTCGGCAAATGAAAAAAATCTGACCTTCGATTTTGCAAAAGGTCAGTGGTACTCCCTTGAATTATGGGGAGATATTGATGAAAAAACAGACACCTTGCTTGCGTTTACCGGTGCAATGTACTGTGTCTGAAAGGAGAAAAATTATGACAGAAACAAAACAGAAGCGCTATGTCGGCGTGAAGGAAACCCTTCTTTACGGCATTGCTAACGGCGGCCAGTGTATCGGCTACAATATGATAAGGGCACAGTTCAACTTTTTCCTTATCACAATTTTCGGTGTGCCTGCGGAAGCGGTTGCACTGATGATTCTCGTAATGGGCTTGTGGGATGCCTTCAATGATCCTCTTATGGGCTCGATTGTTGACAGAACAAGAACACGCTACGGAAAGCTCAGACCCTATCTTATGTTTGTGCCTCTTCCTCTCGGAATCATAACAATTCTTTTCTTCGGCGGCCCCGTATTTTTAGGTGATGCTACCGAAACAAAAAAGATAATCTATATGTGCATTACATATTTCCTGTGGGAATTCTTCTATACAATCGGTGACATTCCCTTCTGGGGACTTTCGGCTGCTATTTCGCCCAATCCCGATGACCGTTCAAGAGCCATCAAGTCCGCAAGACTTATTTCAGGCATTATCGGCGGTATTCCCGGCCTTGTTATCATTCCTTGTGTTGACCTTGCGCGTAACGGAAAAATTCCTCTTTCAATGTCACAGGTCTTCTTTATCCTCGGTATCGTTGCAGGTACTGTAGGTATGGGTCTTTTCTCTCTTTCGGGCTTTTGCACAAAGGAAAGAGTTGTGCAGTCCAACGATGAGCCGAAGCTTCTTGACTGCTTCCGCTATCTTTTCAAAAACAGACCCCTACTTCTTATCACTCTTTCAAATGTCATCGGCACAATCGAGGGCATCGGAGGAACCTTCACAACCTTCTTCTACACTATGTCCCTTGGTATCAACAGCCTTTCAATCCTTGCAGGTCTTCCCGGTACGCTTATGGGCTGGGCAACCTATCCGCTTATGACAATACTTGAAAAGCGCTGGAGCTCAAAGCAGATTGTTATAAGAGTGTCACTTTTCCATGCACTTGTAACAGTTGGTGTGTTCTTTGCCGGCAGTAAGTGCTACACAAACCCTGCTATCATTGTTCCCTTGCTCGCTCTTCAGGGCGTTTCAGGTGCAATCAGCGGCTCGGTCAAGATGGTTATTCCCACAAAGATGATTGCCGAAACTGTAGATTACATGGAATATAAAACAGGCAAGCGCAATGAGGGTATGTCCTTCTCGATTCTTACCTTCGTAGGTAAGCTTACTGCTTCACTTTCAGCTTCAATGGCGGCTCTTATAATGCCTCTTGTAGGTGTTGCTCAGGTAGGTGAAAATCTTGAGCTTGTTGAAAACAGCGGTGTAAACACCCTATTCTGGCTGTGGGGTCTTGTAACCTGTATTCCCACCGTGCTCGGTCTTCTTTCGCTTATTCCTTATTTCTTCTATGACCTTGAAGGCGATAAGCTCAGAATGATTCAGGAGGAAAACCGTAAAAGACAGGAAACAATCATAAAGGAGGCAGAATAATGGCAGGTAAGTGTCCTAAGTGCGAAAAGAAATTAAGCATATTCTACATAAAACAGAACTGCTGTGAATGCGGTTGTGATCTTCTCAATTACAACAGAGAGGAAAGTCTTGAAAGAGATGCCGAAAAGGCTGAAGCAGAATTTGCAAAGCTTGACGCCCTTCTTTCAAAATTTAAAAGAAAAAAGAAATAAAAAAGTCAGCAGATGTTCGTTATGAGCATCTGCTGATTCTTTGATTAATAATAGTAATCCTCATCGTCGTAGTAATAATAATCATCGTAATAATTATACTCACCGTAGTATTCGTCCTCGATATCCTCGGGGATTTCGATCGACTGATTGTCAGCCTGCTTTTCGTAAATGAAGCTTCTGATTACATGCTGGTTTGCTTCAAGATTTACGAGGATAACCGATGAGCCGTCAACGTCACCGTACTTCCAGGTGCCGTCTGCGGGAACCTGTTGCTGAACAATGTCATATCTCAGAAAGCTCAGTGCTGCGCCTGCTCCGAGGGAGAGAAGCTCTGTCTGAGGAATGTCCGTTGAAATGTTGGGGACAACCTGCCTGACAATATCCATAAGGGTGAAAAGGTCTGTTGAAGCAACCTTTTTCACAACTGACTTGATAACCTTTCTCTGACGCTCTGTTCTGTGGAAGTCGTCGTCAAGGTATCTGATTCTGCAGTACCACAATGCCGCACCGCCTGTAAGGTTGTTTGTGCCGACCTTGAGGTTGGGAATCTTAACGGTGTTTGTCATATACTCAACCTCTTCTTCCGTGATTCCGTCAACGGTAAGACCTCCGAGAAGGTCAATCAGCTGAGTGAAAAGGCTGAAGTTGATGATTACATAATGGTCAATATCCACTCCGAAGTTATATTCGAGAGTGTCCATTGTAAGCTGCGGTCCGCCATAGCTGAAAGAGGCGTTGAGCTTGTCGTTTTCATCGATACCGGGGATGTAAACATAACTGTCACGAAGGAAGGAAGTAAGCTTTATCTGTCTGTGCTTCTTGTCAATTGAGAAAAGTATCATTGAGTCGGAGCGCTGACCTTCAGTGCCGTCATAATCTCTTGCATCACTGCCGATGATAAGAATGTTCTTTACCGATGAGCTGCTTGCAAGCTCATTTTTATTAATGTAGGCGTTGCTTACGATTGAATTGTCGTAATTGATTTCGCCGAGAATGGAATAACCGTAACCGAAAAGTCCGATAATAAGAGTAAAGGCCACGATGAAAAGAGCAACGGCAATTTTTCCGCCTACCTTGCTTTTTTTCTTTCTGACGGGTGCAACCGGGGGCCTTTGAGGCTGTCTTGAGGCCGGTGGGGGAGCAGGAACTCTCTGAGGTCTCGGAGCCGGAGTGTGGCTTAAAGGAATGTCGCCTGCTGCTCTTTCTCCCGAAGGTCTTCTTGACTGAGGGGGAGAAGGAATGTCAGATTGCTTTCTTCCTTTCGGCGTTCTGTCTATGTGAGTGACTCTGTCAAAGTCGTCATCGGAAATGTGCACCCTGAAGTCCTTTTTCACGGGAGCCTTCTGAGCTTGCGGTGAACGCTTTCTGAGGGAAGGGTTTGACTGTATATCATTATAATCGCTTTGAGTAAAGCGCTCTGAGTCCGATTTTTTTTCTTTGCCGTTACGGCGACCTTTTTTGTCGGTGAAATAAATATCGTCCATATCGTCCTCCGTAATTTCCTTCTTTAATTTAGTAATTATATCACATTTATTGCGTTTTAACAAGTGTTTTATAAAAAAGGTTATTCTGTAAGGATTTGTCGCAAAAGGACAGATTGAAAAAAATTCCTCAAAGCCTTTGACTTTTTTCTTTGTTTATTGTAAAATACCATTTGTGAGTGAGCTGGGCAGTTGCGGGTTTCATTTATGAAACGTGAGGAAAGTCCGAGCTTCATACAGCAGGGTAACGGTTAACGACCGCCGAGGGCGACCTTAGGGAAAGTGCAACAGAAATAAACCGCCGTTTATACGGTAAGGATGGAAAGGAGAGGTAAGAGCTCACCGGCACACAGGAGACTGTGTGGCCATGTAAACCCTACCCGGAGCAACACCGACAGGATATGATACGTCAGCTGGGCGAAAACCGACGGGTGGCTTGAGCCACGGAGCAATCCGCGGCCTAGATAGATAATTGCCTTAAAAGACAGAACTCGGCTTACAGGCTCACTCATTTTTTTAAAACAAAGAAAGTGCCTCGTACTGATTTTTCAGTAGGGCACTTATTTTAAAGGTGTAAATTTTCCGTTTTTTACAAGGAAAACCTTGCAGGGCTTATTAAGCTCGTGACATTTGTTGATGACGTATCCTGAGCCGTGACTTTTTCCGTCCCAGAAAACGTATATCATATCTGAATGCTTTATTATGATGTCATTTCTTTTCAAAGGAGCTCTGCGACCGTAAAGGTCGTACTCGGGAAGAATTTCCGTCACGGGAATGTTATGAAGAAGTGCGTAATCACGGGCGCTTATGTCAATGCCTTTTGCACCGCCGGTTATAATGCGCTCAATTTTTTCGGGCATAAGCTCTTCGGGAAGAGAAAACTCAATGCTTCGTGAGCCGGCAATTCCGAGCACCATGACTAATCCTCCTTTCGTTTGTTTTTTCTATATATAATGATAGCACAACCGAAGCTTAAAAACAATATCAATTTGTCGTATTTATTATAGGAGAGATAAAAATGTTTGAGATAAAACAGCTTGCAGAAAACACCTTTTTTTATGAGGCATATTCCAATGTGGGAATTTACCGCTTGAACGATAAAGAGGTTGTTCTTATTGATTCCTGTGATCATAAGCGTATGGTTACGGGCCTTGACAAGCTCCTTGAGAGCATGGGCCTTTCGGTAAGAATGATCATAAATACCCATTGCCATGTTGACCACATCTGCGGAAACAGATACTTCAAGGATAAATACGGCTGCAGAATTTTATCAACAAGGCTTGAGCAGGGCTTTATCCTGAAGCCTGATCTGGAGCCCCTCTTTTATAATACAGGTCTTAGCGTGGACAAGCTGAGAAATGCCTTTTTTCAGGTTGAACCGTCGGAAGCGGAGGTTATCACTGAGGATAATCTTCCCGAAGGCTTTCAGGTGATTTCCCTTCCAGGTCACAGCTTTGAGATGATCGGTGTAAGAACTGCTGATGATGTGCTTTTTCTTGCTGATTCGCTTATATCCGAATATACCTGGGAGAATTATAAATTACCCTTCTTTCACGATGTTGACAAGTCCCTTGAGACCTTTGAAATGCTCAAGGGTGTAAAGGCGAAGCTTTATGTGCCTTCCCATTGCTCACCGACAGAGGATATAAGTGAGCTTATACAGTACAATGCTGATAAGCTCAGGGAAAAAAGGCAGATGGTATTTGAACTTTGCCAGTCCCAGAGCTTTGAAAGCCTCTTTGAGCTTGTGGTTAAGGATCAGGAAATTGATATGAGAATGCCGAAGTACGCTATGTACGCCACAATGGTGAAAAACCTTCTTCAGTCACTGATTAACAGCGGCAAGGTTTATACCGTATATGAAAACGGCAGAGTTATTTATCACACTAAAACTGCCTGACAGATTGTAAAAGCAAATAATAATCAAAAACACCTTGTAAGACTGAAGCGTTTTGCAGGGTGTATTTTTACCTGTTTTAAAAATTTTTCTGAAAAAGTTTATTTTTACTATTGACTTTTTTTAGCAATTGGAGTATATTGATGACAGAGATTAGCACTCGAGTGTAAAGAGTGCTAAAACATAGCAGACAGACTCAGGAGGTGAAAGCATGGAGCTTGGCAAAAGAAAAGAGATGATTCTTTCGGCAATTGTTGAGCAGTATATCAAATCAGGTGAGCCGATCGGTTCAAAGTTTCTAATGGAAGCCTTGCCGATTTCCGTTTCCTCGGCAACAATCCGAAACGAAATGAGCGAGCTTCATGAAATGGGACTGCTCGAGCAGCCACACACCTCGGCAGGACGAATTCCCTCTCAGGCAGGCTACAGATATTATATCGATAACCTGATGAGCACAAGCGAGCTTTCCGAAAATGAAAGAGAGCTTATCAGAAATGAGCTTGAGCGCTATATGGGAAGCCCCGATAAGCTTCTTGAAAAAGCAGGGGAGATGCTTGCAAGACTTACAGGCTGTGCTGCCGTTGCAACAACACCCACCGATGAGGGCGCAGTAATCAAGCATATTGAGATAATGCCTGTCGGAACAAGAATTGCAATGATTGTTATGATGACCTCTTCGGGAATCATCAAAAACGGCATCTGCAAGGTTGAAACCGAAATCACTCAGGATATGGTAAGATGCTTCTACGATATTGTAAATGAGTGCTTCATCGGAAGACCTGTAAGCGATGTGGGAACGGTTATGATTCAGACTCTTGTTGCTTCTCTTGGCTCAAATGCACTTGCGATGTCGCCGCTTTTCGTTGTTCTTGCAGATATTGCCAATCAGGCACTTCAGGCGGAAATCAGACTCGAGGGTGAACAGAATCTTCTTCACCACAGGGAATTCGGTAACAACGCTTATGAGATGATGCAGTTCTTCGATGAAAAGGATAAGCTTGAAAGAGCGCTGTCGAGCTCAAAAAATCCCCTTGATGTTATCATCGGTAAGGAGAATATGTACCGTCAGCTGGAAAATTCAAGCATGATTATTTCCCGTTACTCCATCAAGGGTCACGACGGTGGTGTAATCGGCATTATCGGCCCGACGAGAATAAATTACGCAAAACTTATCCCGAGTATAGAATATCTCACAGATCTTGTAAGTAAAATGCTTACGGACACCTTTGAGGATTAATAATAAATAAAGATACTTCGTAAGGAGGATTAATAATGGCTGAAAATAAAAATGAGCCTCAGCAGGAAGAAGTAAAGGTTGAAGAAGCCGCAGCTGAAGAAAAAGCGGACGAAGCAACCGAAAAGATAGCTTCACTTGAAAAGGAGCTTGCAGCTTCAAAGGAAGCTCATATCCGCACTCTTGCAGAGTACGATAACTACAGAAAGCGTTCCACCAAGGAAAAGGAAGGAATTTACACTGATGCAAAGGCTGTGTGTATGTCAGAGCTTCTCGGAGTTGTTGACAACTTTGAAAGAGCATTAGGCGTAACCGATTCCGATTTTGAAAGCTACAAAAAGGGCGTTGAAATGATTTACACAAGCCTTATGGAAGCTTTCAAAAAGCTCGGTGTTGAAGCCTTCGGTGAAGCGGGTGAGGAATTCGATCCCAATTTCCACAACGGTGTAATGCACATCGATGATCCCGAAATGGCTGAAAATGCAATCGCAGAGGTTTTCAGTAAGGGCTACAAGCTCGGCGATAAGGTATTAAGACCGGCAATGGTCAAGGTAGCTAACTGACAGCATAAAGTAGTCAGTAGTAAGTAGTCAGGGATGCCTTTCGGCATCAGGGCCTGGGGCCAAGGGCCGAGGGCCGAAAAACAATAAATGCAAATTAAACACAAAAATAAACTTATTATTATATTTTGGAGGTAATTATTATGGCAAAGATTATCGGTATTGACTTAGGTACAACAAACTCATGCGTAGCAGTTATTGAAGGCGGCGAGCCCGTTGTTATTGCTAACGCAGAAGGCGCAAGAACAACTCCTTCCGTTGTAGCTTTCTCAAAGACAGGCGAAAGAATGGTAGGTCAGGTTGCAAAGCGTCAGGCAGTTACAAACCCCGACAGAACAATTGCTTCAATCAAGCGTCAGATGGGTTCAAACTATCACGTTGCAATTGATGGCAAAAACTATACTCCTCAGGAGATTTCCGCAATGATTCTTCAGAAGCTCAAGAGCGATGCAGAAGCTTACCTCGGTGACAAGGTAACAGAAGCTGTTATCACAGTTCCCGCTTACTTTACCGACGCTCAGCGTCAGGCTACAAAGGACGCAGGTAAGATTGCAGGTCTTGAAGTAAAGAGAATCATCAACGAGCCCACAGCAGCAGCTCTTGCTTACGGCATTGACAAGGAAACAGATCAGAAGGTTATGGTTTATGACCTTGGCGGCGGTACCTTCGACGTTTCAATCATCGAAATGGGTGACGGTGTTCAGGAGGTTCTTGCAACTGCAGGTAACAACCGTCTCGGTGGTGACGACTTCGACCAGAGAATCATTGACTGGCTTGTTGCAGGCTTCAAGGCAGAGCAGGGCGTAGACCTTCGCAGCGACAAGATGGCAATGCAGAGACTCAAGGAAGCTGCAGAAAAGGCTAAGATTGAGCTTTCAGGCGTTCGAACCTCAGCAATTTCACTTCCCTATATCACAGCAGACGCAACAGGTCCCAAGCACCTTGAAACAACTCTTTCAAGAGCAAAGTCCAATGAGCTTACAGCAGACCCTGTTGAAGCAACAATGGGTCCGGTTCGTCAGGCAATGAGCGACTCAGGCCTCAACGCTTCAGAAATTGACAAGGTTCTTATGGTTGGTGGTTCATCAAGAATTCCCGCAGTAAGCGAAGCTATCAAGAAGTTCATCGGTAAGGAACCCTTCAAGGGCAACAACCCCGACGAAT